>NZ_JBHWKO010000012.1:0-233206 GCF_042731035.1 Streptomyces sp. NPDC059895
GCGGACCCGAGAACCACTACAAGGGCTGCACCCGCATCACCAATCGAAACGCCGAGCATCGCGCCGACAGCGGAACCCCTAACCGAGCGGCATTGGGACTAGCCGCCGCCAAAGGCACGCAAGGGACACCCTCGCCGAGCGCTCCGGCCCTTGAGCCGTTCGTAAGCCGTCTGGGGCGGACCACCCATCCCGGACGGCTCTTTGCGCTCTCAAACCACGAGTATGAAAGTAAACGTTTCTGTGCTCCCAGGTCACCCGCCCGAACGTCACTTGCTGTGACAAGTGAGGGGACGGTGAGTTAGCTTTCGAAATGTGTCCACGCCGACCCTCTCGAGGCTCGGGCCCCCGGGCCCCTTCCCGCATGCCCCGCTCACCCATCCGCTCGACCGCAGATGGCTGCACTACGCGTTCTTGTCGCGGTGCGGCCGGCAGGCTCTGATCGCCAACCTGTCCGTTCTGGGGTCCTCCTCCGGCGCGGTCTTCGCGGATCCGGGTGCTCCGGTCACCGGGCGGCGCAGCGGTACCGGCACGGCGGCGGAGGGACAGCACATGGCGATCCTCCTCGTCCACGAGGAGGGACACGGCTGGAGCTCGACGCAGTTCAACGCCGAACAGCCCGCACGGCCCTGGTCGGCGTTCCGGTTACCGCATCCGCACGGCGAGCCGGGCGCGTTCGCGGTGGCGGCCCGATCGGGGGCACCGGCGGCCGATGTGCGGCTGACCCGGACCAGCAGGCCGTGCACCTCGCAGTGCGCCCCCTTCGGCGAGGACGAGCACCTGCGCTGGCAGTCGGAGCCCGGCGTGCTGGGCGAGGGAACCCTGCGGCACGGCGACGGCACGGTCACCGCGACGGACCTGCTGGGCTACCACGAACGGGTGCGCGGCCGGTGGTCCTGGCCCACGCTGGGGGGCTGGGTGTTCGGATTCGTCAACGACCCGTCCGGCCCCGCCGGTGCCGCCCCGCCCTCGGCGGTGGTCTTCACCCTGCTCCAGCCCGCACGTCCGGCGGACGCGGCCAACGGGTCGGTGATGCTGTGGCACGAGGGTCGGATGGTCCGTCACTTCCCGCGCCGCAATCTGCGGGTCGCGGTCAGCGGTGCCCTGGACCGCGACCGGGTGGTGATGGTGCCGCCGCTGGCGGACGTGCTGGGCACCCCGCCGATGGCCCCGGTACCCGGCCGGCTGCTGATCACCGCCCGGCTCGGCGAGGACCGTCTCGTCCTCGACTTCCGCTCGCGCACGGCCGGCCGGATCGCCAACCCCTCCGAGACGAGCCTGCACCCGTTCAGCGTGCACGAGACCCTCGGCCCGTGCACGGTGGAAGGGCGGGTCGGCGGGCGCCGTATCGGTTTCCGTACCGAGGGCATCGTGGAGTTCGCAGGTGGCGCCCGTGACTGAGACCCTGCCCGCGTTCACCGGCGCCCGACTGCTGGACGAGACCGTCGCCGCCCTGTCCGACCGGGCGCCGGCCATCCTCGCCGCCGCCGCCGACCAGTTGCGCGGCATCCAGCTCGGCCTGCACTTCAACGACGGCAGCCACGCCACGCTCACGGCACGGCACAGCCGTATCGTCGTACGCCAGGACCGCTGCCCGGATCCGGACGTCGAGGTCGCCTTCGACAACCGGGCGATGAACCTGCTGTTCGACCTCCAGCACCCACCCGTCGACCAGGTCCTGCCCGACAGCCTCGACATCCGCGGTGCCCAGGAGGAGACCCTCGCCGTGTGGCGGGCCTTCACGCTGCTGTCCCAGCGTGCGGCGGGGCTGCGCAGCATGCAGGAACTCTGGGGCGCCTACCGCGAACAGGCCCCCCAGTTGTGGGGCGACGCCGCACCCGCCGCCCGGGAACCGGCCGCCGACCCGGTCGACTGGACGGCGCTGGACTTCCTCGCCCGGCGCTCCCCCCAGGAAGCGCCCGCATCGCCCGCGCTGATCGGCGACACCACTGTCAGGGCCCCGCGTCTGCTGTGGGACGGACGGGCCGGCACGAGTTGGTCACTGCCGGACACCGTCCGGGACGCGGACCTGATGGAGACCATGCGCCGGTGCCGGGCCCGCACCAACGAGGAGATCGACCGGCTGCTGCCGGACCGCGAGCCGCGCGCCGAGCTGTACGACCTCATGCGCTCCTACCCCGCCCGGCAGGGCAAGGGCCTCAGGCCCACCCTGACCATCGCGGCCTGCGCCGCCTTCGGCGGACGCCCCGACGACGCCGTACGCGCCGCCGCCGCACTGGAACTGTTCCACAACGGCTTCCTCGTCCACGACGACATCGCCGACGAGTCCACCCACCGGCGCGGCCTGCCGACCATGCACGAGGAACACGGCCTGGGTCTGGCCGTCAACGTCGGCGACGGCCTGAACCTGCTCGCCGTCGACGCCGTCCTGTCCAACCTGGAAACGCTGGGTCTGGCCCGCACCCTGGGCCTCATCCACGAAGCGATCCACATGTGCCGCGAGTCCGTCGAGGGCCAGGCCATGGAACTGGGATGGATCCGCCACGACGTCGTCCCCGAGGCCGACGACGCCTACTTCACCATGAGCACCAAGAAGACCGGCTGGTACACCTGCATCAGCCCGTGCCGCATCGGAGCCGTCTGCGCCGGCATCACCGACCCGGCCGTACTGGGCCGCTTCGACGAGGCGTTCCGCCTGATCGGCATCGCCTTCCAGATCCAGGACGACATCCTCAACCTCGTCGGCGAGGAAGCCCTCTACGGCAAGGAGCCCCTCGGAGACCTGCTCGAAGGCAAGCGCACGGTGATGCTGATCCACCTCATGCGCACCGCGTACGCCCACGAGCGGCCCCGCCTCCTCGACATCCTGCGCCGGCGCCGCACCGACAAGACCCAGCAGCACGCCGAGGAACTCCTCTCCGCCATGCGGCGGCACGGCTCCATCGAATACGCCACCGACCTCGCCGACCGGCTCGCCGCCGAAGGCATCACGCGCTTCGAGGAAGACCTGCGTGTCATCCCCGAGAACGAAGGCAAAGCCGTCCTGCGGCAGATCGCCCACTACGTCACCTCGAGGCCCCTGTGACCACCACCGCTCCCCCGCCGCCGTCCGGCCCCGCCGACACCGGCCCGCTGACCCCGACCGACCACCGGGCCCTCGCCTTCCTCGGCCAGAGCAACAGCCGGCTGCGCCGGGGCCTGTGCACGCTGGCCCGGTACGGCGTGGCACTGCGCCGGCGCGATCCCGAACGCGCCCGCGTCCTGCTCGACACGGTCCGGCCCTGGCCCCTCCACAAGGGAGGCCAGTTCCTCTTCGACCTCATGGAGTGGGAGGACCTCATGGTCGACGGCGACCCACCGCCCCTGATGGCCACCGAGCGGATCATCTCCGCCTGCTCCCTGCCGGTGCAGTGGCTCGCCGCCACCGCGGAGGCGGCACCCACCGCGACGACACTGATCCCCGGCCAGCGCACCGCCGCCGCCCTCGACCTGCCCCTGCGCCTGCTGGCCACCACCGCCCGGGCCGCCTTCCGGGGCGCCACGCAGGACCTCACGGACCTGCTCAGCGAGCCCGCTTCCCAGGACGAGACCCACGACGCCGCGGACGCCACCGCCGCAGACGCCACCGCCGCGGACTCCGGCGCCGAGGGCACCGCTGACGATGAGGAACTGCCGCCCCTGGAAGCGGGGTTCTACCTCTACGAGGACATCGTCCTCGGCGCCCTGGTGGTCCTCGGTCCGCTCCTGGCCGACCACGCGCCGACCGCCACGGCGCCTCCCGGCCCGCTCAAGGCCTCCGTCGACGACCCCGACGGCCCCGACGGCCCATGAGCGAGCACCCCCCTCAAGCCCGCCACCGGCGGATCCGCCCACGCGGACACCCCCCACCCCCAGAAGGGACATCATGGCCACGCAGACCGAGGCATCCGTTGAGCCGGGAGCCGAGAACAAGCTGTACATCCTCCAGCAGGGCATCGTCGAGGACGCGCCCGGAGGAGTGCCGGCCCACCTCAGCTTCGGCATCCTCAGCACCGTCCCGGACCCGGTGAACCCCGGCAACATCACCTTCACCCTCAAGGCACCCACCGGCTTCGTCTTCACCAGCTGGCTCTCCTGGGCCTACCACGACGTCAACACGCTCCAGGCGAAGGGCAACCTCCAGACCACCCAGGGCACCCTCGGCAACGGGGGCCGCACGCTCACCTTCACCCACAACCCGTCCCTGTCCACCAACCAGGAGTGCATCGGTTACGCGGCCCAGGTCACCGCCGTCGACGGCGCGGCACCGGGCCGCTACACCGATGGCGAGCTCCGAGTGGGGGCCGCCGGCCCCATCAAGCTCAAGGGCCGCGTCCTCGACCCGAACGAGGACTGATCCTCCACCGGCGCGGCCGGTCCACCGGTGGCTCCGGCACCTGACCCGGAGCCACCTCCCGGTGCAGCGTACGTGGCCCGGGGAAGGCGGACCTCCACGACAGCCGGTCTCCACATGTCACTCACGGCCGCCGATCAACGGGCGGCTTGCGGGCTGAGCCCGGAAGGGGCGGCTGGTGGCCGGCTGTCGATCGGCATGACTGCTTGCCGGTCGGCGTCACCCCCCGGTCCCCCGTGCTCCATCGCCGGCATGGGGGCTCCTGGACGACGGGCGCCTGTTCCTGCCGTGCCTGGACGGCCGGTTGGAAAGGGTTATCCGGACCGCTTACTTGGATTCGACCCGTCCGACCGGGTCGGGGCCGGTCGCCAGCGCCTCGCGTGCGGTCTGCCAGGTGTTGTCGCCGGGGTGGAGCTCGGAGCGGAGGTAGGCCGCGGTGAGCCGCCCGACGGCGGCGACTCGCCCGGGGCTCTCGTCCGTGGTCTCGGCGGCGTCGTATCCGGGGATCCCGCCGAGTGCGTGCCCCGCGCCGAACAGGGTGAGCAGGGACTTGGGGCCGGGGCTGAGGGTGTAGGGGTCGGCGTGCCAGTCCGGTCCCCTGTCCGTGAAGTGCCGGGAGTCGTCCTCGTCGCCGGCGACGACCAGCGCGGGCCTGGTCATCGTGGAGAAGTCGATGGTCCGGAAGACGGGCAGCGCGTCTGCCAGGGGCCCGTTGAGGACGTCGCCCCTGCCGGGCGCGGCCAGCAGCACACCCGCCCTTATCCGGGACTCGGCAAGGCTCACTTCCTCCCCGTTGTCGGGGTCGGTGACCCGGGCGCCGAGCAGGAGGCTGGAGGTGAAGCCGCCGAAGGAGTGTCCGGCAACGGCGACCTCGGTGTGGTCGATCCGCCCGGCGAGCGACGGCACGACCTTTTCGATCACGTCGAGCCGGTCGAGGATGTGTGTCATGTCCTCGGCACGCGAGCGCCAGAAGAAGGGTGCTCCGGGGGCGTCGGCGACCAGGTGGCTCAGAGTCCGGGAGGTGAGGTGGGTGGGCTGGACGACGACGAACCCCTGTGCCGCCCAGGAGTTGACGAGCGGCGCGTAGCCGTTCAGGGAGGAGAGGTTGTTCGAGGGGCCCTGACCGTGAGAGAGCAGGATGACGGGAAGTCCGGTTCCGGTCGCGGGTGCTGAGACCCGTACATGCATGTCCACGGGACGTCCGGGTACGGACAGCA
This sequence comes from Streptomyces sp. NPDC059895, assembly GCF_042731035.1. Taxonomy (NCBI): domain Bacteria; kingdom Bacillati; phylum Actinomycetota; class Actinomycetes; order Kitasatosporales; family Streptomycetaceae; genus Streptomyces; species Streptomyces sp. NPDC059895. The sequence continues at coordinate 5,548 of NZ_JBHWKO010000012.1, forward strand.
CCACCGGACCGAAGGACAGGACCGGAACGGGCGCGCCCAGGGTGTCGGCGGTGGCGGTGTCAGTGGAGGCGTTCACGATGCGTTGGTTCCCCTTCTGTGGCCCCCGCCGGCCGCGGGTCTCGTGGGACCGGCGACGGACGGGGCGGTAGAGAGCGTCCCGCTTCGCCCAAGCCAAAACGGAACACTGCTCCACTTACTATCCGGAACGATGCTCCGCTTTGTCAAGCGGTGCCGAAGGAGGACGTGATGCCTACGGACGGACCGGCCGGGGAGCCATCGGCCCGCAGCAAGCGGGCCGACGCCCGGCGCAACCGGCAGACGGTGCTCACCGCCGCCGCCGAGGTGTTCGTCACCTCCGGTGTCGACGCACCGATCCGGATCCCGTCACCGCGGAAGCGACCGATCGGTCGGACGCTCAACAGGAGGGGGTGGCTATCATCAACCCCCATGAGCCCAAGGAACTCGGTCCTGGAGACGCGCCGCACCCGGCAGCGCATTCTGGACCGCAGCCTGGCTGTCGCCTCGGTGGAAGGGCTCCAGGGCTTGACGATCGGCCGACTCGCAACCGAGCTGGGTATGAGCAAGGCCGGCGTCCTCGGCCACTTCGGCACCAAGGAGAGCCTCCAACTCGCCGTCGTCGACACCGCGTCGGAGTTGTTCGCCCGAGAAGTGCCGCAGCGGGTGCGGGAGGTGCCGCCGGGACTGCCGCATCTGCGCGCGGTGTGCGAGGCGTGGGTGTCGTATCTGGAGCGGGACGTGCTGCCCGGCGGCTGCTTCTTCACCGCGGCGGCGGCGGAGTTCGACGGGCGGAACGGACCCGTGCGCGACGCGGTCGCGGGCATGAACGCACTGTGGCAGCGCGATCTGCGTCTCCACGTCCGACGCGCGATCGAGGCCGGGGACCTGCCGGCGGACACGGACCCCGGCCAACTGATCTACGAACTCGTCGGAATCATGCTGTCCCTCAACCATTTCCTACAGCTTCAGCACGACCCGCTCGCCCCGTCCCGCGCCCGCCGCGCCCTGCACCGGCTGCTGGGCACCTGACACACCTGACCAGGCCGGTCAGCCCTGCCGACGCGGTCGTGGACTCGGCGGGATCAGCGCTCGGGCTTGCAGGGCCGCTGCATCAGCGCCGCCACGGCCTCGTCGAGGGTGACCTTCTCGTGGAGACAGCCGGGGCGATGGGCTGACACAGCTTGGGCGAGTTGTTGCGAGCATGTTGTGCGAGACGTACCAGGTGCTGCCCACTCTGCCGGGCTCGGTGCGGCCGATACGATGACCGGGCCCGGCCGCTGTCCCGACGTGAGGATTCCGCAGTGACTCAGCGTCGTTGTGTCCGTGCGGCAGTGTTCTCGGCCGGGTCCTGGGGCACTGCTGTCGCCAAGATCATGGCCGACGCCGGCACCGATGTCATCGTGCATGCCCGCCGCAGCGAGATCGCCGACGCGATCAACACGCAGCACCGCAACCCCGGCTACTTCCCGGATGTTGAGCTGCCCGCCGCCCTGACGGCGACGACCGACCCGGCCGCCGCACTCGCCGGCGCGGACTTCCTGGTGCTGTCCATCCCCGCACAGACCCTGCGGACCAACCTCGCCGCGTGGGCGCCGCGGATCGGGCCCGACACGGTGATCGTGTCCCTGATGAAGGGCATCGAGCAGAGCAGTCGTCTGCGGGCCAGTCAGATCATCACCGAGGTGACCGGCGTGAGCGCGGACCGGGTCGCGGTGCTGTCGGGCCCGAACCTGGCGCGCGAGATCATGGACGGCCAGCCCGCTGCGGCCACCGTCGCCTGCCCCGACGAGGACGCCGCCCGCCGCTTCCAGCAGGCGTGCCACACCTCCTGCTTCCGCCCCTACACCAGCACCGACGTGACCGGCTGCGAGCTGGGCGGCGCGGTGAAGAACGTCATCGCCCTCGCGGTCGGCATCGCCTCCGGCATGGGCTTGGGAGACAACGCCTCGGCCATGCTCATCACCCGCGGCCTGGCGGAGACCACACGGCTGGCGGTGGCCATGGGCGCCCACCCGGCCACCCTCGCAGGGCTTGCCGGCCTGGGCGACCTGGTGGCCACCTGCTCCTCTCCGCTGTCGCGAAATCGCACTTTCGGCACCCACCTCGGCCGGGGGCTGACCGTCGAGGAGGCAACGGCCGCCACCCGGCAGACCACCGAGGGCGTCAAGTCCGCCGAAGCGATCCTCGCCCTGGCCCACGCCCATGACGTCGAGATGCCGATCACCGACGTGATCTCCGCCCTGCTGCACGACAAGGTCACCCTCGACCAGGCCACGGCCGCGCTGATGCGACGGCCCCCCAAGCCTGAGCGCTGACCCCTGGCGCACCAGGGGCCACGTTCTTCACGGCTCTGGTTGCCCCAGCCGCACACCTCAGCAGGACAAGGGGATCAGCAGCAGTCGCAGCCGGGGCGGCAGCCGCAAGCGTCAGAAGCTGTTTCAGATCCGGTGATCTGTGACGTCCCGTCATGGATGGGCAGTCAGGGTCTTCGCGTGAACGCGTTCTGTCCGGGGTGGTCGGGAGCAGAGCCGGGGCACGTCCGCTGAGTTTTGCCTTCGGTGCCAGTCTGTCTGATGCAGCGACGACTGGAAGGAGACGAGATGAGTGGCGGCTCGACACCTCATGGCGGACAGCAGCAGGTGTCCGCGTTCCTGTTCTGTTCCCTCGACGGCTATCACGAGGGACCCGGCGGGGAACTGGACTGGGGCCTGTACGACGAGGAGTTCTTCGACTGGAACCTGCGCCAGACCCGCGAAGTGGGTGCCCTGCTACTGGGCCGGCGCACCTTCGAGCACTTCGCCGAGGTCTGGACCTCGGCCGGTGCCGCGCAGCGGTTGCCGGAGGTCGCGGCCTTCATGAACGCCGTGCCCAAGACGGTGGGGCCGGGGCGGTGACCGTGTTCCGATCGGGCAACATCCTCTTGCGGTATCGGCCGCCCGGCCGTGCCGGGAACCTCCAGCTCGGTGAGGCCAAGGGCTGACAGGGGCCGACGGCAGTCGCGGGCTGAGCGGCGGAGGGCGGCGGCGATGTCGGTACAGCCGTCCTGGCGCTCGGGTCGCTGTCGGCGGCGGCGGCCGAGCTCAATCACACGCAGTCGGCCGTGTCCCGGCAGATCGCCGGGCTGGAACGGCAGGTCGGCGTGCCCCTGATGGAGCGCCATGCGCGCGGGGTGCGCCCGACACCCGCCGACGAGGTGTTCCGGCGCCACGCCCTGGCCACGCTCGCCGAGGCCGACCGCGCCGTGCGCGCGCACGAGACGTTCGTGACGGAGGGTTCGACCGGCTGCTGGCCGTCGGTGCGACCCCCTCTCTGGCCGCGGGCGTCGTCCCCGAGGCCATCCGGGGGCTGCTGGAGCGAACCCGATCCCTCCGGTGGAGCCTGCTGCCCGGGCTGAGCGCGTCACTGCACCACCGTGTGATCACCGGCGATCTCGACCTCGCCGTCGTCACCGATGCGCCACCGGGGCTCCCCGACGACCCGCGGGTCGACCGGCGGTTCCTGGGACTGGACGACATGGTCGTCGTCGTGCCCGTCGGCCATCCACAGGCCGGGCGCGGCCCGGTGCACATACGGACACTGGCCGGCCAGACCTGGGTGGACAACGACGGCTCGGCGGCGCTGCTTCGCCACCATGCCGCCCGTTCGGGGGTCAGCCCCCGCATCGACCTCACCGCGGCCGACCTGCTCGGCAAACTGGCCCTGGTCGCGGCCGGCTGCGCCATCGCCCTGATCCCCGGTGCGCTGACGTGCGCGCTGCGGGCCGACGTCACCACCGTGTCCCTCGTCGATCCCCCGACGCATCTACACGATCACACCGTGCCGCGACCCCCACCAACCTTCGGCAGCGCCCCGGCCCGTCCCGCCCCGGCCGCTCACCGGCCGGCCGAGACGCACGGTGGACGATGAGGGGGATGTCGGTCAGGGACTCATCGCGTGAAGGGTTTCCACTATCGGCCCGGGCGATACGAATGCGCCGACCGCGCGCACGAGTTCCCCGACCCGTTCGGAAAAAACACCCGCGTCTTCCGCGTGTGCGGGTAGCAGCGCGGGGCAGACGGCGGGACGGAGGTTGATAACTATGGTTCCCCTGCTACTGGTTCTGCTGCTCATCCTGCTTCTTTTCGGTGCCGGATTCGCCCTCAAGGCACTGTGGTGGATCGCCGTGATCGTCCTGGTGCTGTGGCTCGTCGGATTCTTCGCCCGCTCCACAGGCGCAGGCGGAAAGCGGGGCCGTTGGTATCGCTGGTAGAGCGTCCGCAGGGCGTTCAGGAATGGGTGGGGTGCACCGGCCATCGGTGCACCCCACCCATTTGTGCGGATCGACGCCGACCCACTGTCCATACAACTGACTTCGACCGGGTCTGTTCAAAGGTGAGCGCGCTCCGCGACATCCCCATGGGGGGTTTGTGCGTGGTAATTCGGTCCGGAATGAAAGCCGGCCCTGCGGGAAAGCGTCCGCCGGCAGACCGGGTACGTCAGCGTCGCGCCGATGGCTTCGGCGGCTCCGTCCGCGTCCCGCCGGTGACGGCGTCAGTCGCCGTCTTCCGTATCCGGAGTCCCTCCTTGCACCAGGGCCTCGACCACGTCCACGGCGCTGCCGTCGTGGTCGCTGCCGGCGGTTCCGCTGCCGCTCTGGAGGTTCGCGGTCCGGTCGACTTCCACCACGGAGTCGGCGTGGGAGTTGTCGAGCACGGTGATCAGGCTCTCGGCCGCGCCGGCGGGCTGGGCGCAGCCCAGGAGGGTGAGGGCGAGACAGGCGGCCGCACTCGTCCGTTTGACGTTCACACGCCGGCGCCTTCCCGTGCGGTGGGAACCGGGTGATGACGGGTGAGGTTCCTGGTCAGCAGCTCGGTCGACTCCTTCACACCGATCGCGTTCGCTTCCACGGCCGGCAGACGGCCGTCGGCGAGGTGGAGTTCGGCCAGGGCCGTGTCCACCGCCCGGTGCGCGGCGAAGAGGCATGGCGTGCTGTAGATGGCGACGTCGACACCGAGGTCGGCCAGTTCACTGAGCGAGAGGCGCGGGGACTTGCCGCCGGCGATCTGGTTGAACAGGAGCGGTTTGCCCCCGACGACCTCGCGCACGCGCTCGATCCACTCCACGCTGCGGACTCCGTCGACCAGGACGACGTCGGCGTCCGTGGCGGCCAGGGCCTGGGCCCGGCGCAGGATGTCGTGCTCCTCGGTCGCGTCCGTACGGGCGACGACGAGGAGGTCCTTGCGGGTGGACAGAACCAGTTTGAGCTTCTCCAGGTACTCCTCCAGCGGCAGTACCAGTTTGCCGTCGGCGTGGCCGCACCGGCGGGGACGCTTCTGGTCCTCCAGGATCACCCCGGACGCTCCGGCGCGCTCCAGGCTCTGCACCATGTGGCAGGCCACTTCGGGATCGACGTAACCGTCGTCGATGTCCACGAGCAGATGGTGGTGGGGGAACGCGCCGCGCAGCCGCTGGACGAAAGCCAGCATGTCGGGCCAGGCGATGAACCCGATGTCCGGCAGTCCGTAGTAGGAGGCGGCGAAGCCGAAGCCGGAGACGAACATCCCGTCGTAGTGCTCGGCGGCGATCGACGCCGAGTACATGTCGTAGACGCCGATCAGTGGCGTGGTGCCCGGCGCGTTGATCTGCGCCCGCAGTCTGCTTCCGTACGTCATCGTTGAGGTCCTTTGCACGCTGGACGGCACACAGGCCGGTGTGAGACTGCCGCGACACGGCAGCCTTTGCTCAACGCAGATGATTTCGGGCCCAGCCTTTGGGATGCGCCCCGGGAAAGCTTTACTCACTCCGACGGCGCAGCCACTTCACCACAGAAACGTCACTTGCCCGTGGACGCAGGTTGACCCGCCCGCGGACCGCACCGTCGGGACGGACGCTTTTTGCGCGTCGACCCCCGCCAGCAGTGCGCCACCGTCCAGGTGCCGATGGACCACGCCGACCCGGACGGTCCCCTCATCGACATCGCCGTCTCCCGCATCCGAAGTGAGAACCCCGCGGCCCGCAGGGGCGCCCTGCTGCTCATTCCCGGCGGGCCGGGCGGCTCCAGCCTCGACGCCCCGTCGGGGAAGGGGCGGAAGCTGCCGCAGGAGGTGCGGGACGCCTACGACCTGATCGGTTTCGCCCCGCGCGGCCTGGCGCCGTCCACCTCCGTCAGCTGCGGGCTGGACCACGCCGACCTCGCCCCCTCCGTCACCCGCCCCTGGCCCGCCCCGGACGGGTCGGTGGGCCGCAACCTCGTCACCGCCCGGCGCATGGCGGACGCCTGCGCACGCGACGGCGGGGAGCTGATACGGCACCTCAGCACGGTCGACGAGGCCCGTGACATCGACCGGTTCCGCGCCGCGCTCGGTGAGCGCAGGATCTCCGCCTGGGGCGTGTCGTACGGGACGTACGTCGGCGCGGTCTACGGCGAGCTGTTCCCCGACCGCACCGACCGCGTGGTACTCGACAGCAACGACGATCCCGACCCGACCAGGGTCGCCCGCGCCTGGCTCGCCGGGTACGAGCGGGGCGTAAGGGACGTCTTCCCCGACTTCGCGGCCTGGGCGTCGCAGCCCGGCCCGTACCGGGTGGCGCAGACGGCCGCCGAGGTCCGGCCGCTGTTCCTGCGGCTCGCCGCCCGTCTCGACCGCGAGCCGGTCCCCTGGCCGGTCGCCAACCCCGAGGAGCTGAACGGCGATGTGCTGCGGCAGACGATGCTGGACAGCCTGTACTCGCCGAGCAGGTACCCGGTCCTGGCTCAGCTGATGAACGCCGCGCGCAACGGCACCGTGCCGCCCGCGCCGGCCGCCCCGCCCGAGGAGGTGCTGCAGAACGTCACCGCGGTCGCCGCCGCGACGCTCTGCAACGACGTCGCCTGGCCCCGCACGGCCGCCGAGTACCAGAAGGACGTCACCGAGAGCCGGGTGAAGTACCCGCTCACCGCGGGCATGCCGCGCAACGCGATGCCGTGCGCCGCCTGGCCGTACCCGCCCCGGCGGGCGCCGGTGCGCATCACCGGCCGGGGGCCGTCGAACATCCTGCTCGTGCAGAACGAACGGGACGTCGCCACTCCGCTCAGCGGCGCGCTCGAGCTGCGCGAGGCACTCGGCCGGCGCGCGGTCATGGTCACCGTGAACTCCACCGGCCACGGTGCCTACCTCGCCCACGGCAACGCCTGTGGCGATGCCACGGTCTCCCGCTTCCTGGCGACGGGGCAGCGGCCCGGCACCGACACGTACTGCCGCTAGAGGCCCTGTCGTCCGGCGACGCCGCACGGGGCGGGGCCGAGCGCCGGCCCGGTGCGGGGCACCGACCCGGTCACGGCAGCGGGCTCGTTCCCTGACGGCCCCCCCCTGCGTCTGCTCACGGATCCGGGCCCGGGTCCGGGTCCGGGTCCGGGGCGGTCGCGGAGGCGGAGGCTGGTCAGCGCGGTGATGGTGAAGACGGTCGCGTGGTAGGCCATGGCGTGCCCGAAGGCGGTGTCCGCGTCGTCGGCGGGCGCGTAGTAGGCGAGTCCGGCCGCGGCCACCCCGATGGATCCGCCGAGCTGCTGTGCGGTGGGCAGCAGCCCGGAGACCGAGCCGGCGGCGGGGCCGTGCACCTCGGCCAGCACCAGGGTGAACACCGAGGCGGTGAACGCGCCGAACGCGGCTCCGCCCACGGCCAGCACGGGCAGTGCGGCCCGGCGTCCGGCCGTCGAGCCGACGAGCGGGACCAGTGCCAGGGACATCCCGGCCAGTACCGACGACGCGGCGGTGAGGACGGTCGGTCCATGACGGCGGGTGAGGGCGGGCGCGGCTCGGCTGCCCAGGACGGCGGCGGCGGCGAACGGCGCCGAGGTCAGTGCGGCGGCCGCCGCCGAGTACCCGACGGCGGTCTGAAGGTGGAGGAAGAGCAGGTAGGTGAAGGAGGGGACTCCCGTGTTGAACACGAACACCAGCAGGGTGCCGCGTCGCGCCGGCCGGTCACGGAACACCTGGGGATGGATCAGGGGGTCCGGCCGGTGGGGGAGGCTCCGGACGAAGTGTCCGAGGGCGGCCGCGGCCACGGCGAAGCCGGTCCACGTCCACCAGGGCCAGCCGGCCTCCCGCCCCAGCGCCAGGGGCAGGACCAGCGCGCCGGATCCCACGGTGACCAGCACCGCGCCCAGCTTGTCGACGCGCTGTCCGTCCGCGCCGCGTGTGCGGGGCAGCGCGGCCGCTCCGGCCAGCGAGGCGAGGGCCACCGGCACGGTGAGGAGGAGGACCGGCCGCCAGCCGAGGCCGAAGAGGTCGGCGTCGAGGACGAGTCCGCCGGTCAGCGGCCCGGCCAGCGACGCGACGGCCATGGTGGCGCCGTACAGGCCGAGGGCGCGCGGCCGGCGTGCCGCGGGGGTGGTGGCCTGGATCAGCGACAGGACCTGTGGGGCGACCAGGCCGCTGCCCGCGCCCTGCACCAGTCGGGCCGCGATCAGTGACGCGGTGTCGGGGGCACACGCGCCGGCCACCGAGCCCACGGTGAAGACCACCGTGCCCGCCAGGAACAGCCGGCGGTAGCCGTATCGGTCGCCCAGCCGCGCGGCGGGGATGAGCAGGCACGCGTACGTGAGGGTGTACCCGGCCAGGACCAGCTGCACGGTGCCCGCGCCGGCCCCCAGGCCGTCCCGGATCGCCGGCGCGGCGACCTGCGCGACGGTGACGTTGAGCAGTTGCGCGAAGGTGGCGCTGAGCACCACCGGCAGCACGAGGCGTTGGCCGCTCACGGCAGCAGAGCCGCGGCGAGCTCGCGGGGCCGGGCGGCGAACGGGCTGTGGCTGCCCGGGAGGGTGCGCACGGTGAACGGGTTGCCGGGCACGGCCCGGTCGGCTTCCGCGATCATCAGGTCCTGCACGGCCGGCGGCAGCGCCCGGTCGTCCGCGCAGCGCAGGAAGGTCCGCGGTATCCGCCCCCACCGCGGGGCGGTCACGGAGACCGGGGTCGTCGGGATCGCCAGCGGCAGATCGGTGCCGAGCGCCGAGCGCCAGCGGTCGAAGCGGTCCGGCGGGGTGTCGTGGTAGTGGGTCTGCCGCAGTTCCTCGACGTAGGCGGGATCCGGTGAGAGCGGGTTGATCCGTACGGCGCCCAGTTCCCCGGGGTCGCCGAGGGGGAGGCTCTGCCCCCGTGCCGCGGCGTTCTCGGGCGAGCCGAGGTAGTCGAAGAACCGCGGCCGTCCGGCGGGGACGAAGGCCGACAGGTAGACGAGGGCGTCGACGAGCTGGGGCGCGCGCTCGGCGGCCAGTGACGCGGGGCCGCCTCCCGCGCTGTGCGCGACGAGCACGACACGGTGGTGGTGGCGGACCTGGCGCAGCGTGTCCAGCACGCTCTCGGCGCTGTCGTCCATCGTCACGCCGGCGAGCGGGGACTTCTCGGTCAGCAGGCCCGGCTGGCCGGGCAGGAGGTATCCGCTGGGCAGCGGTGCGTCGAAGCCGTGCCCCGGCAGGTCGACGGCCACGCTCGCGGCACCGAGTCCGGCGAGTGCGCGTTGCGTCGCCGCCCACTGCCCGGAGCCGTGCCAGGCGCCGTGCACGAGGACGAAGACGGTGCGGGTGGCGGAAAGGTCTGTCAGGTCTGTCTGGTCTGTCATGCCTGCATTCCACGTGACCGCGGCCCCCGCCATCCAGTGGAAGATCTGGCAAGCTGGCCCACGATACTCACGGGATATGGCCGGGGAGGCCGGTATGGAGGCGCGGCACCTGCGTTACGCACTGGCCCTCGCCGAGCACGAGCACTTCGGCCGGGCGGCCGGCGCCCTGGGCATCGCGCAGCCTCCGCTGTCCAAGCAGATCGCCGACCTCGAACGCGAGGTGGGGGCCCGGCTGTTCGACCGCACCCGCCAGGGGGTGTTCCCGACGGCGGCGGGCGCGGCCTTCCTCGCGCGGGCGCGCAGGGCGCTCGACGAGATCACGGCGGCCTCGGTCGACGCGGCCCGGGCCGCGCGCGGTGAGACGGGCCGGCTGCGCCTGGGCTTCATCGCCTCGGCGCTGCTCGAACCCCTGCCGGACGTCCTCGGCCGGTTCGGCCGCGAACGGCCCGACGTACGGCTGGAACTGCACGAGATGGCCACCAGCCGGAGCACCGCCGCCCTGGTCACCGGTGAACTGGACGTGGCGATCACCCTCGGCCGGCCACGGGGCGCCGGGGCCGAGAACCTGGTGTCGGTCCCGATCGGACACGACCACCTGGTCGCGGTGGTGAGCACCAGGCACCCCTATGCGGGCCGGCCGTCGGTGAGCGTGGACCAACTGCGGCAGCAGCCGCTGATCGTGGCGCCCGGCGAGGAGGAGCCCACGGTCCTCGCCGGGCTGCGCACCCTGCTGGGCAAGGACTCCCCCGCCCTGTCGGGCGCGACCGTCGCGAGGGACATCCACACGATCATCGGCCTCGCCGCCTGTGGTGTGGGCGTCGGTCTGGGGCCCTCCCGCATGCTGTCGGCCCCGCGTCCGGGCACGTGGTTCTGCGAGGTGACCCCGCGCACGCCCCTGCCCGACCTGGTCCTCTCCTTCACCGCCCGGGACCGTTCCCCGGTACTGGACGCCTTCCTCGACACCATCCGCACGAACTGCCCCGACGTCGGTGCCGCGCTCGACCACCGGCTCCTCGACCGCTGACCGCGTCGGTCCGGGCCGGCGGACGCGTCACGGCCCGGGGCCGGCCCGGCACGCGGTGGGGGGCGACGGTCCGGTCAGTCGTCGTCCGCCGGGGTGAGGACGTGCAGGGGGTCCGACACATGAGCGGCGGTGGTTCCGGTCAGCATGCGGCGGGCGGCCGGCAGCGGAACGCGTACCACGAGCGGGTGGCTGAGGACGACGTCGCGCGTGGCGGTGTTGCGGCCGCGGGGCCGGATGCCTTGCGTGAGGCGGTTGTGGATGTCCGCGACGACACGGAACTCGGCGGTGAACTGGACGAGCACCGACTCCGTCTTGGGTTTGCTCAGCGGCACGGTTCCCGACGCGTGTCCGGCGAGTGTGGAGAGGTCGGACGCCTGGGCGCCGGTCAGCACGGCGTCGGTCATCCGGCCGGGGTCGGTCAGCAGGGGTCCCGCGCCGCCGTGGCCGCGGGTGCCGCGTCCGTGGTCCGTGCCGGTGTGGAGGTCGGTGGCGGCCGCGCGGCCCTCCTCGGGGCCGCTCTGGGCCACGGTCTCGAAGATCGTGGTGTCGCTGCGTCCCAGTACACGGCCGTTCCGCAGCCGGGCGTGCAGTGAGCAGGCGAGGTCCTGGCCCTCGAGACCGGAGTGGTGGTTGACGGGGAGGCTGCAGCCCGCGGACACCAGCAGGGGGAGGGCGGCCATGAGCCACTCGGTGGAGACGGACTCCGACTGGGCGTAGGCCGCGTGGCTGAGGGCCGCCGGATCGAACCGTTCGCTGCCGCCTGCGTCGCGGACCGCGCCGCCGATGGCCGTGCGCAGTTGTCCGGCCCCCTGGAAGCCGTTCACCTGGACCTCCAGGGGCAGGGTCGCGCCGCGGCTGCGCCAGGTCCGCAGGTCGGCGGGCGAGGTGGGCGTCGTCCGCCGCAGACCGGTGCCCGCGCCGGGGGCCGTCACCGGCCGCAGCCGGGACAGGGCCTCCATGTCCTTCTCCAGCGCGCGGTAGACGAGACTGCTGTCGCCGATCTCGGCTCGCGCGACCCGCCCGTCGGAGGAGAACAGCGCCAGTTCAACCGTGATCGGCACCCTCATCCTGACGGAGGGCGCGCTCGCGTCGATGATGGTGCGGATACCGACCTGGGTGCGCGAGGTCTCCCCCGTCCTGCGCGCCGCCGAGGTGACGGCGCCGCCGCCCAGGGTGCCCGCGCTGCTGTCGACGGCGCCGCTGCTCGGTTCGCCCGTTCCCGCCACCGTGGCGCTCGCGCCGATCGTGCGGCCCCGTGCCGAGTTCTCCGTGCGGTCCATGACGGCGACGGTGGCGAATTCCATGTCGCGGTCCCCGTCGGTGCGTCCGACCGGCCGGGCGTCGCCGGTGCGCCGGATGCTCAGCACGGCCCGGTAGCGCTGTACACGGTTGCGGAAGAGTTCGACCGCGACACCGCCGTCCATGGCTCCCGACAGCAGGCCGACGGCGCCGTCCCGGTCGAGGATCCGCAGGAGTCTCTGCACGTTGCCGTAGGGGTCGTCCAGTTGGCGTTCGGGCAGCAGTGCCGCGGCGAGTCCGGCGTCGCGGATGTTCCCCCGCAGGTCGCGCAGGAGGGGGACGAGGTCGGGCATGTCCTCGATCAGGCCGAATCCGAGTGGCAGGTCACGGGCGAGGGCCGGCGGCAACGGGGGCGTCGGCGCACTGTCCCGCGCCGTGTCGCGGGGGGTCGCCCGGTCCGTGCCCGCCGGGGCGGGGTCCTGGGTGTCCGTGCTCGTGGTTCCGGCCGGCGCGTGGCCCGGGGCGGGCGTGGCCGCCGTGTCCTGCGGCGGGCGGGTCTGCTGCGGCCGGCCTGTGTCCTGCGGCCGTTCGCCGTCGTGTGCGTGCGGGGGCCGCAGTCCCGCCGCGGCGAGCTGGTCCTCGCTCAGCCACAGGCCGACCGCGCCGGGCATCGTCTGTTCGGCGGCGGACACACCCTGGCTCGCCGGTCCGGAGGACACCTCGGCCACCATGCGCACCAGCAGGTCGCACTGGACCAGGTAGAAGGTGCGGCCCCTGGGGACCACGGCGTTGCGCTCGACCGTGCCGGTGAGGGAGACGCCCTGCGCGGTGCCGCGGTGGGTGGCCCTGCTCCCCGACAGGCCTTCGCCCATCTGCCAGTGGTCTCCCTGTTCCCGTCCGGAGCCGCCGTAGCCGTAGGAGTGGGTGACGGTGCGTGACTTCTGGCCGGTGGCCTGGTGTCCGCCCAGGGACATGTTCTCGGTGCCGGGTCCCTGTGCGGTGGTGACGACACGGGGCCGGGTGAGCGCGAAACGCGTGCCGACCGCGCCGGTGAGGGACTTGACCCTGCGGGGGTAGCGCAGGTTGTCGACGACCCAGCCGGTCCCGACGGCCTGCCGCAGCGCCGCGGTGACGGACTGCGGGCTGAGCTGGTTGTCGATGGCCTGCCGCGGGGCGAGGCCCTCGGTGGCGAAGGCGTCGTCCGCCCGGCCGGGTGTGTTGCGGACGGCGGCCTGGGACAGCAGCCGGTAGGCCAGGGCGCGCACGGCGCGGCCGTCGCCGACCGTCTCGACGAAGGACCAGTCGCGGACCTGCGGGCCTCTCACCTGGAGGGCTCCTCCGGTGAGCGCGCCGATGCCGGCCACGTCGACGGGCCGGGGCATACGGCGCAGTTCGGCGGCCCTGGCCCGCAGCCGTCCGCCCTCGGCTCCGCCCACGGTGAAGCCGGTGGGGGTGGTGAGCCGTACGTCCTGGCCCGCCAGGTGCAGCGGGTCGCCGGCGGCCGCGCCGGCGGAGGAGGCGATCTCCTCGACCTCCGGCTCATGGCGTCCCGGTCTGCCGGGGGTGAGGGTGCGCATCGCCTTGCGCTCCCGGGTGACCCGGGTGACCCTGACCCCGAGGTCGAGGGTGGCGCCGAACGAACTGCGGTCGGGTGAACCGCTGTTGAGCGAGTCGCCGCGGACGGCCGGTCCGGCCTGCGTCGACCGGCCGGAGTGCAGCACGCTCTCCGCGGTCAGCCCGCCGGAGACCTTGCCCGGGACGATCTGCAACTGGAGCGCGAACCGGGTGCCGATCTCGCGCGAGCTGGACTGTCCCGTCTGCGAGCTGCTGCTCACGCCGGAGCTGCTGCGCACCAGCCAGTCCTTGGTCTCGCCCAGGTAGGCGATCGGGCCGAGCCTGCCGGTCACGAGGACCTGGACGTCGTGGGCGTGTCCCAGGGTCTTGCGGCGCAGCCGGACGGGGATGCCGGTGGACAGCAGCTGGTCCTTGTTGGCGCGGATGTTGGTCTGGGACAGTACGGCCACCAGGGTGCGGTAGTTGGTGCGCTGCTGCTCGGCCTCCTCCGCGGACGGTCGTGAGGAGTCCTGGCGGTGGGGTGCGGGGCCGGGCGGCCGAGCCGCCGCGGCGGGGGCGAGGAACTCCGCGGGGAGGTAGCCGTCCAGTCTGGGGTCGGTGGCGAACAGCCGCTCCACGGCGGCGATCAGCGGTGCGGAGTCGAAGCGGCCGAGGGCGACGCTCGATCCCATGCCCGCGAACGGCAGTTGCCGCTCGGGCAGTTTCCCGCCCTTCTCGTCGACGGTGGTGTACAGGTCACCGCCGGTGACGCCCTCGGGCAGGGGCAGTCCGAGTGACCGCGCCTCCTCCGCGCGCAGGCTGAGCAGGACGTCGATGTCGTGTGCGGCGCTGCGCGCGACCCGTCGCGGGGTCGCGGGGCCGTCGCCGGTGCCCTCGACCGTCAGCCGGACGGTGCTGCGGTACAGCACCTTCTCACCGCGCACCTCGGCTCCTTGACGGGTGGTCGCGGCCCGCTCGGCCTTGACGGTGCGGCTGCGCGCGACCCCGGGCAGGGTCACCTGCGACAGCCGCAGGGCCGGTCCCGTCCCGGGGGCTCCCACGGCCAGGGCCGGACCGGCGCCCAGCCGGGCGCTGCCGCCCTCGCGGGTGGTGTCGGAGACGCTGTGCGCGACCTGCTGGTGGGTGCGCAGCTGGGTCTTGCCGATGCTCCAGGCCGGTGCCATGGACAGGATGTCCGCGCGCATCCGGTACGTTCCCCGGACGGTGCCGTCGAGGGAGGTGAGGTCCTCCCCCGTCACCCAGCCGGCCAGCAGACGGGGCAGGTCCTCCGTGACCGTCGTCGCGGACGTTGCCTCGTACAGGTACGGGCGGCCGGGGGCTCCCAGTTCCGTCAGCCGGGGGTGGAGCACGGAGGCGACGCTGTCGTAGAGCCCGCCTCCGCCGCCGTGGGGCTCGCCGGCGTCGGTGACCGCGAGCGGTGCCAGCGAGTCGGCGAGCGCCGTCCCGTGTGCCGTGGCGGGTGGCAGGGGGGCCGCGTGGCCGGGGGTGGTGGTGCCGCGGGGGACGAGGTGCTCGCGCGGCACCCGCATCGTGAGGGTGCCGGGCCCGCTCACCGGGGCGGGGGCGGGGCTCCGGGTGCGGTCGCCGCGTGTGATGCGCACGTGGAAGCGCACATGGCGCAGCGCCTCGACGGATCCGCCGTCGCTGCGCAGGGTCCTGGGCTCGGACACGGTGGTGGCGCTGTGCGTCTCGGTGGACGAGGTGAGGCCGACGTCTCCGGCGAGGGCCGCGCCCGCCCAGAGCCCGGGCTGTACCGGTGCGAGGACCGAACCCGAGCCGCGCAGGCCCGTGTTGCCCGTGTGGCGGGTGCCGCTGTTCCCGCTGCCGGCGGAGTTGCGCAGGCTGTCCACCTTGATGTCGGCGCCCTCCGTCTCCGCCTCCCGGTCGGCCGCGCTCATCCGTGCGGCGCGCGCGTCGACGACCTGCCGCGGGGCTCCGGGGGCCAGGAACGTGCCGGGCGCGTCGGTGGTGTCGGGGGCGATGAAGACCGCGACGTCGTAGAGGCCGCTGCGGGTCTTCACGACGAACGAGCGGCCCCGCCCGAAGAACGTCTCGGGCCGGGTGGCGAGTTCACCGGCGATGCGGTCGGCCTCGCCGGAGGGGCCGGCGACCCGGACCACCTCGTCCCGCACGAAGCCGTGGCCGGTGAGGCCGTGCACGAAGGACAGTCCGCCGGCCTGGAGTCGGGTCAGGTAGGGCGGCAGGACGAGGTCGTACTCGGCGGCCTCGTCGACGGTGTCGAGACGTGGCGCCCGGGCGGTGGGGCGAGGAGCGGAGGTCTGGCCGGGGTGCCGGCTCCGGCCGTTCACCATCCGCTCGGCCGCCGTGTTTCCCGCCGTCTGCTGGAGCCTCAGCATCGCCTGCGGATCGGTCGGTGCCGTGGCCGGCAGGCCGGTCCGCCCGGCTGCCGGGGCGGCGACCGGGGGCGTGGGCGGTCGCAGTGTGGCGGCGGCCTTGCCCCGGCCGGTGTCGTGTGTTTCCCCTCGCTGAGCGCGCACACCTCTCCCTTGTGGTCGGCGGAACGGCCGATCGGTGGTGTGCGGGCACCTGGCGGGGGGCCCGCCGCAGGTGATCTTAGGGCAACGGGCTCACGTCTGAAAGGTGAATGCGGGACAACGGCCGTGTGCCTTCGGGCCGTTGGAGGTGGTCCGGTCGAAAAGGCGGCGCACGGTGCGGTGACGGGCGGGACGCGAGCCGCGCCGGGCGCGCCGGGCGCGCGGAGACGGCCGTCGGAGGTCCCGCCCCGCCGGGTCCGCCCGTCCTCGGGCCCACCGGGGGAGGCTGCCCCGCCACGGCGGAAGAGGGGTCAGCGGATGATCGGGGACACGGGAGGAGGAGTGCCGCACAGGGCATGGACGGCCGACCGCGCGGCTCGCTCCACGGCGGCGATGCCGTGCTCCATGCTGGGGCTGCCGTAGGAGAGGACGACGAGGTGGAACGTGCTTCCGTGCGCCGTGACCCGCCCCATGCTGTTGATGGCCCAGCGGTGCGAGTGGGAGCGCTGGAGCCATCCGTTCTTGAGCTGCCGGCCGGTGCCTTCCGCGGAGACCCCCCAGGCCTGGTCGTCGTCGATCTGGCTCATGAGGGTCTGGATCAGGTGGCGTGAGGCTCCACTGAGCGGTGACCGGTCGGCGAACACGGCGTTCAGCAGTCGCAGTTGGTCGGTCGCGGTGGTGCGCGTGAGGCCCCAGTGGAAACCCGGCCCCGCCTGGGTGGAGGTCAGCCCCAGCGTCTTGTTGGCGTCGGTGAGTCCCGGGCCGGCGCCTATCCACCGCCACAGGGCGTCCGCGGAGTCGTTGTCGCTGCTGCGGATCATCGAAGCAGCGGTGGATGTCTCCCACCCGGTGAGTGACCGGTCCTCGTGCTGGGCGCGCAGCAGCAGGGCCGCCAGGATGTTCACCTTCGACAGGCTCGCGGTGGTGTGCGGCCGTGAGCCGTACACCGCCCGCCGGCCGGTCGCGGGCTCCAGGACGGCGACCGACATCTGTATGCCGCTGCGGGTCCGGATCGGTTCCATCGCACGGGCGAGCGCGCTGTCCGCGGACGTCGGGGCCGACGTGCGCGTGCCGCGGCCGTCCGGCGCGGGACGGGCCGGACGGCCGTCGGCCGGCGTCGGGGACGTCTGGTTCACGGGGGAAGGGTGTCCGGCCCGGTCACCGGTCGTGTGCGGGCCGGTGGCGGCGCAGCCCATGAGCAGCGCGGCCGCTGCCGAGCATGCGAGGGCGAGCCGTATCCGCTCGCGGCGCGCGCGGGACCTGTCGTGTCCGTTCGGGTCGGAGCGGACGACGTGGTGTCCTGTCCCGTGGGACGGAGGGGCAGGGCGGCATGGAGACATCGGGAAACCTCGATCGCACGGGCGGGCAGGGGCCGGAACGCGTCAGCACGCCCTCAGTCTTTTCCGGGGTGAGGCACGCCGCACCCCGGTGCGTTTTCCCCCCGACGGCGCAACGCGAGCGACGGCGCGGACCACCTGACGGCCCCTCGGAGACGAGCGGAAGGCCCGTCCCTTCCGGGCTCGCGCACCTTCCGTGCGCCGCTGGGGACCGCCACGCCGTCCCCTGCCGGCGGGTGCCGTGGCCCGCGCCCACACCACTCGTGCCGGTGAGCGCCTCGCGGCGTTCGGAGGAGCGGGGGCGGCCATCGGTGAGCCGACGTCCGGGCACACGGCCGTACCGTGCCCGCGCACGCGGCGACATCGTCATGATCACCGACGACGACTGCGGCGTCACCGAGGAGTGGATGCGCCGCTGGAACGAGACCAAGCACCGGCTGGGCTTCCGGGTCTTCGGCGTGGCCATGGGCGCCCCACGCGCCGCCGAGGACGGCTCGGTCCTGGAGGCCCTGTGCGACAACCTCCGCTCCGTCGAGGACCTCACCGACGTCCACGCCGCCGCCGACCTCTTCCGCCTGATCTGACCCTGCCGCCTCCTCGGCTCAGGCGGCACAGCGGGTTCCTATAGGTTCGATCACATCCCGTCGGAGGACGGGCCCGGACCTGCGCGTGAGGGAGTTCGCATGGCCTTTGTACACCGCACCACCATGACACCCACCAAGCTGGAGCTGCTCGCCGGCTGGCTGCCGAAGCAGAGTTGGTACGTGGGCGACGCGGGAACGCCGGAGCTGCTCAAGGCCGGCGGGTTCCGTCTGGACGACCCGGAGGGCGAGGTCGGGATCGAGTTCATGGTCGTGGCCGACGCCACCGCGCGGGAGCCGGTGGCGTACCTGGTGCCGATGGGCTACCGCGGCGCGGCGCTGGAGGGCGTCCCCGGCGAGGCGCTGATCGGCACCTCCGAGCACGGGGTGCTCGGCACCCGGTGGATCTACGACGGCGTCCACGACCCGGTGGTCTCGGCGCAGTTGCGAGCCCTCCTGCGCGGTGAGGCGACGCCGCAGCATCAGAGCGAGAGCGACACCCCCGACCCGACCGTCACCGTGCACGGAACCGGCCCCGGCGACGGCTCCGACGTCCGGATCAACCGCGTCCTGCGACCGGTCGAGGCCGCGCCGCGGACCTGCGGACACCTCGTCGCCGGGTGGACCTGGCCTGACGGAACGGCCGCGCGGGCAGTGTTCGCGGCCCTCGCACCGCGGTAGGAGCCACGCGGGCCGGGAGGCGTCGGGGCACGGCCCGCGGCGGTCCGGGCGTTCGCCCCGATGTCGGCTCCGCGGCGGACGAGGGCGGCGAGCACGCTCGGTGTGAGGTTCCGGAGCAGGACCCCGTCCATCGACGGGGTCACTCCGTGACGGTGGGCGGCGCGGTCAGGAACGGGCGCACCTCGAGCCACTCGTGGATCGGCCTCCCGCCCGCCCCGGGGGCGGCCGACAGCTCCCCGGCCAGCTCGACGGCGCGCTCGTGGCTGTCGACGTCGATCACCATCCAGCCGGCGACGAGGTCCTTGGTCTCGGCGAACGGGCCGTCGGTGACCGGCGGGCGGCCCTCGCCGTCGTAGCGGACCCACAACCCGTCGGGGGCGAGGGCCTGGCTGTCGACGAACTCGCCGGTTGCCTCCAGCCGGGCCTCGAAGTCCCGCATGTACCCCACATGGGCCGAGATCTCCTGGGGCGTCCACTGGTCCATGGGCACGTCGTTGGCCGGGGCCGGGGCGCCGCGGTAGTGCTTGAGCAGCAGGTACTTGGCCATCGTGTCTCTCCTCGGTGCTGGTGCGACCCATTGTGGTCGCCTTCACCCCGGGGACGGAGCAGGCCGCGGGTTCTCGACATCGCCGTCCAGATGTGCGGAGCGCGGGCCGGCGGGGCCGTCACCCGGTGGTCCCGTCCACCACGGGAAACGGGGTGAGGGGCGAACGCCGCCCGTGCTTTCATGGGCGCCATGGTGTCTGCTGAGCGCTTGCTTGCATTCGCGGCCATGTCGTTCCTGCTGATCGTGGTCCCCGGGCCGAGCGTGCTGTTCGTGATCGGGCGGGCGTTGGCGCAGGGGCGGCGCGCCGCGCTGACGACGGTCGTGGGGAACACGTTGGGCGCCTACGTGCTCGTCCTCGCCGTGGCTGCGGGGATCGGTTCGCTCGTGGAGCGCTCCGTGCTCGTCTTCACGGTGCTGAAACTGGCCGGTGCCGCCTACCTGGTGTACCTGGGGGTCAAGGCGTGGCGGGGACGTGGCTCGCTCCAGGTGGCGTTCACCGCCGGCGAGGCCGCGCGCAGCGGCCTGCGCACGGTGTGGGAGGGGTTCGCCGTCGGGGTGGCCAATCCCAAGACCATCGTGTTCTTCGCCGCCGTGCTGCCGCAGTTCGTCGACCGCGCCCAGGGACACGTCGTGGTGCAGATGCTGCTGCTCGGGCTGGTCTTCAACGTCATCGCGGTGGCCTGCGACAGCCTGTGGGGGCTGGTCGCGGCCACCGGACGGGACTGGTTCGCCCGCTCTCCCGGGCGTCTGTCCCTGGTCGGCGGAATCGGCGGGCTCACGATGATCGGCCTCGGGGTCACCGTCGCCGCGACGGGACGCACGGACTGACCCGGCACCGGGGAGGCGACCGCGTCAACCGGCGGCGCGTCCGGAGGGGGCCGCTGGGGTGTGGGCGAGGCCCAGACGGTA
The DNA here is from genome assembly GCF_042731035.1 of Streptomyces sp. NPDC059895. NCBI lineage: Bacteria > Bacillati > Actinomycetota > Actinomycetes > Kitasatosporales > Streptomycetaceae > Streptomyces > Streptomyces sp. NPDC059895. The sequence continues at coordinate 25,530 of NZ_JBHWKO010000012.1, forward strand.
CACCGCGAGCGCCACCTGGCCGCGCAGGGAGCGGTCCCAGCCCGGTACGGAGGCCGCGATGTCCCGCTCGTGGACGTGGGCGAGCACGGTCAGCGCCTCGTCGGGGAGGGCCGTCCCGCGCCGACGGGCGAGTGCGACCGCGGCCGTGACGCGCACCGCCTCGTCGGCGGACGTCAACGCGTCGGTCAGCGCGGTGAGTTCGGGGGAGCCGAGCGGTCCGGGCAGGTAGGCCAGGGCGAGATGCGCCGAGGCCCGTGCCTCGTGCGCGCCGCACGGCACGTCGGCGAGCGAGCTCGCCAGACCGGGCACCCGGGGAAACCGGACGAGCAGCGCGGCCGCGTGGGCGGCCACGGCCGGATCGGGGTCCCGCAACCAGCGCAGGAACGCTCCGACATGGTGTTCGGCCGCACGATAGGCGGCAGCGGCCCAGCGCACCGCCACGGCGTCGGCCACGTCGGCGACCGCTTCGATGTCCGGCTCTTCCTGCTCGAAGAGGACGTGGAGCACCGCCTGCTCGTCCGACGGACCGATCCGGTCGGCCTCGGCGAAGGCCCGCTCCGGGTCGAAGGGCAGTTCCTCGTCGCCGCGGTCGCCGATGGCGACGGCATGCAGCACCTGGAGCACGACGGCCCGGTCGGGCGTCGTGGGAGTGTCGACGAGGGCGACCAGCGGAGCCACCGCGTGCGCGCTGGCGGGCCACCTGGTGCCCTGGTGGTAGACGCTGCCGGTGAGGGCCGAGACGGCGGCACGGCGCGCCACCGGATCGGCGTCGGCCAGCGCGGCCAGGTGCCCGGGAATGTCCGATGCCCGGCCGTGGGCGTGGTGGAGAGCGGCCCAGTCGGTCGCCGGCGGGATGCTCACCGGCCAGAGCCTACGGCACCCGCGCCACCGCCCGCTCGGCCGTCGGGTCCGGTCGGTGCGCCGGTGCCGACAGGTGACCGTCCGGGCGGCATGGGGTGACGTTCGAGTGGCTTTGCGTTCCTGGTGCTCCCGCGGGAGGCAAGCTGGTCTCGCCGACCCACCACCGAGGAGCCCCGATGGCGAACATCCCCACAGACCGGCGCTACACCAAGGACCACGAATGGTGCAGCAGGGCGGGCGACACCGTCCGCGTCGGCATCACCGACCACGCGCAGAAGCAGCTCGGCGACATCGTGTTCGCGGAGCTGCCGAAAGTGGGCGACCGGCGGGAGGCGACGGAGCCGTTCGGCAGTCTGGAGTCGGTGAAAGCGGTGTCCGAGGTCTACATGCCGGTGACCGGCACGGTGACCGCCGTGAACGAGTCGCTCGACGCCTCACCGGAATTCGTCAACGAGGACCCGTACGGCGACGGATGGCTGATCGAGATCAGGATGGCCGACCCAGCGCAGCTCGACGGTCTGCTCGACGCCGGCGAGTACGAGGCGTACTGCACCGCGGAAGCAGCCGAATAGGGCGCACCCGCCACAGGGCCCCGCCACAGGGCCTTCGACGGCAGACCGTCAGGACCCGCTCCCTGCCGGACGACGGTGTCGGCTGCTCGACGCGCCGCCGAGGGAGGAAAGGGGGCCGACCGAGGTGTCAGGTTCCTCGGTCGGCCCCGGCTCGATGGGGTGCGCGGTGCGGAGACGAGCGGTGCGCCCCCACGGGCGCCTCACGCGCCGGGCTTCGGACAGCGGCCGGGAGCAGGCGCGGTCAGGCCGCCTCCGCCGTGAGGTCCGCGGTGTGCAGGACGTGCTCGCCCGGTTCCAGGTCGACCGCGGCGCAGCCGGGCAGTTCGGCGGTGGCCGTACAGCCTTCCGGCACGGTGATGCGGGCCGTCACGCCGGTGGCGGTGAGCTCCCATGACAGCGACGCGGTTCCGTAGGGCGTCTCGTGGCGGGTGCGGGCCCAGGAGATGCCGCCGCCGGGGCGTGGCCGGAACGCGATGTGGCGGTAGCCGGGGGCGGTGGCCGTGATGCCGCCGACGACGCGGTGCAGCCAGTCGGCGACGGCGCCGAGGGCGTAGTGGTTGAAGGAGGTCATGCCGCCGGGGTTGAGGGTGCCGTCGGGGCGCATGCTGTCCCAGCGCTCCCAGATGGTGGTGGCGCCCATCGTCACCGTGTACAGCCAGGAGGGGCACTCGGTCTGGGTGAGCAGGCGGTAGGCGACGTCGAGGTGACCGGTGTCGGTGAGGGCGTCGCAGATCAGCGGAGTGCCGACGAAACCGGTGGAGACGCGGGCGTCGTCGGCGAGGACGAGGGCGGCGAGACGGTCGCCGGCGGGACCTCGCTGCTGCGGGGTGAGCAGGCCGAAGGCGAGGGCGAGGGCGTAGGCGGTGGCGCTGTCGCCGGTCATGCGGCCGGAGGGCAGGACGTACCGGCGTCGGAAGGCGTCGGCCACCTCGTCGGCGAGCGCCGCGTACCGGGCGGCGTCCGCGCCGTACGCCAGCTCGGCGGCGGCCAGGGCGAGGTGGCGGGCGGAGTGGGCGAAGTAGGCGGTGGCGACGAGGTGGCGGTCGGTGCGGCCGGCGGCCGGGTCGTCGGGCGGCGCCGCGGGGTCGAGCCAGTCCCCCAGCTGGAAGCCGGTGTCCCACAGGCGGGTCGGGCCGGCGAGGCGTTCCACGAGGTCGACCCACGCCTTGGCCATGGGGTAGTGGCGGCGGAGCAGTTCGCGGTCGCCGAAGCGCCGGAAGAGCGTCCAGGGGGTGAGGGTGGCGACGTCGCCCCAGGCCGCTCCGGGGTGGATCGGCGTCCACATGGGCTCGCCCGGGATGACGGGGACGTACCAGGGGACGGTGCCGTCGGGGAACTGCTCCAGGCCGACGTCGGTGAGCCAGGAGTCGAGCATGCCGACGCAGTCGTAGAGGTAGCTCGCGGTGGGGGCGAAGACCTGGATGTCGCCGGTCCAGCCGAGGCGTTCGTCGCGCTGGGGGCAGTCGGTGGGCAGGTCGACGAAGTTGCCGCGCATGCTCCAGACGACGTTCTCGTGCAGGCGGTTGACCAGCGGATCGCTGCATTCGAACCAGCCGGTGCGGCGCATGTCCGTGTGGTACACGCGGGCGGTCACCCTGTCGGCGGTCAACTCGCCCGGCCAGCCGGTGACTTCGGCGTGGCGGAAGCCGTGGAGGGTGAAGCGGGGTTCCCAGGTGAGCGGGCCCCGGCCGGAGAGGACGAGGGTGTCGGTGGAGTACGCCTCGCGCAGCGGGCGGGTGGCGAGTTCGCCGTCCTGGAGGACTTCGGCGTGCCGGAGGGTGATGGTGGTGCCGGCCGGGCCGTCGACGGTGACGCGGAGGCGGCCTACGAGGTTCTGGCCGAAGTCGAGCAGGTACCGGCCCTCGCCCGCGGGTGTGACGGCGACCGGGGTGATCTCCTCGGTGCAGCGCACCGGGGGGCCCAGCGGGGCGACGAGGGTGCCGGGGTCTCGGCTGCCGGTCCGTACGGGCGTCCACTCGACCGGGTCGGTGCGGTGCGCCGTGCACCAGTCCGGGTCGTGCAGCCGGGCGTCGAACGTCTCGCCTTCGTAGAGGCCGCTGGTCAGGAGGGGGCCGGGTGCGGCGCTCCAGGTGGCGTCCGTGGCGATGACGAGCGTGCTGCCGTCGTCGTACGTCACTTCGAGTTGGGCGAGCAGGGACTGGTCGGTGCCGTAGATGTTGCGGGTGCCGCCGTCGAAGCCGTACTTGCCCCGGTACCAGCCGTCGGCGAGCCAGGCGCCGACGGTGTTGGCCCCCTCGGTGAGGTGGCCGGTGACGTCGTGGGTGCGGTACCGCAGCCGGTGCGGGTAGACCGTCCAGCCCGGGGCCAGGATCTCGTCCCCGACGCGGCGCCCGTTGATCTCCACCTCGTACAGGCCGTGGGCCGTGACGTACAGGCGGGCGTGCGCGACGGTCCGGTCGAGGCGGAAGTCCCTGCGGACGCGGGCCGGACGGCGTTGCGCCTCCGGGTCCTCGTCCCAGCCGGCGCCCACGGGTACCGCCAGCCAGTCGGCGGGAGCCAGGAGGCCGGCCTCGACGGCGCTCGGTTCGCTCCACGCCGACGGCTCGTCGGCGCCCGGGGTCCAGACGCGGACGCGGACGGCCGCGCGTTCCCGGGAGGTCAGCGGCTCGCCGGGCCAGGGCGCCAGGAGGTGATCGGCGCTGTCCACGCGTCCGGTGCGGTGTGTGGTGCCACCGCGCCGGAGTTCCAGTTCGTACGCCTCCTGGCGGCCGGCGCCCGAGGGCAGCGTCCAGGTGAGGCGGGGGGTGGCGACTCCGATGCCGAGTCCGTCCGGGAGGTGTTCGAAGGACACCGGGGAGGGCTGAGGGGGGAGCAAGGGGGGACCTTTCTTTCACGTGCGGGAGCGGACGAGCGGGGTGGCGGGCCGGGGTCAGCCCTTGACCGCTCCCGAGGTGAGTCCCTTCATGACCTTCTGGTTGAGGAAGAGGTAGATCAGGAGGGTGCCGAAGACGTTGATGCAGATCGCGGCGAACAGCGGGCCGTACTGGGTGGCGCCGAAGTCGCCGGTGAAGTTGAGCAGACCGACCTGGATGGTCCGCAGGTCCTGGTCGTTGGTGAAGGTCAGCGCGATGAGCAGGTCGTTCCAGATGAAGAAGAACTGCACGAGGCCGACCGTCAGCAGGGCGTTGCGGACCAGGGGAACGCTGATCGTCCAGAAGGCGCGCAGGATGCCGGCGCCGTCGATGGTGGCCGCCTCGAACAGCTCGCGCGGGACGCCTCGGTAGTAGGTGGCCATCATGAAGACGGTCAGCGGCAGGCCGGTGCCGGTGTAGGTGAGGATCAGCGGCCACAGGGTGCCGGACAGACCGGTCCGGAAGTACACCGTGAACAGCGGCAGCAGGATCATCTGCGGCGGGACCATCATGCCCGCGAGGAAGACCAGCAGGGTGAGGCTGCGGCCCTTCCACACCATGATCTGCAGGGCGAAGCCTGCGGCAGTGCCGAGCAGCAGCATCAGCGCGAGGGCCGGGACCACCGCGAGCAGGCTGTTCTGCACGTACAGGCCGATGTGGCCGGTCGTCCACGCGTCGGCGTAGTTGCCCCACTCCCAGGTGGTGGGCAGGCTCCAGGTGGAGTTGTTCAGGTAGTCGTCGTTGGACTTGAGCGAGGTCAGGAACATCCAGACCAGCGGGTAGACCTCGACGACGAGCAGCAGGCCGACGACGGCCCTCACCCACAGCCGGCCCGCCGTGCGGTGCCGTCGGACCCGGGCCTTCCCGGAGGGCTGCCGGTCGCGGCGGCTCGCGGAGGTCTTCACAGGGGTGTCGATGGTGGCCATGGGTTCTCAGCCCTCCGTGAGGTCGCGCCGCGAGACGCGGTAGACGACCAGGCTCACCAGCAGGCACACCACGGTCAGCAGCAGGGCGATGGTGCTGCCGTAGCCGTAGCCGCTGTAGGTGAACGACGTCTGGAACATGTACAGGGTCAGCGGGGTGGTGCCGTTGCCCGGACCGCCGTTGGTCAGGGCGACGATGGAGTCGAAGACCTTCAGCGTGCCGTTGATGCTGAAGATCAGCGACGACATCAGCACGGGCAGGGACAGCGGCAGCACGATGTGGCGCACCAGCCTGAGGCCCGTCGCCCCGTCTAGGCGGGCCGATTCCAGGATCTCGTCGGGGATGTCGACGAGACCGGCGAAGAGCAGGACGGCGTAGAAGCCCATCGAGCGCCAGATGTCCATGACGACCAGGACCCAGAAGGCGCTGCCCGCGCTGCCGAAGAAGTCGACCGAGTCGATGCCGACCGCGTTCAGGAGGGAGTTGACCGGGCCGGTCTGCGGGGCGACCTGGAAGAACTTCTGGAAGAGCAGGCCGACCGCGACCGTGGGCAGGACGACGGGGAAGAACACCAGCGTGCGGACGAGCGCGGAGGCCCGCTTGAGGAAGAAGATGTAGAGCAGGGCCAGGAGGTAGCCGGCGACGACCTGGCCGGCCGTGACGACGACGGCGTACTCGAGGGTGAACCACAGGGCGTCGTGGACCGCCGGGTCGTCGAGGAGGCGGGAGAAGTTGGCGACGCCGTTGCCGGTGAAGCCGTCGATGGTGTTGCCCTTGGTGAAGGAGTACCCGAGGGACCACACCATCGGGAGCAGCATGATCAGTGAGTAGACGAGGAGGGCGGGACAGAGCAGGAGCGCGATCGCCCTGCGGTCACCGAGTACGCGGTGCATGGGTGGTGTCCACTTCGTTTCCGTTGAAGAGACCTGTGCGGTGACCCGCCGGAAGGTGACCCGCCGGAAGGGGACCGGGGCGGCTCACGCGGGGCACGGAGTACGCGAGGTACGGAAGTCGCGAGGGGCCGGTGGGCCGCCCCGGGCCGGTCACTGGGCGGCCAGCGCGTCCTGGACGGTCTGCATGAACTGCTTCGGGCTCATGCTTCCGGCGACCAGACTCGCCGCGTTGGTCTGGCTCACGGTGGTGGCCTTGGTGCTGAACAGGGCCTCGAACCAGAGCACGTTCTGCTGCGAGATGCTGATGGTGTCGCGGACCTGGGTGGTGACCTCGTTGGCGTCCTCGACCTCGGTGTTCACCTTGAAGCCGGAGATGGAGCCGTGGTCCTTCAGCGCGGTCGTGCCGTAGTTCTTCGCGATGCAGGACACCCAGTCGCCGGTCTTGTCGTCGAAGGAGCGGGCACCGAGGGCGATGCCGAGGCCGACGTTGGAGGGGTACTGGTCGATCGCGCCCTTGCCGCCGGTGACGGCGGGGAAGGGCATGAACCCGACGTTCTCGGCGCCGACCTTGTTCTGCTTGTCGTCGGAGATGTCGGCCAGCGCCCAGCTGCCCATGTAGAGCATGGCGGCATCGCCGGTGAGGAACTGGTTCATGGAGGTGTCGTAGTCGATCGAGCCGACGCCCTTGCCGAAGTAGCCCTTCTCGCCGAGCTCGGCGATCTCCTCGGCGGCCTTGACGTACTCCGGGTCGGTCAGCTTCGCCTTGCCGTCGGCGACGTCCTGCAGGGCGTAGGGACCCAGGCTGCGGTAGAGGTAGCCGCTGATCAGCCGGTAGCGGCCAGCCCTGCTGGCCGGAGGCGGAGAACGGCTGGATGCCCTTCGCCTCCAGCTTCGCCGCCGCCGTGACCAGTTCGTCCCAGGTCCCGCACGGCACCCGCACCATCGCCGGGGCCGGTTCCGTGCACGGTGACGGACCGCGTGCGCGCTGGCGGGCCACCTGGTGCCCTGGTGGTAGACCCACCAGGCCGCGCCGGGACGCGGTACGCCCCAGGAAGTCCCGGAACCGGGTCAGCGTGTCGTCCCCGTCGAGCCGCTCGGCGGTCCGTGCCTCGTGCAGCTCCAGCACCAGCGTCCGCGCCGCCGCCCGCGCCGGCCTGCCGCTGAGCTGCCGCTCCAGGTTGCCGCGTACGGCGGTGATGTCCACGAGTTCGCGCGCCCGCCGCGACAGGCCCCGCTCCAGCCGCTCCCCCGCGCGGACGGTGAACGCCCGCAGCGCCCACTCGAAGCCGCTCAGCCCCGGACACTCCCCCTCGGGTGCCGGGGCCTCCTCGGGCGCCAGGGCCGTCGCCTCTTCGGCCAACACGGCCCAGTCCGGCTGTCCTGCGCGCTCGTCACCGCGGACCAGCCCTGGCTCCCACCAGCGCTCGACCGCCGACAGCGAAGCCCCCGCGCGTGCCTGTCCGGCCTCCGCCGCCATCGTCCCTCCTCCGTCGCCCCGGTCCGCCGCTCCGTGCCACGGCCGATCCTGGTACGGGGCATGCCTCCGCCGCATGGGGTCCACCCCTCCCCCACCCGCCCTACGGCCCGGCACCCCCGACGGCCCGGCACCCCCTACGGCGTGGCGCGCTCCCCCGGGCACCGGGGTTCACGAGGCCGGGTCGGGCCTCACCAGGACGGCCGCGTCGTCTGTCCGGCCGGCGGCGTCCGGTCCGATGGCGGCGTCCGGTCCGGTGGCGGCGTCCGGCCCGGTGGGCGCCGGTCGCGGCTCCGGTCCGGTGGGCGCCGGTCGCGGCTCCGGTCCGGTGGGCGCCGGTCGGGGCTTCGGGGCGGTGCGGGTCGGTGTGGCGAGCACGGCGAGGCAGCCGACGACCAGGACGATGCCGGCCCACCCCGGCGGGGGCAGACGTTCACCGACGACGAGCACGGCCAGGACGGCCGCGACGGCGGGTTCCAGCAGGGTGAGGGTGGTCGCGGTGCTCGCCGGGATGTGTGCCAGGCCCCAGCCGAACAGGACGTAGCCGGCGAACATGGGGACCAGGGCCATGTAGGCGCCGACGGCCGCGTTGGACCAGGAGTCCAGCAGCGGGGCGCCGGTGGCCACCAGCACGGGCAGCAGGAGCAGCCCGCCCAGGCCGAAGACGGTGCCCATGGCCGCGCCGGAGGTGACGCCGCCGCTGATCAAGCGGTGTGCCGCCCAGGAGTACAGGGCGTAGGTGACACCCGCTGCCAGGCCCAGCCCCACGCCGAGCACGGTCGACCCGGCGGACGGTGCCCCGTGGCCGGAGTGGCCCTGGGCCGCTTCGGCCAGGCACAGCAGCACTGTCCCCGACAGGCCCAGAGCGGCGCCGGCCGTCCAGCGGCGCGTGAGGCGGCGCCCGTCCGCGACGCGCTCGATCAGGGCCGAGGCGAGCGGGGCCGAACCGATCGACACCACGGTGCCGACGGCGACCCCGGCCAGGCGCATGGAGGTGTAGAACGCCAGAGGGTAGACCCCCACCGCCAGCGCGCCGAGCAGGACCACACCGCGCCGTGTGCGCAGCCCCGGCGCTTCCCGGGCGATACGCGGAGCGGCGGTGAGGGCCTGGAGGAGTCCGCCCAGGCCCATGGCCACGGCCCCGATCGCCAGGGGGCCCACTCCTGGGGCGAAGGTCGCGGCCGTGCCCGTGGTGCCCCACAGCACCGACGCCACGAGCACGCACAGCGACCCCACGCCCGTCGAGCCGGCCGTATGTCCGGCGGGCCGCGTCACAGCCGGTCCACCAGGTCCGCCGCCATCGCCCGCGCGTGCGCCAGGCGCGTCCCCGCGCCTTCCAGGCCGGCGCGTGCCGTCGCCCCCTCCAGCAGGAACGCCAGATGCTCCGCCGCCGCGCGCGCCTCCTCGGGCCGCCCGGGCAGCCGTTCCTGTAGGTGCCCGGCGAGCAGGGACTCGACTTCCTCCTTGTGCCGGCGCACCACAGCCCGCCCCTCGTCCCCGGCCGGCAGCTCGGCAGCCGCGTTCAGCAGACCGCACCCCCGGAAACCGTGCTCATAGGCGAACGCCGCGTGATCGGCGTAGGCGTCGAAGACTGCGAGCACGCCGTCGCGGCCGTCCCGGGCTCCCTCCAGCCGCCGCCGGTACAGCCCCAGCCACTCCTCGTGCCGCGCGTCGAGATAGGCCCTCACCAGGTCGGCCTTGGAGGCGAAGTTGTTGTACAGGCTCATCTTCGCCACGCCCGCCTCGGCGGTGATCGTGTCGATCCCCGTCGCCGCCACGCCGTCGGCGTAGAAGCGTCGCGCCGCGGCAGCGAGCAGCCGCTCGCGCGCGGTCCCCCGCCGCCTGCCCGGGCGCGCTGCCGCGGTACCGGTGTCACTCATCACGCCGCCTCTCATACTAGGTAGCGTTTTAGGTAGGTCAGTCTACCTAATATGAGTGCCTGGTATGAGGGTGTCCCTCAGCGCGCACCGATCTCTGTCAAAGACGCCCGCGTTCCTTGAAATGTCGGCCCCGGAAAGAGTTGAGTCCTCCGTCATGAGCCGATACCTCAAGACGTTCCACGCCGTCGAGATCGGAGACGGCGGTGACGGGCGATGGGCCGGGCACGCCCGGCCGACACCGGTGAACGCGCAGGACTGGCTGACCGAGGAGGGCCGGACCGCCCGGGGCGCGGCCCGGGCCCGGGACCTGTTCGAGACGCACATGCCCGAGCTGGTCCCGGCGCTCGACCGGCTCGCCGGCCAACTGGACTTCCCCCGGGCCGGGACACTGCTCACCCTGGCGGCGGTGCGGCCGTTCTTCTCCGGCTGCACCCAGATCGGCCGCCAGGGCACTCTGCTCAGGAACTACGACTTCGCTCCCGAACAGTGCGCGGGCACCATCGTCTCCTCCCGCTTCCTCCGCCCCGTGATCGGTATGCAGGAAGGGTGGTGGGGCCTGCTGGACGGTATGAACGACGCCGGTCTCGCGGTGTCGCTCACCTTCGGCGGACGGTTCGTCCACGGTCCCGGGTTCGCCGTCCCGATCGTGCTGCGCTACCTGCTGGAGACCTGCCGGACCGTCGACGAGGCGGTGGACAGGCTGCGCACCATACCCGTGGCGATTCCGCAGAACGTCACCCTCGTCGACCCGCACCGGACCGTGACCGTCCACGTGGGACCCGACATCCCGCTGACCGAAGCGCCGGACTCCTGTGCCGCCAACCATCAGCACCTGCCGGTGCCGGACGAGCAGGAGCGCACCACGCGGACACAGGCACGGCTGGCCGCCGTACGGGAAGCGGGAGTCGATGTCGCGGCGATGCTGCGGCCGCCGCTGTACCAGCTCGGGTACGGCACGTGGCTGGGCACCGTGTACACGGCCCACTACCGCCCTGCCGAGGGCCGCGTCACCTACCACTGGCCCGGCGAGGCCTGGGAACACTCGGTCGTCGGTCTCGTCCCGGGATCACGCACCGTCGCTCTGGGGCTGCCGGACGGCACCGGCGATCACTTCGCGTAGGGGCCCCGGGTCCGCTCGGCCACGGCCACGACCGTTCCGTCGCCGGTGCGGGCCGGCCGCCCGACGCCGGTCGTCACACGCCTGGGCGGTTGCGCCTGTCGTCGGGTGGAGTCCGCCGGAGCCGGGCCCGCAGTCCGGGGCGTCCGGCGTGCCCGCGCGCACTGGTGATTCGGCCGATGGCGCCTGCGGTTCGCCCCACGACTCTGGTCGGGTCAGGCACCCGCATCCCCACACCCCCCGCCAGGAGGGCTCCATGCGTCGTCGTTCCCCGCGCCGGTTTCTCGGCGTTCTCGCGGCCGCCACGGTCGCGTTCACCCTGTTCTCCTCGGCGTCGACGGCCGGCGCGGCCGACACCGCGAGCAAGGCCGCCTCGACCGCCTCCGCCGCACAGTCGGCCGACGCGGCCGTCCAGCCGCTGTCGACCAGCACGCCGGTCGTCTTCGTCCACGGGTACACCGGCAACGCGTCCAACTGGGTCACCGCCATGAGCGTCTTCCAGCTCAACGGCTGGTCCAGCTCCAACCTCTTCGCCTACGAGTACGACTCCTACGGCAACAACGTCACCAACGCCCAGGGCCTCGCCTCCTTCGTCAACAACGTGAAGTCGCGGACCGGTGCGAGCAAGGTCGCGATCGTCAACCACTCGATGGGCGGCCTCGTCAGCCAGTACTACCTGAAGGTGCTGGGCGGAAACACCAGCGTCAGCCACCTCGCCTCGATCGCCGGCGCGAACCACGGGACCACGTTCGCCGGCGCCTGCCTGATCTACACGACGTGTCAGCAGATGTACCCGGGCTCCTCGTTCATCTCCCAGATCACCTCGGGCGACGAGACTCCGGGCAGCACCAGGTACGCCACCTGGTACTCGGCGTGCGACGGCGTCATCCTCCCGTACACCAGCACCCGGCTGGACGGCGCGACGAACAACACCGTGCTCTGCCAGACCCACATCGGGTTCCTGGCGGACACGAGCGTGCTGGGCGAGATCGCCGACTTCGTCGCCTCCTGACCCGCCGGCCGCCGCATCGGTGCAGCCCGGCATGAGACAGCCCCCACGATCGATGTGCGCCCCGTCCCCGGCATGGCAGCTGCCGGGGACGGGGCGCACGTCGTGGGGGGCTGCCCAGGCGGGAGGACGTGCCGTACGCGGGCGGCCACGAGGCCGGCGTCGGCGGTCGGGCCGCCGTCCCGCGCGTACCTCACGACGACGGCGTACCGCGGGGATCTCCACCCCTCGACCACCTCGGCGCCATGTTTCGAAGGTCGGTGGGAGGTCGCGGGGAACTGGCGTCGGGGCCGGCCCGTGGTCGGCGCAGGCCGCCGTCTCTGGAAGGATCGGGCGCCGGAAAGATCAACGGGGAGAGAAGTGAGGAACATGCGCACGTGGACTCGTGCCGTGCCGGCGACGTTGGGCGCCCTGGTGCTGGCTGTGGTGCTGACCGGCTGCGACGACTCGGGGTCGAAGAAGACCCAGGGCGGTTCCGGGGACCGGGCCGAGGGCGAGACGGGTTCGGACAGCAGGACGACCTACCGCCTGGGCGAGGCCAGTCCGCCCCAGGAATCCACCATGCGGGCGTCGAAGGGGGCGACGTACACGGTCACGCCCACGAAGGTGCAGACGGGGACGGAGGCCGACGTGGACGCCTCCGGCCTTCAGCTGGACGCGAGCGACGGCGCTCAAGTCCCGGTCTACGTGTGGACCACGATCACCCACAGGAGTGGCAAGGCCATGGCGGTGGGCGACATGGACGACGACCTGATCGTGAAGACGGACAAGGACGAGCGGACCAGAGCCCTCCTCGTCCTCCTGGGCGAGGCCCAGTGGCCGAACTGCCCGGCACCTGACACCGAGAAGGAGCTGAGCGCGGGTCAGTCGGAGGACGTCTGCAGTGTCTTCCTCGTACCCGCCGGCCAGCAGGCCGCCGCGGTCGAACTGAGCCAGGGCTACTACGCCGATCCGCTGGAGTGGCCCGTGACGAACTGATCCCCGGTCGGGGAGGGGAGAAGGCCAGGCCGCCCCCCCCTGGGCCCCATGGCCGCTCCCCCCCATTACCTTCTTGGTGGCCCCGCAATGGGGCGCCTGGCCTCAGCGTTCGCCGACCCGGCCCCCGGCCCGGTGCAGCCCGCCCGACCGCTGTGCCGCGTGGGCCGCGATGTCCCGGCCGACCTGGTAGCCGAAGACCATGGCCGGGCCGATGTTGGCTCCGTAGCCCGGGTAGCCGCCGCCGAAGACGCTGACGGCGGCCGTGCCGACGGCGTACAGACCCGGGACCGCCTCACCCGTGGCGCCGACGACCTCGCTGCGGTTGTTCACCGCAAGCCCCGCGTACGTGCCCAGGTCGCCCATCTGGATCTTCACGGCGTAGTAGGGCGCCGTGTCGATGGGGGCGAGGTTCGGGTTGGGCCGGTGCTCCATGTCGCCCTTGAAATGGTGGAACCAGTTCGAGCCACGCGCGAACCGCAGGTCCCGCCCCAGGGCCGCGTCGGCGTTGAACTCCTCCAGGGTCCGTTTCAGGGCGTCCGCCGGAACGCCGGTCTTCGCGGCCAGGTCCTCCACGGACGCGCCCTCGACCAGATAACCCACCTTCTTGTAGTACCAGGTGGGCAGCGGCCAGGGCTTCGCGTAGCCGATGCCGTACGTGCGCATGGCCTTGCGGTCGGCGACGATCCAGCCGAACGTGTCCCGCTCGGCCGCGTTCTCCTTGATCATCTCGACGCCGAAGTCGTGGTACGAGTACGACTCGTTGGCGAACCGCTCGCCCCTGCGGTTGACGGCGATCAGGCCCGGCAGGCCGAAGGCGCGCAGGTGCGGGAAGATCCGGTCCTGACCGCGCAGGTTCTTCCAGACGGTGACCGGACCCCAGGAGGCGGGCTGGTGCGGCCGGGTGTCGAGCACACCGCCGTGCGGCTCGGCCAGGAAGTAGCTGTCGCCCTGGTGGCCGATGGTGGGCGTGAAGTGGTCGTCGCCGCGCGGGTCGTGTCCGAAGACCTGCGAACGCAGCCTGGTGTTGCCGGAGAACCCGCCGGCCGCGACGACCACGCCGTACCGCGCGCGGACCGTGCCCGCGCGGGACCCGGTGAGCACCGCGCCGTCCACCACGCCGTCATCGTTCTTGAGGATCTCGACGACCTTGGTCCCCGTCCACATCGGGATGCCCATGGCGCCGGCGCTCGCCAGCATCCGCGTCATCAGCGCGTTGCCGTTGGTGCGGGTGAACGCCCGCCGGAACAGGATCCGCTCGGCCCATGTCTTGACCAGCCGCTTCTGCACGTACAGGAACGCCTTGAGCGAGCGGTTGGCTTTGATGAACGTGGCGATGTCCGGGCCGATCTCCGGCATGTAGCCGAACACCGTGTACGTGTAGAGGTACGGCTGCACCCGCAGCCGGTCCCGCTTCAGCATCCGGCCGCTGGCCTTCTTCACCGTCAGCGCCCGGCCGGACTTCCGGGCGCCGGGGGTGTCCATCTGGTAGTCCGGTGCCATCTCCGGATAGTGGAACTCGACGTCGGCGTCGTTCTCGAAGAAGTTCAGCGCCTCCGGCACCAGGTCGAGGAACGTCTTCACGGCGGCCGGGTCGTAGGAGTCACCGGCGAGGGCCTTGATGTAGGTCTCGGCCGCCTCACGGGTGTCGCCCTCGGCTACGCCCTGCTTGTTGCCCGGCACCCACAGCCAGCCGCCGGAGACGGCGGTGGTGCCGCCCAGATACGGCTCCTTGTCGACGACCAGCACATCCAGGCCCTGCTGCCTGGCCTTGAGGGCGGCCGAGATCCCGGCGGCGCCGGAACCGATGACCAGGACGTCGCACTCGTGGGTCGTGTCGCTCATGATGTCCAACTTTCGCGGCTCGTAGATCAGTCGGGACTGCTGTGTAGGGGGTCGGGTGGTCAGGTGGTCAGGTGGTCAGGTGGTCAGGTGGTCAGGTGGTCGGGTGGTCACGGGTTGCGGCTCGCGGTGAGCCGGAGCGCCTCCGCGGCGGCCGCCCCCGGGCGGGTGAGCGCCGGGGCCAGCCGGTGTACGCCTCGGCGAGCAGGGCCCGCCGGGCCACGGAACCGGCGACCGTGTCCAGCTCGCCAGCTCGCCAGCTGCCGACGGGCGTCGAAGTCGGTGGCCGACGTGTCGCGGTGGAGCATCGACGTCATCCACCAGGAGAAGTGCTGGGCCCGCCGGATCCGCTCCGAGGCCGTCCTGCCGTATCCCTCCAGCAGGTCGGTCTCCCCATCGAGGAAGCAGCGCTCCAGTGCCTGCGACAGCGGTGCCACGTCGCCACGTCGGTGACGGCCAGGTTCAGTGCCTTGGCTGCCGGTCGGCGCGACCGTCGCGTCGATCCCGGCCCGGGACAGCAGGTGCGCGAGCATGAGGCCGGCCGGCCCGGCACCGAGGATGCCGACCCGGGTCCGGGCAGGGGTGGGTGATGCGGTCATGTGGTGGTCATCCGTCCTTGCGGGAGCGGTACGCGGGGACGCCGGCGTCACGGGGCCGGTGTGTCGACACCGGCTGAGCTGACGGAGCATCAAGTAGGTCTGCCGGTCGAAGCGTTCGGTCGTACTGGCGGATCAGCCCGTCGAGCTGTGGGACCAGCGTGCAGCGCGGCCGAGGCCGCCCACAACGCACCTTCCGCTCAATGGGAAAGCCGGTGCGCCGATGCCGGCCGACGGACAGCCGATGCCGGTCAGGGGGAAGGCCGATGCCGGCCGGCGCCCGGGGTTCGTGGCCCGTGGCTGCGCAGCACGTCGTCGTCGGTGGTGGGGGCGCCCATGGCACGGGAGATGCCGCGGGCGGCGGCCAGGAGCGCCGGTACCAGGGTGCGCGGGTGGGGGTCGGCCGCCGGGATCACGATGGAGAGCGCCGCCACCACCTCGCCCGCCGGTCCCTGCACCGGTGCCGCCACGCCGGTGCCGGCCTGGCTGATCATCTGGGCCGCGACGACGAAGCCCTCACGGCGCACCTGGGCCAGCAGGGAACGCAGCCGCGCGGGGTCGGTGACCGTGCGGGCCGTGTATCCGCGCAGCGGCCGGGCCAGGACCTCCTCCTGGAGTTCGAGCGGACTGTGCGCGAGGAGTACCAGGCCGGCCGAGGTGGCGTGGATCGGCAGCCGCCCGGCGATCCTGGTGATGTTCTGCACGGCGCCCCGGGCGGACAGCCGTTCCAGGTAGAGCACGTCGGTGCCTTCCAGCACACCGATCTGGGTGTGCTGGCGCACCACCGTCTGGAGGTCCTCCATGAAGGGCATCGCCACTTCCCGCAGGTCGAGGACGCGGGAGGAGCGGGACGCCAGTTCCCAGAGCTGGTAGCCCATGCGCACGTGCTTGCCCTCGGCGCGGTCCAGGGCACCCAGCTCCACGAGTTCGCCGACGATGCGATGGGCCGTGGCGACGGGGAGGTCCGCACGGCGGGCGATCTCCGACACGGTGAGCGTGGGCGAGCCGGCCGTGAACAGCCGCAGGACGCGCATCGCGCGGCTGAGCACCGACTCACCGGCGTTGGACCTGGCCATGTGCGGTCACCCTCCGTTCCAGACTGGCATACCGTCCCCTCGGGCGCACCGGTTCGGTCCACCGGTCCACGGTGGACCGAGGACCGCCGGGAGCCTGGCCGCCGCGCGGAACGGGGCCCGGACGTGCGGCCCCCGGCGTCCGCTCGGCTTGCGCGGAGCCGCGCCGCAGGCCCTTGGTTTCAGTGCCGTCCTGAGGGATCTCCGCGGCGTCCACGGAGATCCGTCAGACGGGCCCTGGCTAGAACTGCGCGGCGAGCCGCCCCAGCACGGGAGTCCACTCGCGTGCGGAGACATCGCTGACCAGACCGTGCCGCCGGAAGGGATCGTCGTCGGTGCACCGGACGGCCTCCTCCTTGCTGTCGGCGCGGATGAGGAGGAGGGCGCCGGGCGCCTCCTGCGGGCCGAAAGGTCCGGAGCAGAGGTTGATGCCCCGGTCGCCGAGGTCTCCCAGGTACTCCTTGTGGGCGGGACGGTGCTCGTCGCGTCCGGCGGTGTCGTCGGTGTAGGTGTAGACGACGGCGTAGACCGGCATGTCGGGTCGGTTCCTTTCCGGAATGAGGTGCGGTGCGGGCGGCTCAGCCGCGCGGAAGCGGCTTGCCCAGCTCCGCCAGCGGCACCTTGTGGGTCTCGCGCGCGGTCAGGACGGCCACGGCCGAGATCACGCCGCAGGCGGCGGCGAAGAGCGCGACGGGTATCCAGCCGGTCACCCCGTCCCCCATGATCGCGAAGCCGATCGCCGGGGCGAATCCGGCGAGCAGGAAGCCGAACTGGCTGCCGGTGGCGAAACCGGAGTAGCGCACCCGGGCGGCGAACAGCTCGGAGAAGTACGCCGGCCACAGGCCGTTCATGCCCGAGTAGGCGACCCCGTTGAGCAGGACGGCCACCACGACGATCAGCGGCAGGCTGCCGGTGGACACCGCCCAGAAGTACGCGCAGATGAGGACCGCGCAGCTCAGTGCGGAGGCGATCCACACCGGCCGGCGGCCGATCCGGTCCGACAGCGCCGCCGAGGCGGGCACCGCCGCCACCGCCACCGCGTTCGCGGCGACCGACACCCACAGCATGGTCGAGCGTTCCAGACCGACCGCGTCGGAGGTGGCGTAGGCCAGGCCGAACACCATGAAGACGGTCTGGAACACCGCGAAGAGCGAGGCGAACATGACCTTGAGGACATCGGCCCACTGGGTGCGGAGAAGGTGCGCCAGCGGCAGCCGGGTCAGTTCGTCACCGGCCGCCTCGGCCTCGAAGACCGGCGTCTCGTCCAGACGACGGCGGACGAGGTACGCCAAGACGATCATGACGATGCTCAGCCAGAACGGCACCCGCCAGCCCCATGACATCAACTGCTCCTCCGGCAGCGCCGCCACGGGGATGAACACGAAGTTGGCCAGCAGGATGCCGGCCATCGTGCCGGACATGGCGAAACTGGTGAAGAAGCCCCGGCGCCCCTCGGGCGAGTGCTCCAGGGTGAGCGTGCTGGCGCCCGCCGCCTCACCGCCCGCGGAGAGTCCCTGGCCGAGGCGGGCGACCACCAGCAGCAGCGGGGCGACGACGCCCACCTGTTCGTAGGTGGGCAGGACACCGACGGCCAGACTGGAGACGCCCATCATGAGCAGCGTCAGCACCATGATCTTCTTGCGGCCGACCTTGTCGCCGAAGTGGCCGAGGACGATGCCGCCGAGCGGACGGGCGGCGTATCCCACGCCGAAGGTGGCGAGGGCGGAGATGGTGCCGACCGCCGAATTCCCCGAAGGGAAGAACAGGGAGGGGAAGACCAGAGCGGCGGCCGACCCGTAGATGAAGAAGTCGTAGTACTCGAGCATGCTGCCCAGGAACGCGGCAAGAGCGGCCTTCCTGGGCTGCGGCCGAACGGCCGGGGCGGCTGGGTTCCCTCCGCCCGGCCGGTCGCCCGCCGGGCGGACGATGGACGGGGACATGGATTCGGGAGTGGGAGCGGACATGGATTCCTCCGAACGCGGCTCGCGGAGAGAGTTCCTGTGTGGTGTGCATGTGACGGTCGCAAGAGCGTGTCCGCCGTCACACAGGCCGCGATACGGCCATTCCGTCCAATGGAAAACTTTCCGCGCCGTCGCCCGCGGCCCGGAACGGGCCCGGGTCAGCCGGCCCAGGTGAAACCGCCGTCCACGTACAGCGTCTGCCCGGTGATGTAACCGGCCCTCTCCCGGTCCAGCAGGAACAGCACGGCCTCGGCGACGTCGCGCGGGGTGCCCAGGCGGCCCAGCGGCACCCGGGCGGTCATCTCCGCGAGGTCGAGGGCTCCGTCCGCGACCATCTGCCGGATCATCGGGGTGTCGACCCAGGATGGACCGACGGCGTTGACCCGCACTCCCCGGGGCGCCCATTCGGTGGCCAGTGACCGGGTCAGTCCCACCACGCCTGCCTTGGCGGCGGAGTACGCCGAACGCTCCGGCAGGCCGCGGACGGAGGCGATGGACGCCAGGTTGACGACCGATGCGTCGGGCGCGAAGTGCGGGAACGCTGCCTGGCAGGCGTAGAAGGTGCCGTTGAGGTCGACGTCCACCACGGTCCGCCAGTCCCGCTCGGGCAGGGTGGCGGACGGGCCGGGCCGGGTCAGTCCCGCGCTGTTGACCAGGCCGTCGAGCCGGCCCAGCCGCTCGGCGACGGCGGCGAAGGCGGAGGCGAGTCGGGCCGGGGCCGTGACGTCCGCGGCGACCGGAAAGGCGCCGATCTCCCCGGCCGCGGCGGTGACGGCCCGCTCGTCCCGGTCCAGCAGGGCGACGGTCCAGTGCCGGGCGAGGGCCTGTACGGCGATCTCCCGCCCCAGGCCCGAGGCGGCTCCGGTGACGACGAGGACGCGGGAGGAGGTGTCGGCAGTGGACAACGGGGCTCCTGAGGCTGGGGGGCGTCTGTCGGGCAGAGGCATCGAATCTCGTGATCCGAAGCGAGTCAATACATTCTTGTCCTGCCAGGAGGGACAATTAGCGTAGAACGGCCTGCGATTGCCTTGCATAATGTTGGGTGTACGGTGGAATTCAGTCGCGAGAAAGCGCCGACTGGTATTTCCGGGGAATATTCTGTCCCGCAGAGAAGGACACAATTTCCGGAGCGCCATGGGTGCGATGGAGGAGTACGGGTCATGACAGACGGAAGCGCACGCGGACGGGTCCAGGGCAAGGTCGCCGTCATCACCGGGGGAGCCCGCGGTATCGGCGCCGAGATCGGCAAGGTCCTCACGGCCGAAGGCGCCACCGTGGTGGTGGCCGACCTCACCCCCGCCGACGGTGCGGCGGCGCCGACCGAAGGCGGTCCCGCCGGTCACCGCCGGCTCGACGTCACCGACGAGGCGTCGGTCCGCGCCGCGTTCGACGACATCGCCGCCACCTACGGCCGGATCGACATCCTGGTCAACAACGCCGGCGTGCCCGGCCCGATCAAACCGTCCCACGAGGTGGAGGAGAAGGAGTTCGACCTCCTCTTCGCCGTCGACGTCAAGGGCGTCTGGCTGTGCACCAAGCACGCCGTGCGGCACATGCTGAAGCAGGGCTCCGGCAGCATCGTCAACATGTCGTCCATCTACGGGCTGGTCGGCGGCGCCCGCATCCCGCTCTACCACGCGGCCAAGGGCGCGGTCCGTCTGATGACCAAGGCGGACGCCGCCACGTACGCCAAGGCCGGCATCCGCGTGAACTCCGTGCATCCCGGGTCGATCGAGACCGAACTGAGCAAGTCCCTCTCCGCCGACCCGACGCCCGAAGCCGCCGCCTACGCCCGGCGCATGCTCGACAGCACCCCGGTCGGCCACCGCGGCACACCCGAGGACATCGCCTACGGGGTGCTCTACCTGGCCTCCGACGAGTCCCGGTTCGTCACCGGCACCGAACTGGTGGTGGACGGCGGTTACACGGCGATCTGACCGGCCCCGGACCGGCCCGGGACCGACCCGGGACCGGCCCGGGATCATGGGTGCCATCCCGCACGCCGCGTGCACCCCGCACGCCGCGCGTATTCCGCACGGCGCGTGCATGCCATGCATGACGTGCATGACGTGCATGACGTGCATGACGTGCATGACGTGCATGACGTGCATGACGTGCATGACGTGCATGACGTGCATGACGTGCATGTCGTGCATGACGTCACCGAGAGGACACCGTGGCCGACGCCAAGAGTTACATCATCGAGTCGCTGGACACCGGACTGCGCCTGATGCGTCTGTTCCTGACGCACGACACCCTCTCGGTCACCGACGCCGCCAGGGAGCTGGGCGTGGCCCGCTCCACCGCGCACCGCGTACTGAGCACCCTGGAGGCCCGAGGCTTCGCCACCCGCGACGCCTCGGGGCGCGGGTACTCGGCGGGACCCGAGCTGGTCACGCTCGGCCGTCCGGCCGGTTACGGGCCCGAGCTGAGGGGCCGTCTGCAGGAGGTGCTGGACGCGGCGGCCACCGCCACCGGGGAGACCATCAGCACCGCCGCGCTGATCGGGGACCAGGTCATCATCACCGACGGCCGCGAGTCACCGCACCCGGTGCGCGCGGTCCTGGAGGTGGGCCGCGCGCACCCCGCCCACGCCACCTCCGCGGGCAAGGTACTGCTCGCCCAGCTGACCGCCGAACAGGTCCGCGCCCTCTATCCGCACGAGCAGCTGACGGGCGTCACCGAGCACACCCTGATCTCCCGCACCGCCCTGCTCGCCGAACTGGCCCGCATCCGCGAACTCGGCCACGCCGACAGCGCCGGGGAGTCGGTGCGGGGCATGAACGCCGTGGCCGTACCCCTCACCGGCAACAGCTGGCGCGACCGGCTGGCACTGATGGCGTCCATGCCGGCGGACCGGGGCGGCGAACCCGAACGCACCCGGCACGCGGAGTCCCTGCGCAGGGCGGCCGGGCTCCTGCCCCCGCCGGCCGGCTCAGCGACGAGAGCATGACCGACCGGCCGAAGCGCCACCGGCACCCCCACACGTACCTGAAGGAGAACCCACCCCATGCCGCCCGGCTCGGCCCAGGCAACCAGCGGGATCCGCGCCCACCTCGCCGCCTTCTTCCGCTTCACCCCGGCTCCGGGCCAGTGGCGGTCGGCCCTGCGCACCACCGTGGTGATGGCCGTCCCCATCCTGGTGATCACCGCGGTCGTCGGCCCGGACGTGGGCCCGATGGCCCTGTTCGGTTCGATGACCGCGTTGTGGGACACCGGACAGCCCCTGCGCCCACGCCTGCGCACCTTCGCGGTGGTGGCCTGCGTCCTGCCCGGGTCGATGGCCCTGGGCGTCCTGATCTCCCCGGTGCCCTGGCTGATGGCCCCGGTCCTGGCCGCCGTGACACTGGTGGCCGTCACCCTCTACCACGCGTTCGTCCTCACCCGAGGGCCCGGACCGCTGAACACGTTCTTCGCCTGCGCCCTGGGCACCTACCTGGGCGGCCACACCGGCAAGGCGGCGGAGATCGTGCTCGTCACCTTCTGCTCCTGCCTGCTGACCGCGCTGCTCTGCCTCACCGACCTGATACGACGTCCACGGCACCCCGAGTGGAGCGCGCTGGCCGCCGCCCGCCGTGCCGTCGACTGCTACACCGCGTTGCCCGCCCCCGCCCCGGCCCCCGCACCCGTTACCGCCTGTTCCGCCCTCGACCCGGCCGAGGACGAGGCCGTGCACGCCGCCCGCGAGGACGCCACGCGCGCCGTCGGCCGCGCTTGGGGTGTGCTGCTCTCAGCGCACGGCGGCCCCCGGTGCGCCACGCACCGCGCGCTGGAGGACGACCTGCTGCGCACCGAGTACCGGCTCGCCCGGCGGCTGGTCGCCGACCGGTTCCCCGGTGCCGCCGCCGATCACCGGGAGACGTACGGCAGCCACACCGGTCGGCCGCCGCTCGGCCGGCTGCTGCGGCACGCCCTGGACCGGCACTCCCCGGCCCGCCTCGTCGCCGGCCGCAACGCCCTGTCCGTCGGGGCCGCCGTGCTGATCGCCCAGCTCGCCGGGATCGGTCACCCCTACTGGGCCGTCCTCTCCGCCGCCGTCGTCCTGCACTCGGGGGCCGACCGGGGCTTCACCGTCGCACGAGCCCTGCACCGGGTGCTCGGCACCCTTCTCGGCGTCCTGGTGGTGGCCGCGATCTGGAGCCTGGGCCCCACCCGGCCCGAGCAACTGGCCGTCCAGCTGATCGGCGTGTTCGGGATGAATCTGCTGCTCGTACGGCAGTACACCCTCGCCGTCGTCTCGGTGACCGCGATGGCGATGATGGCGAACACCGCCACCTCGCCCGGCCTCGCCGTCGGCGCCCTGTTCGCCGACCGTGTCACGGAGACCCTGGTCGGCTGCGGTGTGGCCCTGGTCGTCCTGTGGAGCACCGGGCGACGCGGCCCCCGGCTCGCCCAGGTCCGTCAGTACCACCGCACGGTGGACGCCGTCGCCCGGCTGCTCGCCCACGTCGACCGCGATGACCTCACCTCCGCCGAGGCACGGCACGCCCGCCGCGACGTCGCCCACGAACGGGAACGGCACGGCGCGATGCTCACCCGCGCCCGCCACGACGACCCGGCGCTCGACGACTGGGTGCCCGTAGACCGGGCCCTCGGCCGGCTGGCGCACGACGCGTTGGCCGCCGTCTGGCACCCCGGCCCGGCCGCCGCGCTGCGCGCCGGTGCCGCCCGCGCCGAGCTGCTGCTCGTCCGGCGCGAAGCCGAACCCCGGGCCACCGACCCGGCCGACGCCGCCCGCGCCGTCGCCGCCGTGGAACGGGCCGCGGCCGTCCTCGCCAGGACTCCCACCGGCCGCGCCACCCCGGGCACCCAGCCGCCCCGGGGATCGTCCGCCAAGCTGTTCGACCCCGCGTGACGCGTCGACGCGCGGAACCCCACCTGCTCTCATGATGCTTGCGGCAGCGGCGGCGGACCGATCACCGCCCGCTGTCGTCGGCAAGCAGATCGGCTTCCGACCCGCCGTGGCTCGTGCACAACCCCCCGCGTCGGCGGGGAGGAGAAGAACCGGGCGACGTCGCCGAGAGCGCGGAGCGGTTCGGGCATGACGTGGCCGGCCCGCAGGGTGCGAGGGAAGTGCCGGCAGGTCAGGGCTTCGCCGCTGATGGAGAGTGGAGGGTCGCGGAGCGGCTGGCCGAAGTCACGGGGACAGTTCAGGTTGATCTCCATCGGTAGGGTGAGGCTTTCGATGAGGTAGTGGGAGGAAGCGTCTTGGATGTCACCGTTCAGTGGATACGGACGTCCTGGACGAAGGAGTCCCGGGGAGGAGAGGCTGCGGCTCGCCGGAACGCGGTCCCGGTCGGCTTTCGTGTCTGGCTCGACACGTTCGACATCGCTTACGGCCCGGTGGGAGCCGATGTGTTCCTGTCTCCGCCCGCGCTGCTCGTCGATGAGCGAGGACCAGTCCGGTAGCCCCCCACCTGGGAGTGATCACGCACTGGAGACTTCGGCTCTCTCGTCGGGACGGGCGGGTGCCCGAGGTCCGCCAGGAGCTGGTCGACGCGGTCGCCGGTGCGGCTCATCGTCCGCAGGAGCGTCCAGTCCCGGTGCGGTGGCGACCTCGCGGTATGACGCCGTCATGCCGGGATCTCCCGCGGCGACCAGACTCGACAGCAGGGGCTGATCTTTCGGTGTCTGCTGGTCGACCAGGGTGAGGACCGTGATACGTCCGGCGTCGGTCATGCGCGGCAGTGCCGAGCCGAGCCGGCGTTGCAGCGTGCTCCGGCTGGTGGTCGTCTGCTCGCGGGCGGCCTTCTTCAGGGCCCCGCGAACGGTGGTGGCGGCAGCGCGCAGGCTGTCCGGCGCCAGCGCGTTGCGCTCGCCCGTACACCCAGCCAGCGCGTTGCGCTCGCTGGGTGTACGGGCGATGCCGCTGGACTTGACGGCGCGGCCGACGGCTTCTTCGTTGCCGTAGGCGGCGCGGCGGTGTCCAGCAGGCAGTAGCCGGCGGGCAGTGCCTCGGAGACGGCGCGCTCGGTGTCCTCGGCGGGGATCGGGTAGACGCCGAAGCCGAGGAGCGGCATCTCGACGCCGTTGTTGAGGGTGACGGTCTGCTGAGCGGAATGTCCTTCGCCGTGCGGGTGGGAGGGGGAGGTCAGGGGCGGATGAGGGCCTTGAGGACCCGGCGGTCGGCCATGGCCCGGTAGGCGTCCGGTGTCCGGTCGAGGGTGAAGGCGCGGTCGAAGACGCGGCCGGGAGCGATGGTGCCGTCCATGACGTCGGGCAGTAGCTGCTCGATGTAGGCGCGGGCGGGGCTGGCACCGCCGGTCAGGGTGATGTTGCGCATGAACTCGGCCGGGCCGATCGGCCCCTGCTCGTACTGCGGCACGCCCAGGCGGCTGATCGTGCCTCCGTCCCGGACCGCGCCGAGCGCGGTGTCCAGGGCCTGGCGGGTGCCGACGGCCTCGATCACCTTGTCCACGCCGCCGGTCAGCTCGCGGATACGGGCGATGCCCTCCTCGCCGCGCTCGGCGACCACGTCGGTGGCACCGAACGCGCGGCCGAGATCGGTGCGCGCCGCGTGGCGGCCGGCGAGCACGATCCGCTCGGCGCCGAACCGCTTCGCGGCGATCACCGCACACAGGCCGACCGCGCCGTCCCCGACCACGAGCACCGCATCCCCGCGGCCGACGCCGGCGGTGACGGCGCCGTGGTGGCCCGTGGTCATCACGTCCGACAGCGCCAGCAGCGACGGCAGCAGCGCGGAGTCGGTGGCCACCGGCAGCTTGACCAGGGTGCCGTCCGCGTACGGGACGCGGACGGCCTCGCCCTGCCCGCCGTCCACGCCGTCGAAGCCGTACCGGCCACCGTTGCGGCACGAGATGTGCAGGCCCTCGGCGCAGTAGTCGCAGGTGTTGTCGCTGTAGGTGAACGGGGCGACGACCAGATCACCGGTCTTCAGGCCGGTCACGTCCGCGCCGGTCTCCTCGACGACGCCGAGGAACTCGTGGCCCATGGGGCGACCGGTGTCGGTGGCGGGCATGGACGCGTAGGGCCACAGGTCGCTGCCGCACACGCATGCGGCCAGCGTGCGCACCACCGCGTCGGTCGGTTGGACGATCTTCGGGTCGGGCCGGTCCTCGACGCGAACGTCGCCGGCTCCGTACATCACTGCTGCACGCATGGGGGGGCTACTCCAAACGGGGGTCGTGCCGGGCGGTGCGGGTGATCAGCGTTCGAGCATCTGCGCCTGGGCCTCGGTGTGCGTGTCCCCGGCGGCGGGCGGCAGGCTGCTGAGCTTGTGGAGCTGCTCGCTGGTCAGCGTGACCGCGTCGGCGGCGGTGTTCTCCTCGACCCGGCTGACGCGCTTGGTGCCGGGGATCGGGGCGATGCTGTCGCCCTGGGCGAGCAGCCAGGCCAGCGCGACCTGCGCGGATGTGGCGCCGACCTCGGTGGCCAGGGCCTTGACCTCGTCGGCGAGCGTCAGGTTGCGCTGGAAGTTCTCGCCGGTGAAGCGGGGGTTGTCGCGCCTGAAGTCGCCCTCGTCGAACTGGTCGGTGGAGCGGACGGTGCCCGTCAGAAAGCCGCGGCCCAGCGGGGAGAACGGCACCAGGCCGATGTTGAGTTCCCTCAGGACGGGCAGGACGCGCTCCTCGATGCCGCGGGTCCACAGCGAGTACTCCGACTGCACCGCGGTGACCGGCTGGACGGCGTGGGCGCGGCGGATCGTGTCCGGACCGGCCTCGGAGAGCCCGAAGGCGCGGACCTTGCCCTCGGTGATCAGCTCCTTGACGGCGCCGGCGGTCTCCTCGATCGGTGTGTTCGGGTCCACGCGGTGCTGGTAGTACAGGTCGACGTGGTCGGTGCCCAGCCGCTTCAAGGAGCCCTCGACGGCCGTGCGGATGTTGGCCGGGCTGGAATCCAGGTTCCACGCGCCGTCGCCGCCGTGGGAGACCAGGCCGAACTTGGTGGCCAGCACCACCTGATCCCTGCGTCCCTTCAGCGCCCGGCCCAGCAGTTCCTCGTTGGTGTAGGGGCCGTAGATCTCGGCGGTGTCGATGAGCGTGACGCCCAGCTCCAGCGCCCGGTGCAGGGTCCTGATCGATTCCGCCTCATCGGTGCCGGAGCCGGTGTAGCCGTGGGACATGCCCATCGCGCCCAGGCCGATCCGGGAAACCTCCAGGTCACGCAGCTTGATGTACCGCATCCGCTCTCTCCGCTCCTTCGTCTTCTCCGGCCGTGCCCACCCTCATCCGCCCGTCCCGTACTCGCTCACCGCGACGCGCGGACGGCCAGTGGACACAGCTCGTCGTGCATCCACCCTCGCGCTTTGAGCCCCGCGCAGGCAGGCCGAGCTGTTCGGGGGAATGACAGTGCCCCCCATCACGCTGCCGCCCAGGCCAGCGCGGTGTGACACTGAAGCCATGGCATCCGAGCACCTCACGGCACCAGCGAGGGCACGGAACCTGGCCGCTTCCCGCGCGCCCGCCGCACCCGAACCAGCCCGCAGCAGGCCGGGCTCACCGTCGGCAGGCGGGCTCACCGTCGGCAGGCGGGCTCACCGTCGGCAGGCCGGGCTCACCGTCGGCACCGGGCGGTGCCGCACCCCGGGACTGCGCCGCGAGGAGCTGGCCGATCTCGCCGGGATCAGCATCGACTGCTACGTGCGCCTGGAGCGCGGCAATGAAACTGCTGCTGGAATCGCTGCGGCCGAACCCCGCCTGCGTCATCAGCCGCAGCATGGACATGCTGGTCTGGAAACCGCGGCGGCCTCGCCCTGTACGCGGCCTGGAGGACTGGCCGGCCGAACACCGCAACCTCGCCCGCAACCTCTTCCTCCACCCGGCCGCGCGTGAACTGTTCCCGGACTGGGACCGTCAGATCACCGGCTGCGTCGCCCGGCCGCGCGCCGTCGCTGCTCAGCCGACAGTCCTCGCATGGACAGGCACCCCCGTGGCCGCCGACAACCTTCCAGGACCATCTCGACGGGCACGGCCTCCCACGCCCGCGCTCCTGGCGAGCCGCCGGCTGAAACCCACAGCCACCGAGATCCCCGACAGAGTCAAGCCAGGCTCTGTTGCGAAAGTGTCGGTCACGGCCACTCGTTGAGGACCGGCCGCGACAGCCTGCGGGACGGGGACTTACGAGGCCAGCTGCTCTTGCGCGTGGTGACCAGAGTCGGTCGCTCCGAGGCCACGTCCGGGCTGGCTGATCTCGGTCCACACCGCGTCGAGGGAGAGGCCGAGGACGTCGGCGATCGCCGCGATGGTCGGGAAGGCGGGGGTGGCCACGCGGCCCGTCTCGATCTTCCGGAGGGTTTCCGGTGAGACACGTGCGGCGAGCGCGGTATCGAGCATCGAGCGCTCTCCCCTGGCCCGTCGTAGGAGGGCGCCGAGGCGCTGTCCGCGTTCGACTTCTGCGGGAGTGAGCGGCAGTCTGACCATGACCCCGATTCTAATACCGGTACAGTATGGCCGGTATAGTTATTGGCTGCGCGAAGGGCGCTACATGATCGAGATCCTGAACCCCACCCTGCTGGCCCGAGCAAGAGACACAGGCGCCCTGGTCGCTGACATCCTGCAGACACTGAAGAGCCGCAGCACGACCGGCACGAACCTTCTGGACATCGACCGGTGGGCCAAAGCCATGATCGTCGAGGCCGGAGCCACGTCCTGTTACGTCGACTACGAGCCGTCCTTCGGACGCGGCCCGTTCGGCCACTACATCTGCACGGCCGTCAACGACGCCGTGCTCCACGGACGGCCATACGACTACCTGCTAGCTGACGGCGATCTGCTGACCCTCGACCTCGCCGTCTCCAGAGGCGGAGTCGCTGCGGACGCCGCCATCAGCTTCATCGTGGGCGACGCGAGGCCCCCGGAGAGCGTCGCGATGATCAGTGCGACCGAACGCGCGCTAGCCGCAGGGATCGCCGCTGCCGGGCCCGGGGCTCGCATCGGCGACATCTCCCATGCCATCGGCACAGTCCTCGGCGAGGCGGGGTACCCGATCAACACCGAGTTCGGAGGTCACGGCATCGGATCGACGATGCACCAGGACCCGCACGTTTCGAACACCGGACGACCGGGCCGTGGATACAGACTGCGCCCTGGGCTGCTGCTGGCACTGGAGCCGTGGGTCATGGAGGACACCGCTCAACTCGTCACTGATGCCGACGGGTGGACGCTCCGCAGCGCGACAGGCTGCCGGACAGCACACAGCGAGCACACGATCGCCATCACTCACGACGGAGCCGAAATACTCACCCTGCCGAAGCAGGCGCAGCCGTGAGGTCGGAGCCCTCGTGTTCCCCTTCTCCAAGCACCCCGCGGGCATGTGTATGGTCCAGGGTCTGTCGCGGAAGTGGATCCTGATCGTGGATGATCAGGCACTGTGGGGCGTGGTGATCTGACGCATGGCCAGTGGGCGCGGCTGGAGTTGTTGTTGCCGCAGGGCGTCAAGCCGGGCCGTCCGCGGTGTGGACGCGGCGGCAGCTGACAGACGGCATACGGTGGCGGACCCGGACCGGTGCTCCCCGGCGCGATGCGCCGGAACGCCACGGGCCCTGGGACCGGGTCTCTGACCTGTTCCGCCGCCGGCAGCGGGACGGCACCTGGGCCAGGATCGTCGCCGCCCGCCCCCGCGGTGGCGGGCGGCGCCTACGGTGAGCTGCGGGGCGGCGGATAGCGTGCGGGCATGGCGATGACGGGGAAGCGACGAATCCTGTACCGGCAGGGCAGCGGATTCTGGCGGATGACGACGAAGTGGGTTCTGGTCTTCGGGGCCCTGTACCTGCTGGACGGCGGGCTGCTCCGATCGTGGGGCGACGCTCTGGTCTGGCTGATGATCGGGATCCTGCTGTGGGTGCCGTTCGGGATCGGCGTCGTCTGGTACCCGAAGAAGGACCAGCGCGTCGAGCTGACGGCGCGTGAACTGCGGGTGAGGCGCAAACGGCTGCCGATGGAGAAGGTGAACCTGCTGCACGTGGCACGGCTGTGGCTGGAGGGGCGGTCAACCGCGGACGGCCAGCCGGTGCTGGAATGGACACGGTTCGACCGGGTGGTATGGGTGCCGCTGCGGGACGGCCGAGCGTTCGGCGTGGAGTTCCGCGACCCGGCCGCGTTCGCCAAGGTTTTCGGTGCCTTCGCGGTCGCGGCGTGCGGCGGGCCCGACATCGTCCGCGCGAGGGCCGCAGCGGAGACCTACCCGGATCCGCTCCCGATGCGGCCCCGCCCCGCCGACGACGCAGGCTCCTGGCTGGACCTCCTGGACATCTTCAACTGACAGCCGGAAACGTCGACAAGGGGCAGCGCGCCGTCAAGGACAGGGGAATCTGCACAGGGCCGGCGTTCCCGAGCCGGCTTGGTCCGGGTCCTTGGGGTCCCCCCCGGCCGCGCCCCCCGGCCGCTCTCCCCGTCTGCGGCCCGGCCGGTGGACGCGGAAGAACTCCTGATAGAAAGTTGCTGGTCACAGCCAATCGATTCCGGTCGCCTGTTCGGTCTGGATCACTCACAAAGGATCACGCAGCGTGCCTTCTCGTCGGATCGTCGTCGTCGGCGGCGGAGTCATGGGGTCGTCGGCGGCTTGGCGGCTGGCCGCCCGGGGCGAGCAGGTCACCCTGCTGGAGCGGTTCCGGCCCGGCCACGACCGGGGCAGCTCCCACGGCACCTCGCGGATCTTCCGGCTGGCGTACGCGGACCCGTTCTACGTCGATCTCGCCGTCCGGTCGCTGCCGCTGTGGCGGCGTCTGGAGGAGGAGACCGGACGGCAGGTGCTCACCCTGACCGGCGCCGTCGACCACGGCCCGGCCGCGGCCACCGACGCGCTGTACGAGGCCCTGACCGCCGCCGGACGGCCCGTCGAGCGGCTGTCGCCGCAGGAGGTGGCGGAGCGGTGGCCGGGGCTGCGCGCCGACACCACCGCGATGTTCCACCCGGAGGCCGGGCGGCTGCACGCCGACGAGGCGGTCACCGCCTTCCAGCAGGCCGCACGGGCACACGGTGCCGAGATCCGGCACGGCGTCCGGGTGACCGGGCTGTCGGTGCGCGGCGACGGCGTACGGGTGGTGACCGAGACGGAGGAAGAGGTCCGCGCGGACGCGGTGGTGCTCGCCGTCGGCGGCTGGACGCCCCGCCTGCTGACCGGCGGCGGCGCGTCCCCGCTGGTGAGCGGCGTGCCGACGCTGCGGGTCACCCAGGAGCAGCCGGCCCACTTCCCCTCGGCGGACCCGCTGGCCTGGCCCGGCTTCATCCACCACCCGGGCGCCGCGCTGCCCGCGGACGGCCTGACCGTGGACGGCGTGTACGGGCTCGGCAGCACCGACGGCGTCAAGGCGGGCTTCCACGGGGTCGGCCCGGTCGTCGACCCCGACCGCCGTGACCGCACCCCGGACGCCGCGACGGTGCGGGCGCTGGCGTCGTACGCCGAACGCTGGCTGCCCGGCGTGGACCACACCGCGCCGGAGCCGTTGACCTGCCTGTACACCACCACCCCGGATCACGACTTCGTCATCGACCGGCAGGGCCCGGTCACCGTGCTGGGCGGCTTCTCCGGGCACGGCTTCAAGTTCGCGTCGGTCATCGGCGAACTGGCCGCCGCGCTCGTCCGCGGCGAGCCCGGCCCGAGCCGATTCGCCCTCGGACGCCCGGGGACCGCTCGCTGAGCCGCGCCGGGCGACGATCGGTCGGCTGACATCGGCGGTGTGGCGGGCCGAGGGCCGCCGTCGCAACAGGTGCCGCCCCCCGGTCTCATGGCCGACCCGGTCGCACGGCCGACCCCGTCGCACGGGCCGGCCCAGGGCTCAGCGCCTGCGTCGGCGGCGGGCCGCCACCGCCTCCGGATCGATCTCCGGGTACGTCCACTCCGCCGCCAGCGCGACGCTCACCTGACGGCCGGTCGCGACGTGGTCGTGTGCGAGGGACGCGGCCCGGTCGCCGTCACCGGCCACGATGGCTTCGTACAACTGCTCGTGCTCGGTGCACTGCCGGGCGGCGTCGCGTTGCGCGGTCAGGCGGAACAGCCAGTGCGTGCGCGCCTCGAGCGGACGCATGATGCCGGTGAGGAGGGGGTTGCCGGCGAGTTCGACGATGTCGTTGTGGAACCGGCGTTGGCGGCGGCGATGGCGTCCCGGTCGCCGGCGTTGGCGGCGGCGATGGCGTCCCGGTCGCCGTCGCGGGTCGCGGCGCGCGCGCTGTCGAGGCGGGCGGCGAGAGCCCGATCGCGCACCCGTGCTCCGCCGACGCGGCCTACGCCGGATACGTCGAGACGGACATCGGCGCGGAGATCGAGTACGCCGCCGACCACCTCGCCGCCGGCACCTGGAAGGCGGAGGCGGTCCACTTCGGGCTCACCTTCGACGAGCCACGCAACGACATCGTGCTGTGCGGTACCCCGCCCGCGGCGGCTCGGACGAAGCTCGACGAGCTCAAGGCGAAGATCGCGGCCGGGGACATCACGACCCGATGACCACCTCACCCGACCGCGGGACCTCGGCGCCCGCCCTGGAGATCCACCGCCTCGCCAAGTCCTTCGGCGCCGTCCGCGCCCTGGACGACGTCAGCCTGGTCGTCGAGTCCGGCAGCGTGCACTGCGTGCTGGGCGAGAACGGCGCCGGCAAATCCACCCTGTGCCATCTGATCGACGGCTCGCTCTCCCCCGACACCGGCACCCTGCGGCTGTACGGGACGCCGTACACCCCGCGTCGGCCGGCCGACGCGCTCGCCGCCGGCATCGCCATGGTCCACCAGCACTTCAGCCTCGTCCCCACCCTCACCGTCGAGGAGAACCTGCGTCTGCTGAGGCTGCCCGGCCTGGCCCGGCGCGTCGAACGGGTCGCCGACGAGTACGGCCTCGCCCTCGACCTCGGCGCGCGCGTCGCCGACCTGCCCGTCGGGCTGCGCCAGCGGGTCGAGATCGTCAAGGCGCTGCTGCGCGAACCACGCCTGCTGCTGCTCGACGAACCGACCGGGGTCCTCGACCCGGCCGGCACCGACGCCCTCCCCACGACCTGCCGGCGCATCGCGGACCAGGGCGGTGCGGTGGTCCTCATCACCCACAAGCTCGGCGAGGTCGCCCGCGCCGGCGACACGGCGACCGTGCTGCGCGCGGGGCGGGTCGCCGGCGGCGGGGCGCTGGCCGAACTGCCCGCCGAGCGGCTCGTACCGCTGATGATCGGACGCTCCGCCGGTTCCCTGGACCCGGCCCTGTCCGGCACGATCGGGCTGGCGGCCGGGACGGAGTCCGCGGGCGGGCCCGACCCGGCGCCGCGCGCACCGACGGCGGGTGGGGCGGACCGCTCCGGGCCTCCCGCGCTGCGGGTGAGCGGCCTCACCGTACGCGGGACCGACGGCACGCACGCCCTCGACCGGGTCTGCCTGGAGGTCGGGCCCGGTGAGATCGTGGGCGTCGCCGGGGTCGAGGGCAACGGGCAGAGCGAGCTGATGGCCGTGATCGGCGGCTCTCTCGTACCGGACGCGGGCGACGTGGCGGTCGGCGCGAGCGACGTCACGCGGGCCACGCCCGCGCGGCGCACCGCCGCCGGTCTCGGGGTCGTCCCCGAGGACCGGCACCACGAAGGCTGCGTCGCCGAACTGTCCGTCGCGGAGAACCTCTTCCTCGGACGGCTCATGCACTTCCGCCGCGCCGGGCTGTTCCTGGACCGGTCCGCGATGCGCCGCGCGGCCGGCGCCGTGCTCTCGGCCCACGGCATCCGCGCCGACGGCCCGGACGCCGCCCTGTCCGCCCTGTCGGGCGGCAACGAGCAGAAGGTGGTGCTGGCCCGCGAACTCGCCCTGGACCCCCTGGTCTGCCTCGCCGCCGCACAGCCCACGCGCGGACTGGACGTCGGCGCCGTGGACGCGGTGCACACCCGGCTGCGTGAGGCGGCGTCCCGCGGCACCGGGGTGCTCGTCGTCTCCTCCGAACTGGACGAACTGCTCGCCCTGTGCGACCGCGTGGTCGTCGCCTACCGGGGGCGCCTGTCCGCACCCGTCGCCACGGGCGGGCCCCGGGCCCGCGAACGGATCGGCCGGCTGATGCTGGGCGCCGACGAGGAGACCGGGGGGCGGCACGAGACGGCCGATGCGGCCGGTGCCGCCCGTGCCGCCGGTGCGGCCGGTGCGGCCGGTGCCGCCGGTACTGGCGGCACCGGCAGTACCGGCGCCGGAACCACCGGAACCACCGGATCGGCCGCACCCGCTCCGTAGCCGCGGGCGCGCACTCCCCGGTCAGCCGGCCTCCCCTCCTCCCGTTCTCCTTTCTCCTCCTCCTTCTCCTTCTGCTGCTCTTCCTCCTTCTCCTCCCCCTCTTCCCTCCCCCTCTTCCCTCCTCCCTGTCCTCCTCCCCGCAAGGACCGTCTCCCCGCAAGGACCGTCATGACCCTCTCCCTGGCGCCTCCGCCCCTGCTCGCCCGTCTGTCCATTCGTCTGCGTCACCCGCTGGTCCTCGCCGCCGGCGCCGCGTTGCTGGCCACCGGCGTCGGCGCCGCGCTCGTCGCCGCCGCGGGAGCCGATCCCCTCACGGCCTGGGCCGCCCTCGAGGAGGGCACGTTCGGCTCGCCGTACTCCGTCGGCAGTTCCCTCAACTCCGCCGCCGTGCTCGCGCTCATCGCCACCGGCTTCAGCGTCGCCCACCGCGCGGGCCTGGTGAACGCCGGCGGAGAGGGGCAGTTGTGCGCGGGCGGGCTGGCCGCCGCCGCGAGCGGGCTGGCCATGCCCGCGCACGTGCCGGCCGTGATCGGCGTGCCGTCGACGCTCCTGGCCGGGTTCCTCGCGGGTGCCGCGTGGGCGTCCGTCGCCGCCGTGCTCAGGGCCCGGCGGGGAACCAGCGAGGTCATCACGACCCTGCTGCTGAACTTCGTCGGTGTGGGTGCCGTATCGGTGGCAGTGCACGAGGAGGGGCTGCTGCGGCAGCCGGTGACCTCGTCGGAGACCCTCCCCCAGTCGCAGCCGCTGCCGCCCGGTGCCCGACTTCCCCTGCTCACCGGTCCCGAGTCACCCGCGACCGCGATCGTCGTCGTCGCGGTGGCCGCAGTGGTCGTCACCGGTGTGGTGCTGCGGTTCACGGGTGTCGGCCTGCGGCTGAAGTCGGTCGGGCACTCGCCCGCCGCGTCGGCGCGGCTGGGTCTGCCGGTGGCCCGCCTCCAGGAGTCCGCACTCGGTGTGGCGGGCGGTCTCGCCGGGCTCGCGGGCGCCTGCCTGGTCGCGACCGCCCCGTATGTGCTCGCCGAGCACTTCTCCTCCGGATACGGCTTCTCCGGGCTCGTGGTGGGCCTGCTCGCCCGCGGCTCGCTGGTCGCGATGGCCGCCGTCTCCCTGCTGCTGGGCTTCCTCACCAGCGGCGGCATCAACCTCCAGCTCGCCGCCGGGGTCCCCGCGTCGTCCGTGCAGATCGTGCAGAGCGTGCTGGTGCTGCTGATCGCCGCGGCGATGCTGTGGAGCACCCAGCCCCCGGCCGCACCCGATTCCATCCACCCGCCACCCGTCGCCGCCGCCACCCGTCGCCGCCGCCACTCCAGCCACCCGCCCCACGTACCGGAGACCCCCACGATGACCCTGATCCTGAACCGCTCCGACATCCACGGCCTCCTCGACCACGCCACCGCAGCGGTGGAGGCGGCGGTGGAGCAGGCCCACCGCGACCTCGCCCGGGGGCTGGCCGCGCTGCCGGCGCCGCCCGCCCTGAGCGTCCCCGGCTCGGACGGTGTCTTCCTGCCCATGACGTCCGTCTCCTCGCCGGCCGGTCTGGCGACGGTCAAACTCCTCGCGGACCTGCCCGGCAACCGGGAGCGGGGCCTGCCCGCGCAGCGCTCGGCCGTGCTGGCGCTGTCCGCGCGGAACGGCGCCGTGGCGGCCGTGCTGGACGGGGCCCTGGTCACCCGTTACCGCACGGCCGCCGCGACGGCCGTCGCCACCCGGGCGCTCGCCCGCGAGGACGCGCGCGTGCTCGGGCTGATCGGGACGGGGCCCCTGGCCCTGGCCCACGTGCGGGCGCTGCTGACCGTCCGGGACTGGACGTCGGTTCTGGTCTGGGGGCGCACTCCGGCGCACGGCGCCGCCCTCGTCGACCGCGTCACGCGGGAGCTGGGGCTGCGGGCCGAACTGCTCGCCGGTCCCTGTCAGGTCACCGAGGCGGCGGACGTCCTGTGCACCCTCACCCCGTCCCGTGAGCCGGTGGTCGAGGGTGCCTGGCTGCGGCCGGGACAGCACGTCAACGCGGTGGGGGCACCGCCCCGGCCCGACCACCGCGAGATCGACACGGAGGGTGTCGTCCGCGCGCGCGTGGTCGTCGACTCCTTCGCGACCGCCCGCCACAAGTCGGGGGAGGTCCTGATCCCGCTGGCCGAAGGCGCCCTGGCCGAGGGCGACTTCGCCACCGAACTGGGACACGTCCTGGA
Source organism: Streptomyces sp. NPDC059895 (assembly GCF_042731035.1). NCBI lineage: Bacteria > Bacillati > Actinomycetota > Actinomycetes > Kitasatosporales > Streptomycetaceae > Streptomyces > Streptomyces sp. NPDC059895. Next base: position 60,909 of record NZ_JBHWKO010000012.1, read on the forward strand.
GGGGCTGGCCCCGGGCCGCACGTCCGCCGACGACATCACGCTCTTCGACTCGGTGGGCGTGGGGCTTCAGGACCTGGCCGTGACGCGTCTCCTCATCGACCTCGCCACCGCGTCCGGTGCGGGGACGCGCATCGACCTGGCCGCGTGAACCCGTGGGAGGCCCCGGCGGCGTGGCCGGCACGCCGCCGGGGCCGCCGGGGCCTCCGACGGGCCGTCTCACCGCAAGGGCGTCTCCGCCGTCCCGGTGGGGAAGTCCTCGACGCCGAGCACCCGCAGCAGCTCCAGCCGCTCGCGGGTCTCGGTGTCCGCCGGGGTGAACACCAGCAGCAGCTGACCCCGGTCGGGCGTGACCAGCGTCTCGCAGTCCATCAGCAGGCGGCCCACCCGTGGGTGCACCAGTGTCTTGCGGTCGGTGCGCCGGACCGCCACCTCGTGCTCGGACCAGAGCCGGCGGAAGTCCGCGCTCGCGGCCCGCAACCGGTCGACGAGCCCGTCGACCGTGGGGTCGCCGGACCGGCGGCCGGCTGCCGCGCGCAGGTCGGCCACGAACTGGCGGGCGTGGTGCTCGTGCTCCTCGGGCGGGTGGACGGCGCGGGTGGCGGGGTCGGTGAACCAGCGGTACACGAGGTAGCGCCGGTCGCCGGAGAAGGAGGTGAGGTCGCCAGCCAGCAGGACGGCCGCCCGGTTCTGGGCGAGGACCTCGCCCAGGTCGGACAGGACCAGGGCCGGGGTGTCGCCGAGCAGGTCGAGCATGCGCATCAGGCCCGCGCGGGCCAGGCGGGCCACCCCGTCGGCGGGCGGGGGCCGGTGGCCGGCCAGGTGGAACAGGTGGTCGCGTTCGTCGTCGGAGAGGCGCAACGCCCGGGCGAGCGCGCCGAGCAGCTGGGGCGAGGGCTGACTGCTGCGGCCCTGCTCGAGGCGCACGACGTAGTCCACCGACATGCCGGCGAGCAGGGCCACCTCTTCCCGGCGCAGACCGGTGGTGCGGCGGCGGGGGCCGTCCGCGATGCCGACCTCGGCCGGGCGGATCGCCTCGCGGCGGCGGCGCAGGAAGTCGGCGAGCTGGTCACGTTGCATGTCCCCATGGTCCCTGGCGGCGGGCAGCCGAGCCAGGGAGCGGCTCTCCCATGATGAACGCTCCGCTCCCGCACGCCGCGGCCCGGGCGCAGGGTGGGTGACGGATCGACGAGTGAGGAGAACGTCATGCAGGTACGGACCCTGGGCAGCACCGGCCCGGCCGTTTCCACGCTGGGCCTGGGTGCGATGGGCATGTCGGGCGCGTACGGCGCGGCCGACCGCGCGGAGAGCATCGCCACCGTGCACGCCGCGCTGGAGGCCGGTGTCACGCTGATCGACACCGGCGACTTCTACGGCATGGGCCACAACGAGCTGCTGCTCTCGGAGGCGCTGCGCGGCCGGGACCGGGACGGCTACCGGCTGAGCGTCAAGTTCGGCGCGCTGCGGGGACCGGGCCACGAGTTCGGCGGGTACGACGGCCGTCCCGAGGCGGTGAAGAACTTCCTGGCCCACTCGCTGACCCGGCTGGGCACCGACCACGTCGACGTCTACCGTCCCGCCCGGCTGGATCCGGCGGTACCGGTCGAGGAGACCGTGGGCGCGATCAAGGAGATGATCGACGCCGGCCATGTGCGGCACGTCGGCCTCTCGGAGGTCGACGCGGCGACGATCCGCCGCGCCCACGCCGTGCACCCGATCGCCGACCTCCAGATCGAGTACTCGCTGGTCTCCCGCGCGGTGGAGGCGGACGTCCTGCCCACGCTGCGGGAGCTCGGCATCGGCCTGACCGCGTACGGCGTTCTCGGCCGCGGCCTCATCTCCGGGCACTGGACCGCCGGCCGCACCGCCGGCCCCGGCGACTTCCGCGGTGTCAGCCCGCGGTTCGCGAGCGGGAACGTGGAACACAACCTCGCCCTCGTGGAGGCTCTGCGCCGGGTGGCGGAGGCGAAGGGGTGCACCGTCGCCCAGCTCGCCATCGCCTGGGTGGCCGCACAGGGGGAGGACATCGTGCCGCTGGTCGGCGCCCGCACCCGGGAGCGGCTGGCGGAGGCGCTGCCCGCGGCCGGGCTCGGTCTCACCGCGGACGACCTCGCCGAGATCGAGAAGGCCGTGCCGGCGGGCTCGGCGCGCGGAGACCGGTACCCGTCGGCGTTCATGTCGGACCTCGGCGTCGGGAACTGAGTCCCGTTCCGCCGGGCACCGGCGACCTGTGCTGCTGCTCGCTCCCGGTGTGGTCGATCACCGGAGGCGGCTGACCCGCCGGTCGTGGCCGGAGCCGCCCGCGCCCAGTGCACCTGGGGCGCGGGCGGTTCCGCGTGCGGCGGCTGCCGCGGGACCGACGGCGTCGAGGGACCGCCGCGGCTCCCCCGCCACCCGATCCGAACCGACAGGCCTCAGGGCGACACCTCCTCCAGCCTCCGGCCGGCCGTCTCCTCCGCGCAGACGCCCGCGACGACGGCGCCGACGAGGGAGACGGCGGCCAGGGTGGCGGACGCCGGCCGTGCCGTTCTCCGCCCGCACCCACACCTGCACCTGCACCTACGCCCCCGCCTCCGCCCCCGCCCCCGCCGAGGCCACGATGGAACGCTCCAGCTTCGACAGCAGCCGCGCCAGTTGGCGCCGCTCGGCCGGCGACAGTCCCGCCAGCATCCGGCGCTCGTTGTCCAGGTGCTCGGAGAACACCTCGTCCACCTTGGCCAGCCCGGCGTCGGTCAGCCGCGAGTAGACGACACGGCGGTCGCCGGCGTCCCGTTCCCGCACGAGGAAACCGTCCTTCTCCAGCCTGTCGATGCGCAGGGTCACCCCCGCCGAGGAGATCAGGCCCGAGTCCGCGAGCTGCCCGGCGGTCAGCCGGTAGGGCTCACCGGCCCGGCGCAGCGCGGTGAGCACGTCGAAGCCGGCCACCGCCAGACCGTGCCGTTCGATGGCGGCGGCCAGTTCGGTGTTGTAGCGCAGGAAGCTGCGGTGCAGTCTGGCCAGCACCTCCAGCGGGGACGTGTCCAACTCGGGCCGCTCCCGGGCCCAGTCCTCGATGATCGCCGCGACGGCATCCTGCTGGGCCACCGCCTTCTTCCCCGCCATGACCGCCCCTCCCTACGTCACCCGCTCCGCCGACCACTCACCGAAATCTTAGCCCTGAAATATTCCGCCCGACGCCCCACCGGCACGCGGCGCCGTACAGTGGGAGACGGGGTCTCGTCCCGCACCTCTTCGCATCAGGCGTCCCGGAGCACTCATGAACCACCCCTCCACCGCCCCGGACGACGGCTCCGGAACCCTGTTCGGGCTCGACGCCCTCGGTCCCGGGCCGGCCGCGGCCGGTGCGGGCCCGTTCTTCCGGGACTCCGCCGCGGCCCGCCGTCTGCTGCCCGTACGGGAGATCCACGCCGAACCCGCGGCGGCCGCCTCGCCGCGCGGCCGGCAGGTCATCGCCCGGTTCCCCGAAGCACGGGTGATCACGGTCGGCTCCCACTGGCGCATCCCCGGACTGCACGGCAACGAGGGCAACATCGAGCGCTGGGTCCGCGTCAAGGGCGAGACGCTGGTCCTGGGCGAGAGGAAGACGCTCACCACGCGCCCCAACGGCCGGTCCGCGGACTGGATCGCCCCGGGCGCCTCCAACGGCTGCGCCATGGCCTGCGCCTACTGCTACGTGCCGCGGCGCAAGGGGTACGCCAATCCCGTCACCGTCTTCACCAACGTCGAGCGGATCGTCGCCCACCTGGCCCGGCACATCGCGCGGCAGGGCCGCAAGCCCGAGCCGAACCAGTGCGACGCCGAGTCCTGGGTGTACGACGTCGGCGAGAACGGCGACTGCTCGGTGGACGCCCTGATCTGCGACAACACCGCGGATCTCGTGCACGCCTTCCGGCAGTGGCCGACCGCGAAGGCGTCGTTCGCCACCAAGTTCGTCAATCCCGACCTGCTCCGCCTCGACCCGCGCGGCCGGACCCGGATCCGCTTCTCGCTGATGCCGCCGGACGACTCCCGGCTGCTGGACGTGCGCACCTCACCGGTCGCCGAGCGCATCGCCGCCGCCGCGGACTTCCTGGACGCCGGCTACGAGGTGCACTTCAACCTCTCCCCCGTGGTCGTCCGCCCCGGCTGGCAGGACGCCTGGGCCGAGCTGCTGCGGCACCTCGACGACGTCCTGCCGCCGCGGGTGAAGCGCCAGGCCGCCGCCGAGGTGATCATGCTCACGCACAACCGGGAGCTGCACGAGGTCAACCTCGGCTGGCATCCCCGTGCCGAGGAGGTCCTGTGGCGGCCGGAACTCCAGCAGGCCAAGCGCTCCGAGAACGGCGCCCTCAACGTCCGCTACCGCAACGAGGTCAAGGCCGAGGCGGTGGACGCCCTCCGTGCCCTGATCGGCCTCCACGCGCCCTGGCTGCGCATCCGGTACGCCTTCTGAGCCCCGCGTGCGGGACTTGCGCTGACCGGCCGGGGTCCGGCGCGGCACCGCCCCGTCGTGGTGGCCCGCCGCGTGGACCGGTGGCCAGGCGAGCGGTCCGGCCGCGCCGTCCCGTCAGGCGGGGTGGAGGGAGTCGACCGGCATGGCCAGGGTGGTGAGGTCGCCGCGGTCGGCGGAGCGGATCGTGACGGGCCGGGCGTCTCCCCTCAGGTCGAGCATCACGTCGGGGCCGATCGCGGTGCTCACGGCGGGATAGAGGGTGGTCAGCTCGAACCGGACCCGGAGGGGACGCCCCGTCGCGGTGGCGGGGAGCCGGATGCCGGGGTGTCCGTCGTCCGCCGACGCGACGTTCACCTCGTCGTCGGCGACGTGCAGCGCGACACGTTCGCCCGGCTGGTCCTCCAGGGCTCGCAGGAGCAGTTCCTTGGAGACCGTCGCACGGGTGGTGACCTCGTCCAGCGACGCGAGCATCAGCCGGTGGTCGGGGAACGCGTCGGACAGCAGCCGGCAGTGCCGGTCCTCCCGGTCGGTCACGCGGAGCCGGATCCCGTGCGACACCGCTTCGAGCCGCACCAGCGCACTGCGGCGGATCCCGGCGGCCGCGGCCCGCAGATCGTCTCCGTCGACCGTGCCGGCCCATGTCCGCGTCGGCGGTTCGACCGGCACCAGCGTGCGCGTGGAGGGCCGGTACCGGTCCGTCGCGGTCAGGGTGACCGCCTCGTGATCCGCCTCGATGCGCAGGCCGGCGAGGACCGGCATCCCGGGCTCGTGCGTGGCCGCCGTCAGGACCTGCTCGACCGCGTCGGCCAGCACGGGCCCCTTCAGCGCCGCGATCACAAGGCCCGGCACGTCACCGAGCGCGGACCTGACGACGGCGGCCTTCCGCTGTGCCGCCGCCGCGTTCCCGACGACCTCGGACACGTGCTCGTCGAGAAGCCGGGACGCCTCCTCGGCCCCGGCCCCGAGGACCGACTCGACAGCGGCGAGGGGCATGGCGATCTCACGGAGCTGCCGCAGCAGGGTCGCCCGGCCCAGCTGGTCGGCGCTGTAGTAGCGGTAGCCCGAGACCGGGTCGACCTCGGCGGGCGGCAGCAGCCCGGAGTCGGCGTAGAACCGCAACGCGCCGGCGGTCAGACCGCTGCGTTGGGCGAAGGCCCCGATCGGCATCAGTTCATTGTTCGGCACGTCGCCATCATCGGGTTTCGACCGACCCGAAGGTCAACAGCGGGGCGGGGTCTGCCGATAGGGTCGTCCCATGCCCAATGCGCGTCGTGTCGTGGTGTTGACGGCCACAGTGGTCGAGTACGCGGCGGTACTGGAACTGCTGGAGAGCAAGGACCCGTTGAACTCGGTCTCGGGGGCGCCGTACACGGTCGGCCACCTCACCGTCGCGTCGGCGACCTGGGAGACATGGGTGGCGTGCATCGGGCAGGGCAACGTGAACGCCGCGTTGCAGGCCAGTCAGGCCATCCAGGACCTCCGGCCGCGACTGATCGTGTTCCTCGGTACGGCGGGCGGACTGAAGGAAGGCGTGCGCCTGGGGGATGTCGTCTTCGCGACGAAGGTCTACGGGTACGAGACCGGCAAGCAGACCGACGAGCGGATGCTCGCCCGCCCCGACATCGCCCTCGCGGATGCCCGGACCGTGGGTTTCGCACGCCGGATCGCCGCGTCCGGGAAGTGGCGCCCCGTCAGGGCCGCGTCCGGCGACGGACTGGAGTCGCCGTGGGTGCACGTGGAGCCCATCGCCGCGGGTGAGAAGATCCAGGCGGGACAGCGGGGGGAGTTCCGGGATCATCTGCGCGCGTCGTTCAACGACGCCGTCGCCGTGGAGATGGAAGGGCTGGGGTTCCTGACCGCGGCCCGGCAGTGGAGCGGTGTGCCGGCCATGGTGATCCGCGGGGTCTCCGATCTCCTCGCCGACAAGTCGCCCGGCCAGGACGAACGGGTGCAGCCGGTCGCGTGCCGCAACGCGGCCCGCTTCCTGGGCGATCTGCTGGGTGACCTCGCGTCCGACGAGCCGTCCTCCCCGAACGGTCACCGACAGCGAACCGAGCTGGCCCGCAGCATGTTCGATCCGCTGACCTTCGTACCCGCCGACGCCTCCGACAGCAGGGCGACCCTCAGTCGCGGCGATCTGCCCCTGGTCGACCTGACCGGAGCCACGGTGGGGCCCGGGTACCTGCTTCTGCGCGAGATCGGCCGGGGGTCCCTGAACGCCGTCTGGGAGGCGGAGGAGCGGGCGTTCGGACGCACGCTGAACCGTGTGGCGGTCAAACTGCAACCGCCGGACACGACGAAGCGCTACCGGTACTTCACCCGTGAGGCGGCCACCATGGCCGGGTTCGACAGCCCCTACGTGATTCCCTACCGTGCGGCCGGAACGGAGGCGTCGGGGCCGCTCAAGGGGTGGAGCTACATCGTCACCGGGCTGGCCGACGGCTCGCTCCGTGACTGGATCGACGAGGAGCCGCTGAAGGACGACGGGTTGACCGCCATGCTGCTCGACCTCGCCCGGGCACTGCGCCACCTCCACCGCCGGCGGCTCGTCCACGGCGATGTCAAACCGGCCAACATCCTGCGCTACGGGCAGCGCTGGGTGCTGGGGGACTTCGGTCTCACACAGCCGACGGGAGCTCAGGAGCCGGAGGGCACCCTGGGCTACATGGCCCCCGAGCGTTTCGACGGAAGGGTGATCAGCGCCAACGACGTGTACTCCTTCGCGGTCACCGCGGTGGTCGCGGCGTGCGGTACCTGGCGCAACGAACGCCGCACGGTGGACAGCACCGTGGGCAGGGTGGCCGCCTACCTCTCCACCAACGAGCGGCGGAGGCCCGAATACGACCGCGAAGCGTTCCCGCAGGAATTCTGGCGCGTCCTCGACATGTGTTTCGCCAAGGACCCACGGGATCGCCCCACCATGGAGAACGTGATCGACTGTCTCGAACGGACCGTGCGGCCCGACCGGTCCTGATTCCCGGTTCCACGACCCGAACGCCCCAGGACAAGGCCGCCCGCGGTTGTGGCCGCGACGACGACCGCGCGGCGGCCCGGGCCTCCCTGCCGGGCGGGCGGGTCCCTACGATGTTTGCGTGAACATCAGACAGGAGCGGGAACTCAGCGGGGACACGGGGCGGATGCCCGTCGCACTGGTCGCGCTCGCGCTCGGCAGTTTCGGGATCGGTCTGACCGAGTTCGTGATCGCGGGCCTGCTGCCCCAGGTGAGCCGCAGCCTGGACGTCTCCGAGGCCGCGGCCGGATGGCTCATCTCGGGATACGCCCTGAGCGTCGCGATCGGCGCGATCCTGCTGACCGCCGCCACCACGCGCCTTCCCCGCAAGACCGTTCTCGTGGGACTCGTGGTGCTGTTCGTCCTCGGCAACCTGCTGTCCGCCGTCGCGCCCACCTACACCGTGGCGCTGCTCGGCCGTGTCGTCGCCGCCCTGTGCCACGGCTCCTTCTTCGGTATCGGCTCGCTCGTCGCCCGCCGTCTCGTCCCGCCGGAGCGGGCCTCGCGCGCGGTCGCCGTGATGTTCGCCGGGCTGACGGTCGCCAACGTGCTGGGCGTGCCGTTCGGCGCTCTCGTCGGTGAACGCTGGGGCTGGCGCGCCACGTTCTGGGCGATCACCGGGATCGGTGTGCTGGCCGTGGCCGCCATCGCCGTGTGGGTGCCGGCCTGGGCGGGCGCCGTGGACGAGTCCCACCGGGCGGCCGGCCTGCGCCTCCAGCTGCGCGCCTTCCGCTCCTGGCAGGTCTGGCTGACCCTGGCCGCCACCGCTCTCGGCTACGGCGGCATGTTCGGGGCGTTCAGCTACATCGCGTACACCTTCACCGAGGTCACCGGCTTCGCCGGCTCCGACGTCGCCTGGCTGCTCGTCGTCTACGGCAGCGGCCTGGTGATCGGCAACATCGCCGGGGGCCGGGCGGCCGACCGTGACCGCGACCGCACACTGATCGCGTCCCTGGCGGGACTCGCCGCCACGCTCACGGCGTTCGGGCTGATGGCCGACGGGCGGGTCGCGTCGGTGGTCCTGGTCTTCCTGATGGGTGTCTTCGGGTTCGCGAGCGTCCCCGGCATGATCACCCGTGTCACGGACGCCGCCGGCGGCGCGCCGCTCGCCGCCGGCGCCAACGTCTCCGCCTCCAACGTCGGCAACGCCCTGGGCGCCTGGCTCGGCGGCCTCGCGATCAGCGCCGGCCTGGGCTACACGGCGCCGCTGTACGTGGGCGCGGCGATCGTGGCGCTCGGCCTCGCCGTGATGGTGGTCGCCGCGCGCACCGGGCGTGCCGCCTCACCCTCACCGGCCGGCCCCGACGGGGCGGCGGGTCGCTCCCGGCCGGACTCGGAGCGCCCCCACAGCCCGAGCCGGTAGCCCGCCGCGCCGGCCCACCGCCTCGGCCGGCCCGTCCCGGCCCGTTCGACCCACCGGTGCGTCAGATCGGTTGGGGCTCGAAGTCCCAGTGCGGCGGGGCCTCGGCCTCGGCGGTCAGGGCCCGCTCGCAGGCCTCCGTCAGCGGGTGGCCTTCCGGCATCGCCCGGCGCGCCCGCCGCAGGGTGTCGTGGCGCAGCTCGGCGGCAGCGGCGGGCCGGTCCGCCAGCCGATGGGCCGCGGCGACGTTGAGCGCGCAGCCGAGCGTCCAGGGATGGTCGGGACCCACCGCGCCGGTCATGCCGCGCAGGGCCTGGAGCAGGAGTCGCTGGGCGGCGCGCCGGTCGTCGGTCCGCCAGCGCAGGAGGCCCAGGTTGCCCGACGCGCCCACCGTGTAGGGGTGGTCGTCGCCGAGGAGGTGGCGGTAGCCCTCGGCGACCAGCACCGCCAGGTCGGCCGACTCCCCCACGTCTCCGTGCTCGCGCAGGAAGGTGCCGTAGTCGGACTGCACCATGAGGGTGGTGGGGTGGCGTGCGCCCTGGAGCTGGAGGCACCGCCCGACGAGTCCGCGCAGCAGGTCCGCCGCGCCGGAGGCGTCGCCGGTTCGGCGCAGGCACAGGGCGTGGTTGTGCAGGGCGGCCAGGGTCTGGGGGTGGTGGTCGCCCATGGTCTGCCGGTGCAGCCGGTAGTTGGCCTCCTGGAGCGCCGTGGCTTCCCCGTGCCGGCCCAGGAGCCGGAGCGAGCGGGCGTAGGTCAGACTGCTGAGGAGGGTCAGCGGATCGTCCGGGGCGAGGAGCCGCTCGCGCAGCCTCAGCAGCTCCAGGTGGACGGCGGCCGCTTCCCGGTAGCGGCCGAGGAGGCCGAGAGCGGTGCCGAGGTTCGCCAGTGAGCTCTGGGTGCGGGGGGCTTCCGGGCCGGCCAGTTCCTCGTAGGCGCGCCAGACCTCGTCGAAGAGCTGGTGTGCCTCGGTGAAGAGGCCCAGTGCCATCAGGGAGCCGCCGAGCCCGTACTTGGCGCGGAGCAGGTCGCCGTCGTCGGGCCCGCGCTCCTCGGCGAGCTGCTCGACGACGGCCCGGCCGACGGCCTCCGCCTCCCGGTAGCGGCCGCACCGCCGCAGCATGTTGGCGTGCTGGTGCACCAGCACGAGCATCGACGGATGCGTCGGCGGCAGTCTCAGCCGCCAGCGGGCCAGCACCTGTTCGCACAGGGTGAGTCCGGTGCTCTCCTCGTCGCGCAGGCGCAGGTACTCGATGCAGTTCAGGACCAGGTCCCGTACCGGGCCCGCCGTGTTCTCGAGCGCGCCCGACGGGTACAGGTGCGGCAGCAGTTCGGCGTACACCGGCCACGACCGTACGTCGGACGGCCGCCGCGGGTCGGCCGAGACCAGTACCCGGCAGGCGACGGCGGACAGCTCGTCGCGGTCGGCGGGCGACAGGGCGCGGCGCAGGAAGCGGTGGTAGAGGTGGTGCATCTCCACGCTGTCCACGTAGGGCTCGTGGTCGGCTGTCTGTACGTAGTCCATCCGCACGGCCGTCGACTCCGACAGGCGGGTCAGCGCCTCGTGCCAGCGCACCGGATCGGCGGCCAGTTCGCCGAGGCGGTGCGGGAGGTCGCCGGGGCGGGCGTGCCGGAGCCGCCGTACGGGAATGGAGCCCGGGGAGAACATGGCGAACAGGTGCAGCAGTTCGGCTGCCTCGGGGTGGGCCTCGCGGAGGGTGTCGAGCGTGAGGGACCAGCTGGTCTGGAAGCCCATCGGGTAGTCGGCGGAGACCTGGATGCCGATCTGGTTGGCCTCCCCGCCCCGGATCAGCTCCGTGTAGTCCCGCGCGGGCATGGGGTTGGCGTCGAGCCAGGCGGCCGTCTGGGCGAGCAGCAGCGGCAGGTCCTGCACCGCGTCGGCGAGCTGGTCGGCCTCCTCCTCGGTCAGGCGGGGGGCGCGGCGGCGGACGTACGCGACGCTCTCGGGGCGGTGGAAGGGGGGCACCTCGACCTCGGTGACACCGCCGGAGGCCGCCCAGTCCTGGCGGAGCGTGGTGATCAGGACGTGTCCGGTGCCCTCCGGGACCAGGTCCTCGACCTGTTCCATGTCGTCCGCGCTGTCCAGCACCAGCAGCCAGCGCCGGTAGGGCCGGCCCGTCCGGAACGCCTCGTGGACGGCTCGGATCCGCTCGCCCGGCTCCGGTCCCACCGGCAGCCGCAGCGGGAGCGTGAGCTGGGCGATCCGCTCGCGGGCGGGGGCCCGGGAGAGGGCGGTGACGAACCAGACGACGTCGTAGCTGGTGCCGAACCGGTGGGCGTACTCGATGGCAATCTGGCTCTTGCCGACACCGGCGATGCCCCGCAGGGCCACGCGTGCTCCGCGTGCGCCGCTCTCCTCGAAGCGGGCGTGCAGTTCCTCAAGGACCGCGTCGCGTCCCGTGAAGTGCAGGTTTCTGCGTGGCACGTTCCACACCGCCGGTGGCGCGTCCGGGAAGCGGGGGGCGCCGGGAGTGTCGTCGTCCGGGTCGAGGGGGGTCCGCCGGATGCCGAGCGCGGTCAGCAGCCGCCGGAGCGCCTCGGCGGGATCGAGGCCGTGCAGGTCCGGGGGGCCCAGGGGGACGGCCGCTTCCGGCAGTATGCGGGTGGAGAGGTTGACCACCGCGAAGCGGTCCGCGTGCGGCACGACCACCGAGCGCAGCGCCTCCTCCCACTCCTGGTCGTCGCGCCGGCCGAGGCGCAGGAAGGTGTCGTCGAGGAGCAGCAGGACGCGGCCCGGGGCGGTGAGGAACTCGGTGAGCAGGTGGGTCAGGGGAACTCCGGGCGGCGGGTCCCAGCGCAGCAGCGCGGTGCGGCAGCCGTGGCGTCTCAGCTGGTGCGCGGTCCAGGTGGCCCACGCCCAGCGGGGCCCGGCGTAGCAGACGGTGATGTGGTCCGGTGACCAGACGTCGGGTGCCTCGGACGGGCGGCGGCCGGAGCGCTGCGCGGGGACGGCGGCGGGCGACCGGCCGAAGGCGGGGTGCGCGGGCCTGCCGTTCAGCGCGGGGACCACCACCTGGCTCTGTCCGCCGACGGGGGCGTCCGCCCTGATGTCGCTGGGCAGTTCGACGGTGCGTACGGGTACTCCCCAGCGGTTGCTGATGGTCAGCCAGATCGTGGCCGGGCCGAGTATGTGGTCGGCGGTGACCAGGAACCGGGCCGGCCCGTAGGTGCCTCCGAAGCGGTGGAGGACGACGGTGGGGTCGCTCAGGGCCGCGCACACGAACTGCGGTGTCCCGTCGAGGGCGATGCCGAAGTCGAACTCCTCCTCCTCGTAGGGCCAGTTGTCCGCTCCGACGGGTCCCCCGAGGTCGACGGTGACGAGGAAGGTCGAACCGGGTCGCGCGGTGCGGGGCCAGCCCACCAGGGGTTCCACCATCAGTGCCGCGGGATCACCGTTCATGCCCGTGCCTCCTGCACTCGGACGGTCAGCCGGAGCGTGGTGAGCGGGTGCCCGAAGTACAGGAACATGAAGCTGTACAGGAAGGGCAGGATCAGCCGCTGCCCCTCGGCGTCGACCTTTTCGTCGTCGCCGAACAGGTGCGGCAGCGGATCGGGTATCCGGGCCGCCGCCGCGGCGCGGAACCTGCGCAGTGCCTGAGCCACCGGCAGGTCCGGGTCCTCGCAGAGCAGGCCGACCAGTTCGTGGACGAGGGTGTGCGCGACGTCGTCGCCGACGCGTCCGGAGGTGGCGATGCAGCCGCCGGCGCCCTTGCGCAGGAACAGCTCGGCGAATCCGCGCAGGGCGTTCTCCCCGCGCTGGGTGTTGCGGACGGAGCGGGCGGAGTGGCAGGCGTTGAGGCAGACCAGGGTGCGTCCGTCGCTCAGCGCGGGCATGGGCTGCCGGTTGAGTTCGCTCCAGGTGACGGTGCCGATCCTGAGGTCGGTGACGTGCTGCCCGTAGGTGGCGTGGCAGCCCATGTAGACCAGGCCGGCGTCGAGGTCGCCGCGGGCCAGCTCGCCGAGGAAGGTGCGGGTGCTGCCGTAGTGGCCGGTGTGTTCGAAGTTCTGGAACACGCCGACGTCACGGCGCATCTCCGTGGCGTAGTAGCCCAGTACGCCGCCGGTGCAGGACGCCGGTTCGCTGAAGGGTGTGGTGCCCGCCTTGCGGATGGTGGTCCAGCGCACCACCGTCACCAGGGCGCCCAGGATGCCGGCGTCCAGCCCGCGGCCGTCGTCCTCGGTGAGGTGCAGCAGTTCCCAGGGGATGTTGTAGTCGGTGTCGTCCCAGATGACCAGGTGCAGCTCTGTTCCGTGCCGGGCGCGCAGTCCGTTGATCCAGCGGACCAGGTCCTCCTGGCCTTCCGACCAGTCGGCGACGGCCAGCAGCAGTTCGCTCGGTGCGACACCGTCCTTGTGCAGGTTGTCCAGGGTGATTCCGCTCGGTCTGAGCCGGGTGTCCTCGGAGTCGAGCGTCAGCCGTACGTCCTCGCTGTGGCCGGTGAGCCAGAACATCTCCTGCCCGAGTCCGTCGTGGGCCCGGTGCACCGACAGCTTGGCGAAGCCTTCGGGCAGCCGTTCGTCGGGGTTCACGGGTGCCGGCGTGAGCGGCACGAGGTCGTAGGACTCCGTCACGTGCTCGGGGATCGCGGTCGGGCGGGGCGCGGTGAGCGGCTCGGGCATCGGCACGGTGCCGCGCAGGCCGGGGCCCTGGGGGACGGCCCCGCCCAGGCCCAGGTGCCCGGGCACGTCAGCGGACACGCTGTCCCCCTCGCGTGGTGCGTCCGGCGACCGTGATGCCGCCCAGTGCGTCGGCGAGCAGGAACGTGAGGTCGGGGTGGGGCCGGCGGGCCGCGTCGACGACCACGGCGTGCAGGCGCATCCGGCCCATGGCGCCGATGCGGCCGGCCGCGGCCAGCGCGTCCTCGATGCCGGTGCGTCGCACGGGTCCGTGCAGCCGTCCGGCGACGCTGGCGTCCAGCGGCACGTTGCCGCGCCCGTCGGACACCACGACCAGCCACGCCTCCACCAGGTTGGACCGCTGTCGGAAGGCCCGGCGCAGCAACTGGTCGGTGATGGCCAGTCCGTGGGCGAGCGGGCTGCTGCGTCCGGGGGCCCGGTCGAGGGCGTGGCCGACGCGTGGGTCCAGGACGCTGCGCGCGAGGAAGTGGTCGGCGCGCAGTTCGTGCTCCGCGGTGCGGCCGCCGACTTCGACCGCGCAGACCGAGGCCCGGCCGGTGTAGGCCCACTGGAGGTAGGGGGCGAGGGCGGGCCGCCAGTCCCAGCCGCGCCGGCAGGTGTGGTCGAGCACCAGCACCAGCATGCGTTCGGCCACCGGCAGGCGTGCGTAGCTGCGGAAGTCGGCGGGCAGGACCACCAGCCGTCCGGTACCGGGTGCGCGCAGCGCCCGCCGGGCGGGCAGGTTCTGGTGCTTGGCGGCCTCCATCGCGGTGGCGACGAACGCGAGGTCGCGCACCGCGGTGGCGGACCGCACCCCGATCACCGGGCCGCGTGCGGTGCTCGGTTCCGGGCGCCGCTGCCAGGGGATGCGGAGGGGGGCGAACTCCCTCAGGAGCTGTGGGTCGTCCTCCGGGTAGGGGGAGCGCCGTCCCTCGCCCGTGTCGGCGGCGAAGGTGTCCAGCGTCTCGGTGGGACTCGCCGGCAGGGCCACCGCGGGGCCGGCCGCGGGTGGGCCGCTCTCCTCCCCAGGAAGGTCGGGCCTCGGTGGCTCGGGCTGCGGCGGGCCGTCACCGGGGGCGTCGGACGGGCCGGGTGCGCCGTCCGGGAAGGGGCCGGTGCCGGGCTGCGGTGCGGGCCGGGCGGCCACGCCGATCAGGCGCGCCGCCTCGTCGACGCGGTCGGTGTCGCAGCCGGCGGCGTCCGCGAGGACGGCCAGGGCGCGGGCGAGCCGGGCCAGCGCGATCGGCCGGCGGCCGCTGGTGCCGGCTTCGAACATGCTCACCGCGTGCGTGGCGGCCTCCTCGGTCAGCGGGCAGGCGGTGCCGCGTCGCGCGGTGAGCGCGGTCCGCCACTGCTCGGGCACCTCGCCGAACCCGGGGTCGGGGTCTCGTCCGGCCAGGGCGCTGAGCACCCGCTCCGGTCCGGAGGAGGCGCGTCGCAGGCCCGCGGCGTTCAGCCGGATCGGGAAGCGGTCCAGCAGGTGCGGGGACAGCTGGTTGACGTCCGCCTCGCGGCAGGCGGCGAGCCAGCGCGCCCGCGGCCGCCAGCGGGCCCGGAAGCCGGAGCGCTCCACGGCGGCGACGTCCGCGCCGAGCAGGTGGACGGCCGCCCGCATGCCGGGGAGGCTGAGCCTCGCCAGGTCGGGCACCACCACCAGCGCGGACGCCTCGTCCCGGGTGTCCACCAGCGGTCCCGGCTCCAGCGAGAACGCGGCCCCGCTGTCGTCGTGGCGCAGGGTGGGCCGCAGCCACAGCTCGTCGTCCCCGGTGACCGAGCCGAGCGTCGTACGGCGCACCGGGCGGCCGTCGCGCAGCCGCAGGAGGCGGGCGAAGGCGTCGGTCACCGGGGCCAGCATCTCCGGCTCCAGGTCGAACAGCAGGACGCCGTCCAGGCCGGGGCCCAGCGCGGAGCAGGCCAGCACCTGCAGCAGCCGGTGCCGCCGGGCGTCCGCGGGCCGCCGCAACTGCACCGGCCCCGTCATCCCACTAGCCTGTCGAGCAGTTCGGACTCCTCCTCGGTCCACTCGACGGGGCCGCCGTGCGCCGCCTCGGGGCGGCGGTGGCGCAGCGCGAGTGGCACGACCCGCCGCACATGGTGGGCGCCGACCTCGTCCGCCTCCTCGAAGGCGGCCAGGGCGCGGGCCGCCCAGGCGGTGACGACCTCGCCGCGGTGGCCCACCGCTCGCAACTTGGTGGCCACGTCGGCGCACAGTTGCGCGATGTCCTCGCCGAGCCGTACGTCCTTGACGGCCTCCCTGGCCCGTCCCAGCCGCTCGCACAGCGCCCGGTCCGCCGCGAGCCCCTCGGCCAGCCAGGCGGAGTCGGTGTCCGCCTCGTCGTCGAAGCGCAGGACGGCCAGCACCATGGCCCGGCGTTCTTCCTGGGTGAGTTCGGACACGGTCACCATCAGCCCGAACCGGTCGAGCAACTGCGGGCGGAGCCCGCCCTCCTCGGGGTTCATGGTGCCGACGAGTCCGAAACCGACGTTGCGTACGGTGTCGATGGCCTCCCGCTGCACCGACAGCACGCCGGTCGACACCACGTCGAGGATGATGTTGACGATGTGGTCGTCCAGCAGGTTGACCTCGTCGATGTACAGCATCCCCTTCTCGCCGGCCTCTTCGAGCAGTCCGCGCTGGGTGCGGGCCTCGCCCCGCATCAGGGCGTCGAGTTCCCAGCCGCCGAGGACCCGGTCGTCCGTGGCGTTGATGGGCAACGTGACGGGCAGCTCGCCCCGGGTCATCAGCGAGAACGCCCTGACGGCGGTGGACTTGGCCGTGCCGCGCTGGCCGCTGACGAGGACGCCGCCGATCCGGGGCGCGACGTAGTTGAGCTCGAGGGCGAGCTTCAGCTCGGACTGGCCCACCACCTGGGCGTAGGGCAGGATGCGCACGCCGTCGCCGGGTGTCACGAGGTGCCGCCCGGCTTCCAGCGGAACGTCACCTGGAGCTGGGCCTCGGCCTTCGACTTCACCAGCACCGCCCCGAGTTCGGCGTCCAGCCTGATGGCCAGTTGGAGCTCCACCTCGTCGGGCTTGAGTCCTTCGCCGAACTCGCCGATGCGCTGCGCGGCCTGCACGGCGCAGCGCCGGGCGAGGTCGAGACCGTCGTCGTAGACGTCGCGGGCGGTGCGCACCACGCGGTCCGCCACCGACTGCCGGGTCCTCACCCCGTCGAAGACATCGTCGAGATCGGATTCCGCCGGCACCGAGTCGACCTCGACGAGGACCGATTCCCCCAGGCCACCCGCGGCCACGCGTGTCACGATCGCCATGCGGCACTTCCCCCGTCAGTGAGCCGGCTCCCTCTGCCCCTCCTTGTTTACTCTTCCCAGTTCCGGCGCGTCGCCAACAAGCGTGAAATCGTGCCGGGTTGACGGGAAAGACTCCGTGGGGCGGCGGTCGGCGGCGGAGCGGACCCGGCCGGCGACGTGCCGGATGAGGCGCTCCAGGTCGGCGCAGTACACGGACGGGTTGCGGAAACCGTCGTCGGACCGGTAGCGGTGCGCGTAGTTGCCGCCGCCGCACACCTCCACCAGCGGGCAGCCCAGGCAGTCCGGGGCGAGTGCGGCACGGCCCAGTTGCCGCGCCACCACGCCGGGGTGGTCGAGGACGTCGTCGAAGGTGTGCCGGAAGACGCTGCATCCGGTGGCGGGCGCGCCCTCGTAGGCGGTCTTGAGGGAGTCGACCTGCTCGATGGCGCCGTCGGTGTCGACGACCACGGCGACCACGGGTGAGTTGCCCACCGCCTCGGCGCGGCCCGGCAGGCCGAGCAGCAGGGCGATGATCTCGTGGAACAGGCGGACCGGGACGGTGCGGCCGGTGGCGGTGAACCACAGGTCGAACACCTGGATGAGCCAGTCGGCGTAGGGGTGCGAGCCCGGGGCGTGCGGCGGGGAGGTCCAGTTGGCGTGGGGTAACAGCAGGTCCATGGAGGGCGGCCGGAAGGCCGTGAGCGAGGTGTACACCTCCGTGGGATCGGTGCGCGGGTCGACCACGGTGAGGATGCCGGCGTACGCCTCCGGGTACCGGCGCAGCACCCGCAGCCCGGCCGCCGCCGCAGCCCAGGAGGGGCGTCCCGCGTGGTCGTGGCGGCGGCGGTTCAGGCGCGGGGTGCCGCCGTCGAGGCTCACCCCGATCCGTACTCCGGCCGTGGCCAGTTCCCGTACCGCGGCGTCGGTGAGCAGGGTCGCGTTGGTCTGCACGCTGGCGTCGACGGCGCAGCGCCGGCCGCAGGCGGCGCGGACGGCCTCGCGTACCGCGGTGACGTAGCCGACCAGGTTGCCCGCCCCGGCCAGCAGGGGCTCGCCCCCGTGCAGATTGATCTGGAGGGAGGGCAGGTCGTGCGCCGCAGCGTGCTGGGCGATGGCCGCCGCGGTGCGCCGGACCACCGCCGGGGAGACCCTGCGCGGGCGGCTGCGCCAGCTGCTGTCGGCGCCCGCGTAGACATAGCAGTAGCTACAGGCGAGGTTGCAGCGGCTGTGCACCTTCAGCACGAACTGCCGGAAGGGTACGGGCCGGACGCCGGAGCGCCGCAGTTCCGGGACGTCCAGTTCGTCGAGCGGCCAGCGGGCGGTCACTGTCGGTAGGGGCTGTCCTCGTAGAAGGCCATGGGGGGTTCCGCGCGGAGCGCCCGGGGCAGCAGGCCGGCGGCGACCGCCGCCAGCACCGGGTGCGACGACGTGCGGGACAGCGTCGTCAGGTCCAGGTCGGTCAGGTCGGGCAGCGCCGCGCCGTTCTCGCGTTCTCCCGGCATGGGTGGGCCGCCCCCATGTGTTCCCCGCACGCTCACCTCTCCAGGAAGGCCGAAGCCCCCCTTGGACAGGGGGCGCCGCCCATGCTAGCGGCCTGGCGACCGCTCCAGGTTTCACCCGGCCGCTCGGGGGGAACGGGGTGTTGACGCGTCGCCCGGATGCGCGGATGCGCGGATGCGCGGATGCCCGGATGCCCGGATGCCCGGATGCCCGGATGCCCGGATGCCCGGATGCCCGGATGCCCGGATGCCCGGATGCCCGGATGCCCGGATGCGCGGGGACGCGGGCCGGAGGCCGGACCGGCCGGCGGTCCGGCCGCTATGTGGGCAGTGGTTCGAAGTCCCAGTAGGGGCGTTCCCTGCGGCGGATCGAGATGGTGTGGGGGTGCTGGCCGCCGAGTGTCTCGGCGAGTTGCGTCAGTGCCTCCCTCTCGAGTTTGTCGGCCTCCTGGGTGCGGCGCATGCCGCGCAGGTCGCCGGCCAGGGCCGCCTTGCAGGACAGGGTCATGGGGTGGGTCTCCCCCATGACGGTCCGGGCCGTCTCCAGGGTCGTCCGGCTGAGCTCGGTGGCTCCCTCTTCGTCACCGGCCAGGCTGCGGGCGCCGCAGGTGTTGAGCGCGGCGCCGAGCGTCCAGGGGTGCGAGGGCCCGACGGCGGCGCTCATGGCGTTGAGCACCCGTTCCGCGACCGCCAGTGCCTCCTCGCGCTCCCCGTACTCCCACAGCACGAGGCCCACGTTGCCCGTGGTGCCCACCGAGTAGGGGTGGTCGCGGCCGGCCAGCGCGGCGTACTGCTCGGCCACGGTGGTCGCCAGTTCGCGCGCCTGGTCCAGGTCGCCGTGTTCCCGGAGGAACGTGGCGAAGTCGGCCTGCACCAGGAGCGAGTCGGGGTGGCGCGGGCCCTGCCGCTGCACGAAGCGCTCCACGACGCCGCGCATCAGCGACTCGGCCGCCAGCAGGTCTCCGTTGCGCCGTTTGCACAGGGCCAGGTTGTGTTCCGCGAACAGGGTCTGGGGCGTGTAGCGGTCCATGGCCTGGCGGTGTGCCCGGACGTTGAGCTCCTGCCGGGAGGTGGCCTCCGCGTAGCGTCCGAGCAGGCGCAGGTTCCAGGCGTAGAACATGCCGGTGCGCAGGGTGAGGTGGTGGCGGGGATGGAGCAGTCGCTCACGCAGCAGCAGGATGTCGCGGTGCAGTCCGAGTGATTCCTCGTAGCGGCCCAGCAGGCCGGTGACGACGGCGAGGTTGCCGCGGTCCTGAAGGGTGCGGGGCGCCTCGGGGCCGAGGCTGGTCGTGTAGGCCTGGACGCATTCCCGGAACATCCGGTGGGCCTCGTCGTAGCGGCCGAGCGACACCAGCGTGCCCGCCAGGCCGTTCATCGCCCGCAGCAGGTCGGGGTCGGCGGCGTCGCGGGTCTCGGCGAGCTGGTCGAGGACGGACCGGCCGACGGCCTCCGCCTCCAGGTAGCGGCCGCTGCGCCGGAGCATGTTGGCGTGGTCGTGGGTGAGGATCAGCATGTCCCGGTCCTCGGGGTCCAGCCGGGTCCGCCAGCGGACGACGGTCTGTTCGCACAGCCGCAGCGCGGCCCGGTTCTCACCCCGCACCCGCATGTACTCGACGCAGTTCAGGATGAGCCGGCGCACCACGGGCTCGGTGCTGTCCAGCGCGCCGGCCGTCTCCAGGTGGGAGATGAGCTCGGCGTAGCGGGGCCACTCACGGGTGTCGGTGGGCCGGCGCGGGTCGGCGCCCGCCAGCAGGGTGCAGGCGATGGCGGACAGCGACTCGCGGCGTTCCTCGGTGAGCGTGCTGAGCAGGAAGCTGTGGTAGAGGCGGTGCATGGAGACGCGTTCGACGACCGGCTCGGCGTCGGAGGACTCGACGTAGTCCAGGCGGACCGCCGTCGACTCCGACAGCCGGCGCAGCGCCGTGTGCCATCGGATCGGGTCCGCGGCCAGCGCGGCCAGATGGGCCGGCAGGTCGGAGGGGTGGGCGGCCTGCATGAGCCGGGCCGGGATGGCGTCCGGCGAGAACAGCGCGAACAGGTGCAGGAGCTCGACCGCCTCGGGATTGTTCTCCTGGAGCGTGTTCAGCGTTATCGACCAGCTCGTCTGGAAGCCCATCGGGTAGTCGACGGAGATCCGGATGCCGATCTGGCTGGCCTCACCGCGCCGGATCATGGAGATGTAGTCCTTGGCGGGCATGGCGTTGGCGTCCAGCCAGGCCGCGGTCTGCGCGAGCAGCAGCGGCAGGTCCTGCACTGCGTCCGCGAGCTGGTCGGCCTCGTCGTCGCTCAGCCGCGGGGCGCGGCGGCGTACGTAGGCGACGCTCTCGGGGCGGCGGAAGGGCTCGACCTCGATCTCGGTGACGCTGCCGGAGGCCGCCCAGTCCTGGGTGAGGGTGGTGATCAGGACGTGGCCGTTGCCCTCGGGCAGCAGGTCTTCGATCTGCTCCATCTCGTCGGCGCCGTCCAGGACGAGCAGCCAGCGCCGGTAGGGGTTCCCGGTGCGCAGCGACTCGTGGACGGCGCGGATCCGTTCGCCGAGCTCCTGGCCGACCGGCAGCTGGAGGGGCGGCGCGAGCTGGGCGAACTTCTCGCGGGCGGGGGCCCGGAAGCGGGCGCCGACGAACCACACGATGTCGTAGTCGTTGCCGAACCGGTGGGCGTACTCGATGGCGATCTGGCTCTTGCCGACGCCGGAGATGCCTCTCAGCGCGCAGCGGGAGCCGCTGTGGCCGCCCTGCTCGAAGCGGGCGTGGAGTTCCTCCAGGATGGCGTCGCGGCCGGTGAAGCGGACGTTGCGGCGGGGCACGTCCCACACCGACGGGGGGTCGTTGGGGAAGCGCGGCGCGGAGGCGCCGGACGGGCCCTCGGCCGTGCGCTGCTCGCCGGCCTCCAGGTCGAGGCGGCGCAGGATACGCCGTCGTGCCTCGCGGGAGTCCAGGTCGCGCAGGTCGACCGGGCGCAGCGGCGCGGCGGTGGCGGGCAGCGCGCGGGTCGCCACGCTCATCGCGGAGAACCGGTCCACGTGCGGCGGGACCACGTCGTGCAGCGCCTGCGTCCACTCGGCGTCCGTGCGCGGGCCCAGGGAGAAGTACCAGTCGTCGAGGACGAGCAGCACCCGTCCGGGAGCCTGGAGCAGGCTGCGCAGGGCGTCGGCGAGCGGCACCCGCAACGGCGGATCCCAGCGCAGCAGGGTCGTCTCGTGACCCAGCTGCTCGAGCTGGTGTGCGATCCAGGTGGCCCACGGCCGGTTGAACCCCGCATAGCTGATCGTGAAGTGCTCGTGGGACCCGGGGCCCTTGGACTTCTCGGCCATCCGACCGTCTCCCCCTCAACCGGAATGACTGCACCAGAACGTTTTGGGCGGATTTCTACGTGCACCATAGTCGATGCGCGGGCGGCGGGGCCGACGCTGCGTCAGTTATGGCCGATGTCGTCTCCGGCGGGCAGGAGGGAGGAGACGACGGAGACGACGGGCTGGGGTTCAGTCCGCGGGCATCACCGCGCTCAGCCGCCGCGCCGCGTGCCGCACGAGCCGTTCCAGGTCCGCGCAGTACACGGAAGGGTGACGGAAGCCCGTTCCGCGGGCGTAACGGTGTCCGTAGTTCCCGCCGCCGCACACCCGTCCCACCGGACAGGACCGGCACGTGTCCGCCAGCGCGTCGGAGCCGAGCTGGCGGGCGACGATGCCCGGATGGTCCAGCGCCTCGTCGAAGCCGTGCCGGAAGACGTCGAGCCCGGTGGCGGTGGCCCGGTGGTAGGCGACCTTGAGCGAGTCGATCTGCTCCAGTGCGCCGTCGGTGTCCACCACCACGGCGCAGGACGGCGACAGGCCGATCGACTCGGTGCTGCTGGGCACGCCCAGCAGCAGCGCCACGATCTCGGTGAACAGCCGGACCCTCGGCTGCTCCCCGTCGGACGCCGCGTCCCACCACAGGTCGAAGGCGGTGGCCAGCCAGTCACCGTAGGGAGTGGGCACCACCCGGGTGCGGGCCGCGTGCGGCGAGCGTTCGGGCAGGCCCGGCGGCGGGCTGGACCAGTTGGCGTGCGGAAGCAGGAGGTCCAGGCGGGGCGGGCGCATCGCGGCCAGGGAGGAGTACACCTCCGCGGGGTCGGCGGCGACGTCGATCGCGCACAGGACGCCGGCGTAGATCTCGGGGCGGTCGGCGAGCAGTCGCGCGGCCCGCGACGCCGTCGGCCAGGCGGGCCGGCCGGCGTGGTCGACGCGCCGCCAGTTGAGTGCGGCCGAACCGCCGTCCAGGCTGAGTCCGACCCGGATGCCCGCGTCGGAGAGCCGGTCCAGCACGCGCTCGGTGGCGAGGGTGCCGTTGGTCTGCACGGTGGCCCGCAACGCGGTGTGCGACGGCAGTGCCGCCCGTACCGCCGCCGTGTACGCCCGGGCGGTGTCGGCGCCGTTCAGGAGCGGTTCCCCGCCGTGCAGGTCGACCCGCACCTCGGTGAGCGCGTGCCGGGCGGCGTGCTCCGCGATCCGGCGGGCGGTCTGCCGCATCACGTCGAGCGGGACCCGGACCGGCCGGTCCCGCCAACTGGCGTCCTGGCCCTGGTAGATCACGCAGTACGTGCAGTCCAGGTTGCACCGGCTGTGCACCTTCAGGACGAACTGGCGGAACGGCAGGGGCCGGTGGCCCGCCTTCCGCGCGGCCGCCACGTCGAGTTCGGTGTGGGGCCAGGGTGCGTGGTCCCGGTCGGCCGTCCGCGCGTTCTCGTCCGGCGCGATGTGCATGGCGTCGCCTCCCATGACCTCGTCAGCTGCCCGCCTCACCGGTCCGCCGGGCCATCTACGGGTCTCCCCCGGGGGAGTCCTCGTGATACGCCACGGCTCCACCGTCGGCGCTGCCGGCACGGGCCAGCAGCGTGGCCAGCACCGCGCCGAGCACAGGATGGCCGACCCTGCTGCGCAGCACGGCGAGGTCATGCCCCGTGTGGTCGGGAAGCGGCGCGTCCGCCCACCCGCCGCCCACCGGCTGCCCGTCGTCCACCCGCTGTCCGTCGCCCACCGACTGCTGTCCGTCGTCCACCCGCTGTCCGTCGCCCACCGACTGCTGCCCGTCGTCCACCCGCTGTCCGTCGCCGCCGGCCGGCTCCTGCCGTGCGGGGGTCCGCTCTTCGGTCAACTCTGTCACCCTGGGCTCCTCACCCTGTGCCGCCGAGCGCGCGCATGCGCTCGAACGTGGACCGGGCCAGCGGTCCCTGCGCCGCCTGAGCCCGCTGCCACAGCGCCCATGCCTCCCGATAGGACGCCAGGGCCCGCTCGGGCCCCGCCGTCCGCTCCAGGACGACCCCGCGCTGGTGGTGTGACCGGGCAGCCAGCAGCGGCTCACCGGCCCGGTCCGCACTGCGTGCGGCACGGTGATACGACTCGGCCGCCGTGTCCAGCCACTCCGGCGCGCCGGTCCGGTCGGCCAGCTTCACCGACACGTCCCCGCGCTCCAGCCATGCCAGTGCCGCGGTGCGCTCCACGGCCGTGCCGCGGGCCGCGCTGGCGAGCACCCACTCGGCCTCGTGCAGGTCGGTCGGCGCACCGCCCGCGGCATGGTGGCGGTGCAGGGCCTGTCCGAAGAGCAGTTGGCGTTCCGCCAGGCGGGGATCGCTGCGAGGGGTGAGGGCGAGCGCCCGACGCAGCACCCGTGCCGCGTCGGTGGCGTCCGCCAGTCCGCCGCCCCGCTCGGCACGGGCCACCAGCACCTCGCCGCGGCCCACGAGCAGTTGCGCCCGCAGCGGGTCGTCGAGGTCCACCAAGGTCTGGGCCTGGGCGAAGACCCGGTCGGCGGCGTCGAGTTCGGTCGTCTCGGCGGTGTGGCGGTAGCGGGCGCTGTGCGCCTCGGCGAGGCGGCGCAGGGCCTGCACGCGCAGGTCTGGGCCTCGCTGGTCTGGGCCTCGCTGGTCGGGGCCTCGCTGGTCGGGGCCGCCGTCCGGCAGTGCCTCGACCGCCTGTTCCAGGGCGTCCAGCACCCCGGGGGCCCCCGTGTCGCCCGCCGCCACCGCCCGGGCCTCGGCCAGGTCCAGCAGGGCTCGGCAGCGCACCGCGGAGGGCTCCGTCGCCTGCCGGCTGAGCCGTACACCGGCCTCCAGGTCCGCCGCCGCGCGCAGGGCCAGGGTGCGGGCCTCGTCGGTGGAGTTCCGGCCCCGCGCGGCTCCCGCGAGGGCCAGGAGCCTGCGGCCCCGGGCGAGGACGGCGGAGCCGGACGCGTTGCAGAACACGTTGCAGGCATCCACGGAGGCGGCGGCCGTGTCGCCGCTGCTCATGACCGCTCACCGGCCGTCGGCGTCGATGCCTGCCGCTCACTCACGTCGCGCTCCTCGTCATCGGACGGTGGGATGCGTGCGTATCACCGAGGGCTGTGTGCCCGGGAGGGGGATGTGCGGGCAGACAACAGCCCCCCAGGGCATGTCACCTCCATCACAGTACGCGGGCGGTGCCCGGTCAACAGCGTTTTCCGGCCGTCGGTCGGCCCCGGCCCCCGTCGGCCCGAGGCGTGCCGGCCTCGCGGGCCCTGCCCTCTCGTGGGCCACGCCGGGGGTGGGGCGGTCCGGGCTGAGTAGGCTGCGTCCGTCATCGCGTGAGGTGCGGGTGCGTGCCACGGCGGCAGGCCGGCCGGCCGCCGACGCGGTGTGCGCGCCCGGCGTGGGGGAACCGGTACTCCGGCCGGCCGGGGCGGACACCACCGGGGATGGACACCACCCGTGCCGGGCACGCGATGCGTACACCGCACCAGGGCGGAGCGGTATGACGAGAACGGGTGACGTGTGTTGGTGAAGACGTTCCGCTGGGCCTTCGCGGTCACGGGGCTGGGGCTGGTCGCAGGTGTCCTCTACGGCGGCTGGTCCGCCCTCGGTGTCGTGGCGATCCTGGCCGTGCTCGAGATCTCGTTGTCGTTCGACAACGCGGTGGTCAACGCCGGGATCCTGAAGAAGATGAGTGCCTTCTGGCAGAAGATCTTCCTCACGATCGGCATTCTCATCGCCGTGTTCGGCATGCGGCTGGTCTTCCCCGTCGTGATCGTCGCGGTCAGCGCCTCCATGGGCCCCATCGAGGCCGTCGACCTCGCCCTGACCGACAAGGACCGCTACCAGCAGCTGGTCACGGACGCCCATCCGTCGATCGCCGCGTTCGGTGGCATGTTCCTGCTCATGATCTTCCTGGACTTCGTCTTCGAGGACCGGGACATCAAGTGGCTCGGCCGGCTGGAGCGGCCGCTGTCCAAGCTCGGCAAGGTCGACATGCTGTCGGTCTGCATCGCGCTGATCGTCCTGCTGATCTCGTCGATGACCTTCGCCACCCACGCCCACCAGCACGGCGGCACCCACGCCGACAAGGCCGAGACCGTCCTGATCTCCGGCGTCGCCGGCCTGATCACCTACATGATCGTCGGCGGCCTCTCCGGCTTCTTCGAGGACAGGCTCGAAGAGGAGGAGGAACGCGAGCACGAGGCCGAGGAGAAGGCCGAGCGCGAGGGCAGGCCCAAGTCGGCGGTCGTCCTGGCCGGCAAGGCCGCGTTCTTCATGTTCCTCTACCTCGAGGTCCTGGACGCCTCCTTCTCCTTCGACGGCGTGATCGGCGCCTTCGCCATCACCAACGACATCCTCCTGATGGCCCTCGGCCTGGGCATCGGCGCCATGTACGTGCGGTCGCTGACGGTCTACCTGGTCCGCCAGGGCACCCTCGACGACTACGTCTACCTGGAGCACGGCGCCCACTACGCCATCGGCGCCCTCGCCATGATCCTGCTGGTCACCATCCAGTACCAGATCAACGAGATCATCACCGGCCTGGTCGGCGTCGTCCTGATCGGCGCCTCCTTCTGGTCCTCCGTCCGCCGCAACCGCGCCCTCGCGGCCGCCGACGGCGAAGCCGGCTCGGACGAGAAGACCGAGGTCCCCTCCGGGGTGTGACGGTCAGCCTGCCAAGTCCGCCGGACGAGGCCCCGGACGACGACGCCGGGGCCTCGCGTTGTCGGCGGGCGCGGGGAGGCGGTCCGGCGTGCCGGGTGGTCCTCGCCGGCGGCGGCAGTGCACCCGGGAGGGCGGTGGACCTGGCGTCACGGGTCGCGTTACGCGAATCCGCCGTTGCTCATCAGGAGTTGGCCGTTGACCCACTGGCCGTGCGGGGAGCAGAGGAAGTCCACGAGGTGCGCGGTGTCGCGCGGGGTGCCGAGGCGGCTGAGCGGCGTGCGGCCGAGCACGTGCTCGCGCACGTCGTCGGTCATCCAGCCGGTGTCCACCGGCCCGGGATTGATGACGTTGGCGGTGACACCGAGGTGGGCGAGTTCGTGCGAGGCGGCCAGGGTGATGCGGTCCAGGGCGCCCTTGCTCGCGCCGTAGGGCAGGTTGCCGACGGTGTGGTCACTGGTGAGGGCGATGATCCGGCCGCTGCCATGGGCGGACGCGAAGCGCCGGCCGTACTCGCGGATCAGCAGCCAGGTGGCGCGCGCGTTGACCGCGAAGTGGCGGTCGAAGCTCTCGACGGTGGTGTCGAGCAGACCGGAGTCGACCGACTCGCAGTGGCACATCACCAGGGCGGTGGCACCGCCCAGTACGCGTTCGACCTCGTCGAAGACGCGCTTCGGGGCGTCCGGGTCGGCGAGGTCCGCCTCGACGGCCGTGGTGGCGGCACCGTGCTCGGCGAGGGCGTCGCCGATCGCCCTGGGTGCACCGGGCTCGCCGCCCCAGGCCATGCGCTCGTCGTAGGCGCTCCAGTAGGTGAAGGCGATGTCCCAGCCCGACCGGGCCAGTCGGCCGGCTATGCCCGCGCCGATGCCGACGGTGCGCCCGACCCCGGTGACCAGGGCGACTGGGCGGGCGGCGGGGAGGGGGCTCCGACCGGGCTCGGATCGGTCTTCGCCGTTGTTCGTCGTCACGGTCCGAGATGGTTCCTGTCCGGTGCCGGATCGACAACCGCTTTTCCGGCAGTCGGCAGGGCGCTGTCGGCGGCGATGGCCAGCACGGTGGAACGGAAGGCCGTGCGCTCCTGAGGGGCGAGGGGAGCCAGAAGGCGGTTGAGCTCGTCGGTCACCCTCTGGTGGAAGGCGAGGGCTGAGCGGCGGCCGTCGTCGGTGAGGACGACGTGGACGGCGCGCCGGTCTTCGGGCGCGGGTACGCGTTCGACGAGGTGGCGCTGGGCGGCGCGGTCGACGAGTCCGGTCATGTTCGCTTTGCCCACGCCGAGGTGGCGGGCGAGTTCGGCCATGGCGCGAGGTTTCTCCGCGAGGACGCACAGCATGCGGCCCTGGACCGGGGTGAGGTCGTAGTGCTCGGCCACCCGCGCGAAGGTGTCGCGGATCAGCCGGGAGAGCTGGATGAGGGCCGTGGCGTCGGCCTCGGCCTCCCCGCGCGCGGCGAGGCCGGTGCCGCTCTGGGCTTCGGTGGACGGGGAGATGGTCACAGGCGCTATCGTACAGCTCCAGGACAGTACACCTCACGTACTATCCATGACACGTACCATGTCGACGTGGAGGAACCCTCGTGACGCGTATCGGGATCATCCTGGGCAGTACCCGCCCCGACCGGAAAGGCGAGCCGGTGGCGCGCTGGGCTGTGCGAGTGGCCTCGCAGCGCGAGGACGCCGAGATCGAACTGGTGGACCTGCGGGACTTCCCGCTGCCCCTGCTGGACGAGACGGCGCCGCCGTCGTTCGGCCAGTACCAGCACGAGCACACGCGCCGGTGGGCACAGAAGATCGCCTCGTTCGACGGGTTCGTCATCGTCACCCCGGAGTACAACCACAGCACCACCGGCGTGCTGAAGAACGCGCTGGACTACCTGTTCGCCGAGTGGAACAACAAGGCCGTCGGATTCATCTCCTACGGCCCCCAGGGTGGCGTCCGCGCCGTGGAACACCTGCGGACGATGGCCGGGGAGCTGATGATGGCCGACGTGCGCGCACAGGTCGTCCTGCCGTTCACCACCGAGTTCGAGAACCGCAGCACCTTCAAGCCCGGCGACCACAACCTCCCGGTCCTGACCACCATGCTCGACCAGGTCATCTCCTGGAGCCAGGCACTGGCACCGCTGCGCGCCCGGCAGGCCGCCGCCTGATCCCGCCGTGACCTCGCCGCGGACGCTTCGGCGCGTCCGCGGCGCTGCCGGGCCGGCCGCCACTCCCACCCGGCCCGTCCTCGGTGGTGCGCGGTGGTGCTCGGTGACCCGGCGGCGTGAGGCGGGGCACACCGCCGAAACCCCCAGGCCCCCAGGCCGATATGTTGAGCCGGAGAGCCGGAGAGCCGGAGAGCCGCACAGCCGGATTAGCCGGACAGCTGACAGCTGACAGCTGACAGCCGGAATGTCCAGCCGTCGGACTGGTGCGCGGTGGGCCGAGATGGGGGTACGGGCATGGCGGGTGACGGCACCGGACGACCGGGGCGGCGGTCGCGCTGGATGTCCGGCCGTCCGACCGACGGTCTGAACTACGGCACTCCCGGGGCCACGTCCCCCGGAAACCCTCGCTGGCGGAGTGCCCCTGCCGGGTTCCGTCGCTTCGAGAGGACCGTGACGGTCGGCGTGGGCGAGGGCGCCTGGGCCGCCGCCCGGGAGGCCGTCATGCGGTGGGAGGTCAAGCGGCGCAGCGGGTTCGACGTCGACCCGGCCGACGGGGCGGGCGTCGAGGTGCGTCCGGGAGGGCGCTACACCGTCACAGCGGGGCTCGGCCCGCTCGCCGTGCGCGAACCCGTCGAGGTCGTCGCCGTGGTGGACGACGCGGACCGGTGCGGTTTCGCCTACGGCACCCGCTGGGGGCACCCGGTCAGCGGAGAGGAGGCGTTCATCGCGCACCGCGGCGGCGACGGCCGTGTCCGCCTGACGCTCCGGTCGCTGACCCGGGCCGCGCCGACGGGTCCGTGGCGGCTCGCGTACCCCGTCCTGCTGCTCGCCCAGCGCTGTGTGCGCGGGCGGTACCTGCGTGCGCTGATCTGAACGGTGAAGTCGCCCGGTAACCGCACCGCGCCGCGCCGCGGCGGTTCAGGCCGCGGTGCGGGCGGGACCCGGTCCGGGTTCAGCCGTCGAGGCCGAAGAACCCGGCCGCGTAGTACGGCCCGCAGAGAGAGTCGTGGCCCTGGCCGACGGTGCCGCACTTGTCCATCCCGATGCCCGGATCGACGGGCGCCTCGTGGCCCATCGAGCTGATCAGGTACGTCTCGACCTGCCCGCTGCCGTACACCTGCTTGGTGACGCCGAGGGCCGGACGCGACGTGGACGCGGACGTCTGCGAAACGCCGAGCACGTCGGTCCAGCCGTCGCGTTGCTTCTCCAGCGAGTTCCTGTTGATCAGCAAGTCGGAGCCGCCGTGCCAGATCTGCACCCGCGGCCTCGCGCCGGTGTAGCCCGGGTATGCGCTACGGATCTTGTCTCCCCATTGCCGCGGGGTGAGGGAGTTGATCATGCCCGGGCACTGCGCGAGCAGGCCGGTGTCGAAGTAGTCGTCCTCGGTGTCGGCACAGCCGTACGCCATGCCGAAGAACACCGCGCCCGCCTTGAACACGTCCGGGTAGGCCGCGAGCATCACGTTGGTGGCGGCGCCGCCGCCGGAGTACCCGGTGGCGTAGACGCGGCTCGCGTCAGCGGCGTGGTTCGCCTTCATGTAGTCGACCATCTGGACCACCGAGCGGGCCTCGCCCTGGCCGCTGCGGGTGCGGTCGACGGGGTTCCACGCGCTGAAACACTTGTGCGGCACGATGCCGCCGGAGCCGACGTTCTCGTCCTTCTGCTCCGGGAAGACGATCGTGAACCCGTAGGCGTCGGCGTACTTGCGCCAGCCGGTGTTGACGTCGAGGTCCTGCGCGGAGCCGCCGCAGCCGTGGAAGAGGACCACGACCGGGGCGCCGGACTGCGCCTGCTCCGGGACGTAGGCGAACATCCTCAGGTTGCCCGGGTTGGTGCCGAAGTTCTGCACTTCGTGGAAGCCGGTCTGCGCCCGCGCCGGAGCGGCGGAGAACATCGTCGCGGCCAGCACCGCGACGACCGCCGCCAGGATGACGTTGATTCTGAGTAAGGGGAAGCGGGTATCCGCGCCCGCCACGCTGTGGAAGACCATGCCCCGCAGGATGGGGCCCCTCCCCGTGCCGCGGCATCGGCAAGATGACCGGCCGGGCAGCGCCGCCGACGGCGCGTCCGCCGTGGCAGGCCCTGCCGCGGGTGTCGCGTCCAGGAGGGGATCAGGCGCGTGGTGCCGTGCCGGCCCCTCGGCCTCTCAGCGCCTCCGCCAATCCGCCGATCCGCCGATCCGCGGGTCCGCCGGGGGCGGCCGGTCTGCCGGGGGCGGCCGGTCTTTGCCGGCCCTGGAGAGCGGCTCTAGTCGTCGTACGTCGCGCACAGGGTGCGCACCTCGTTGCGGGCGGCCACGGCCTCCGCGCCCTTCACGTCGTTGGTCTGCAAACGGCGCACGACGTTCTGCAGCGCCGTGTCCAGGTCGTCGTAGCGGTCGTCCAGTTCGGCCGCGGAGTGGGCCAGCGCGGCAGCGGCCCCCACGCGGTTGTAGCGGGCCTCGAAGGCGCTGTCGGAACCACCGTAGACGGCGCTCAGCTCCGGAACCCGGCGGAACGCCTGGCAGGCGCCCGCCGCGTCGGCCCGGGCGTCGCCCAGACCGGTACCGGCGGCCGCGCTGTCCCCGCCGGCCCACAGCAGCCAGCCGAGACCCACCCCCGCGCCGCAGGCCACGACCGCCGCGATCAGCGGCGCTCTCCACCGGGCGGAGGGACGGCTGCCGGCGGTGGTAGCCGGCGGGTCGACGGGAGGCGGCGGGACGGGTGCGGGGACGGTCATCGACTCGGCTCTCTCCGTCGGACGGGCGGGCGCGCTGCCCGGAACGGGCAGCAAGATAGCCGCCGCCACGCACACCTGTCTCGCAAACGAACGCACGATCGCCGGCATCCGGCACCACCACGTGCCGTGCCGTGCCATGCCGGGCCAGGCCAGGCCAGGCCGGGCCAGGCATGGCACGGCATGGCACGGCCAGGTGTTCTCGGATTGTTGAAGATTTGATCCCAGGGATTCACGGCTTGTAGAAAGACCATCCGACGAAAGGATGGCCGTGGTCGAACCGCTCCGACGGGCCCGGGTGGGCAGCGATGCTCTGCAGACTCTGATCGAGGAACTCGCGCAGTTCCTCGGCCGGTCGGTGGTGCTGGACGACCCGGTCGTACGGTTCATCTGCTCCAGCCGGCATTACGGGGACGCGGACGCGGTGCGGATCCGCAGCCTGTTGCAGGGGCAGGCCGATGACGACATCATCCGCTACGTCCTCGACCAGGGCGTCGCTCAATGGCGTGCCCCGGGATACATCGAGGGTCGCGACGACCTCGGGCTCAACGCCCGCTACTGCGTCCCCCTGCGCGAGCGCGGGCACCTGCTCGGCCTGCTGATGGTCATGGCGCCGGACAAGGACCTCACCGAGGAGGAGATCGGGGCCATCTCCCGGACTGCCCCCGCCGTCGCCGCGCAGATGTACGCGGAGCACAGGGCGGGCGACGCCGAGGAGGCCCACGCGCAGGAGCTGCTGCTGGGGCTGCTGGGCGCGAGCCCTGTGGGCCGCGGCACGGCGCACCGGCAGCTGGCGGAGGGCGGGCTGGTGCCCGACGCGCCCCACGCCCTGGTCACCGTCGTCCGTGCGCCGGGTTCCCTGGAGGCGTCCGGTCAGGTGGAGGTCGCGCTGCGCGGCGCGCTGGAGGGCTTCCGCCGGACCCGGTCGGCGCACGGGCTCCTCGCGGTCAACGGTGACCGGGCGGTCCTGCTCCAGGTCGGCGAACGGCCGCTGCGGGCGCAGGAGGTGACCGCCCAGTGCACCCGCATCGTCGAGGCGCTCGACACCTACCTGGGGGCCTCGGCGGGAGCGGTGGTCGGCGTCGGAGGACGCCAGGACGGACTCGCGGACGCCTGGATCTCCTACGAGCAGGCGCTCGTCGCCGCGCGCGCCGCGCGCCGCATGCCGCACCTCGGGCGCGTCGGCGACTGGGACGAGCTCGGCGAGTTCGCGGTGCTGTTCCAGCTGCCGGACCGCGCGCTCAACCCGTCACTGCTGCCCCAGCCGCTGCGCACCCTGCTGGAGGCGGCCGGAGGGCACCGGCTGGTGGACACGCTCCGGAGTTTCCTGGAGCACGCGGGGTCCGTGCCCCGCACCGCCGAGGCGCTCCAGATCCACCGCACCTCGCTGTACTACCGGTTGAAGCAGATCCAGGAGATCACCGGTCTCGATCTGGACGACGGCCGCGACCGGCTCGTGCTGCACCTGGGCCTCCAGGTGCGGGAGCTGCTGGCCCCGAAGGACCAGGACACCCCGGCGTAGGGCGGGCGCTCAATCGGGCAGCAGTCCGTCCAGGGCCGTGGTCCAGTCGATCCGTCCGCTCTCCTCGCCGGGGGCGACCGCCTCCCAGGTGCGCACGAGCCAGGCGCGCAGCGGCTGTTCGGGGATGTGCAGGAGGGCAGTGCCGCTCGTGCCGTGCAGATGGACGCGGGTGTCCTGCTGTCCGTGGCACCGGCACGGCGGGTGGACACGGACGTCTCCCTCTCCCGAAGGGCGGCGCAGACCGTTCGTGAGCAGGTCCCGGGCGAAGACCCATGGCGCGGCACGCGCGCCGTCGGGGCCGGGCAGCTCCAGGCGTACCTCGAAGGGGAGCCGCGGGTCGTAGACGAACCGGGCCGGGATCGGCAGGAGTTCGGCGTCGCCGACCAGCAGTCCGACGGTGACGTCCAGGGCGATGATGTCGCTCGGGGGGCGCAGTCCCTGCTCGGGCAGCGGGGGCGTGGTCATGGGTCTCACCTCGAAGTGGTCGTGGCGTGTCGGGGACGGACGTGATGTCGGCGTGCGCCGTCAGGCCTCGGTGGGGTCCGGCAGCGGGCGGCGCGGCCACGGCGCCGACGGAGGCGGGCCGGCTGGACGGCACACGCCGGCGGTCAGCGCGTCGTCGCGTGGACCGCGTCGCGGATCACGTCGGCGACCGCCTTCGGCCGGGAGAGGGCGACCGCGTGGGAGGCTCCGTCGAGTTCGACGACGGTCGCGCCCGCCCGCTCCGCGCCGAACCGCTCCACCTCGGGGTTGATGGCCTGGTCCGCCCCGGCGACGACCGCCCACACCGGCCTGGCCCGCCAGGCTGCCGCCGCCGCGGTCTCGGTGAACGCCGAGGTGACCAGAGGCCGTTGGGAGACGGCGAGGATACGGGCGACGGACGGGGAGACGTCGGCGGCGAACACCTCGGGGAACGCCTCGGCGGAGATGGTCACCTCGGTGGCCGTACCGCCGTCGGGGGCGGGGCAGGTCCACTGTTCGAGGTGCGCGGCCAGCGGGGAACCGGGGAAGCGGCCTTGCAGTTCGCCGAGGCTCTCCCCCTCTTCGAGGACGTACGCGGCGACGTAGACCAGGCCGACGACGTTGCTCGCGGTGCCCGCGACGGTGATCAGCGCGCCGCCGTAGGAGTGACCGGCCAGGACGACCGGGCCGTCGATCTGCTCGACGACCGACGTGAGGTAGGCGGCGTCCGAGGCGAGGCCGCGCAGCGGGTTGGGGGGTGCGAGAACCCGGATGCCGTCGCGCTGGAGTTCGTCGATGACACCGAGCCAGCCGGCGGCGTCGGCGAACGCGCCGTGCACGAGGACGACGGTGGGTGGGGAAGGGGACATGGGTGGATCTCCCGACATGGGGCGCCCGCGCACCGGGCGCTGTGAGTGAATGAAAGGGGTGAGGATCAGGCAGCTGCGTGAGCCGGATGTTCTCCCGAGGCGGGGCGGTGCGAGCCGGCGGCCGTTGCCACCGTGCACCGGACGTGTTCCGTCACCGCATTCCGCCGGTGCCCCGTCACCGCATTCCGCCGGTGTCCCGTTCCCCGCGGTGCGGGTCGGCTGTTCTCCGACCGTGCCGCAGTCGTTTCCCCGCACCTCAGGAATGGTCCGCGGATTTGCTCGGAACCCTCTCCTGCCACTGGCTGGGAGACGTGCCGAAGGCACTGCGGAAAACCCGGCTGAAATGGGAGGGGCTGACGAATCCGTAGGTCTGTGCCACCGCGGCCACGGAGCGCCTGCGGTTCGGCGGCCGGCCCAGTTCGAGACGGCACGCGTCGAGACGGCGACGGCGGATGTAGGCGCTCACCGTGACGCCGTCCCGCTGGAACAGCTTGTGCAGGTAGCGCACCGACATGAAGTGCGCGCGGGCGATCGACTCCGGGCCCAGCTCCGGGTCTCCCAGGTGCTCATCGATGTGGGCGCGGATACGGCACATCACCGCGTCCCTGGTGTCCGCGTGGGCGGTCCGCCGCGCCGCCGGCAACTCCGCGACCAGCAGGGCCAGCAGATCGGCGGCGTTGAGGGCGAGCCGCCGGCCGCTGTGGGACCGGGCGAGCCACTCGTCCTGGGCGAACGACCCGAGGAACTGCGACGCCAGCGCGGCGACGCCCGAGTCGCCCCGCACGTGCAGGCCGGCGAGGCGCGTCCCTTCCCGGGCCGATATGCCCAGGTACAGGAAGGGAATTCGAAAGAAGGCGAAGGCGTCCCCGTAGATGGGGAGGGAAGGAGGCTTCGTTCCCATGAACAGCAGGTCGCCGGCCGCCACGGAAAGCTCATGCCCCCAGTCCGTCTCCGTGGTGCAGTTCTCCAGACACAGGCCCAGGTAGAGGCTTTCAGCGGCGCCCGCGTGAGGAGGAAGGGGAAGAGCCATGAACCGACCGGAATCGGCCCCGAGGTGATCGGAGAGGAATTCGTTCTCCTCGGGTTCGGACATGGTCGACCGGACCGACGTGGTCATTTTCTGCTCCAGTCGCGTCAAGGAAAGGATATGGAGGGAGTGTCGTCCGCAGGCCGCTCGTCGGCGCGGGCCGGGTGCCCGGTCAGGTGCGGCGGCCGCGCCTCA
This sequence comes from Streptomyces sp. NPDC059895, assembly GCF_042731035.1. Classification (NCBI taxonomy): domain Bacteria; kingdom Bacillati; phylum Actinomycetota; class Actinomycetes; order Kitasatosporales; family Streptomycetaceae; genus Streptomyces; species Streptomyces sp. NPDC059895. Next base: position 95,936 of record NZ_JBHWKO010000012.1, read on the forward strand.
GGAGAGGAACTTCTCGACCACGGCGTTGAAGGCGGGCGGGTTCTCGAGGAACGGGAAGTGCGAGCCGGCCACGTCGGTGGGGAAGACGTGCAGCCGGGCGTCGGGAATGCGGTCGGCGATGTACCGCTGCGAGTCGGGGTGCACATGGCTGCCGTCACAGCCGATGACCAGCGTCGGCACGTCGACCCGCGGGAGGAGGTCCCGCCAGTCCTGGGCGCAGTGGTCGAACAGCAGCGGCACGCCCGCGTAGGCCGGTGTCGAGGTGATCTCCCGGGCGACGAAGGCGAGTATCTCGGGGTCCGGATCGCCGGTGAACATGCCGCGGACGAAGTCGTGGCGGACCCGCTCCCCGTCCGGGCCCGCCAGCGCGGCCCCCAGTTCCAGCAGCCCGGCCACGTCGAAGATCGCCCCCGACTCGCGCTGTTCTTCCGGGGTCATCCACGGAACGGCGGCGACGGCGGCCGGCTGGTCGACGGCGACGAACCGGCGGATCCGGTCCGTGCCGAACTGGTCGATGAAGCTCCACCACACCGACACGCCCATCGACCAGCCCAGCGCGTCGAACCGCTCCAGCCCGAGGTGGTCCACGAGGTCGAGGACGTCGCGGGCCAGCCGGGCGATGCGGTAGCCGTGCCGCGGCTTGGCGGAGAGTCCGTGGCCGCGCAGGTCGAGCGTGATGACACGGCGTGACGGCGCCAGGCCTTCCGTCTGGTGGTGGAACATCGCCTGCGTCTGCCCCCACCCGTGGAGCATGACCAGCGGCACTCCGCCGCCGCCGCTGTCCCGGAAGACCAGACGTATGCCGTCGTTCGTGGTCAGCTCGCCCATCACGCTGTTCGTCCTCCCGCTCGGCCTGGGCGGCGCCTGTGGCGCCGTCCGCTCCGAAGACCCGGTCCGTGTGCGGCCGACATCAGGGTCGGCCGCTGTCTACGGCATTCTGATCTCTCCGGCGCCCCGGGCACCACCACGCTCCGTAGGGATTGGCGGGCGGGATACCCGTCACTCTGTAGAAGAGCTGTGATGCCGGGTACCGGGTGCCGGGTACCGGGTGGTCTGCGACGAACGGTCGGCTGGGGCAGGACGGGGCGGGGACGGAACGGACGGGGACGGGCGGGGCGGGGACGGGTCGGACGGAACCCGGACGGGCGGGAGGCTCAGCGGTCCGGGCCGGGCCCCCGGCCACGCCGGTCTCGTCGCGCGGGGTGAGGCCGAGGGCTTGCGGCACCGGCCCGGTCGCGCTCGCGCGGGCCGAGGGTGTGTCCGTCCCGGTCTACAGCAGGCGCCGGATGTCGCCGCGGACCCGGTAGAAGCCGCCGGCCGCCGGGTGCAGCGCGTCCACGACGTAGCGTGCCCCGGGTACCCGTATCGCGCGGGGGAACTGGACCCTCCAGGACGAGTCGTAGCCGTCGGACACCACGTGCACGCGGAGCCGGCCGCCCTCGCTGACGCACTCGACCACGACCGTTCCGGCGGGAGCCCGGTCCACGCCGGCCACCGCGTCCGCGGCCGTCGCCGGCGCGTGGACCGGCAGGGCCGCGGCGAGCTTGATGTCCCGCGCCACCGGCACCGTGCCCTGCTGGGCCGCGGCGACGGCCGCCTCACTCGCGTCCACGCACACCAGGGAGCCGTCCGTGGTCACCAGGTACAGCCGCTCCTCGCGGTACTGCATCGACAGCGCCGAGCCTCCGCCCGTACCCAGCTTCCACAGCCGCGTACCGTCCTGGTCGAAGCAGTAGACGGAGGAGGAGGCGTCGCCGGCGAAGACGAACCGGCCGCCGGGCGACGTGGCGCACGAGTACACCGCGCTGTCGCAGGCGTAGGTGGCCTCGATGCCGCCGGTCGCCTTCGACAGTCGCTGCACCACGCGGTGCGCGGTTCCCGCGTACACGGCGTCGTCCTCCTGCCAGCCGAACAGCACCCCGCCCCGGGTGGGCGTGTGCCACAGTTCGCCGCCGCCGTCGGGCGCGTAGGCGGTGACGCCGCGGTAGTGACCGTGGTAGACGGCCCGGTCGTCGGCGCGGACCATCCAGGCGTGCTCGCCCTGGCTGCGGCGGGCCCACTGGTGTTCGTCCTCGTGGTCGATGACGGTGAGCCGGCCGTCGCGGTCGGAGACGTTCAGGATGCCCTCGTGGATGTCCAGCCAGAAGATGTCGACGTCCGCGGCGATGTCGTACGCGGCGAACGGCAGCTTGGAGGACAGGTCGTAGACCTTGCCGTCGTCGCAGCCGGCGTAGATCCAGAAGTCGTCGGCGACCAGGCACTTGACGCCGTCCGGCAGGCTGAAGCGGGCGAGGACGCCGCCGTCGTGGTCCAGGGTGTACACGTCACCGGACTGGTTGCCGACCCAGCAGTGCCGGTCGTCGACGTGGATGCCGAACGCCGACGAGCCCGTGCGGAACCGCCACAGCACCGGGGCCACGGCGCGCGCGGTGGACGGAGCCGACGACACCTGACGCCGGGTCACCGCGCGGGGGGCCCGCTGTCCGGCGACAGCCGGGGCGTATCCCTTGCGGACCTTCTCCCCCACCTTCTTCGCGGCGGCGGCCTGCGCCTTCTGCGGGGTCGGGAACGTCGTCGTCTGGGTCTGGCCGGCGGCGCCGATCCGCCCGTACCGCAGCGTCACCACCTGGCCGTCGACGGCCACTTCGTAGAACTTGTGCGCGCCTCCGCTCTCCTGCGACAGCTCCAGATACGTCGTCGACACCGCGGACCCCGCAGACATGACAGCCCCTCCCCGAACACGGACCCGCGGTCTTTCCGGCGGGTCCCACTGCTCACACCATAGGAGCGGCCACTGACAACGGCGGCCGACGGCTGTTGCGCCGGCCCGTGACCGGAACGGCCCGTCCGTCGCGTCCGTCGTCATCGGTACTTTCGCCAGTCTTCCGGCTCCGCCGGTGACACCTCCCGGACACCGCCCCTAGCTTGCTCGACCGACGGGGGTTCCCCATCCAGGAGGTGTCACAGGAATGAAGCACCTGATGCGCCGTATCTCCGGCGCGGCGGCGGGTCTGCTCCTCGCCGCACTCCTCACCCCGGCCACCGCGGCAGCCGCGGACACCGCGGCCCTGGCGGCGGGCGGCACAGGACCGTATCCGGCCGGCTACGAGACGGTCTCCGATCTGCCCGACCACACCGTCTACCGGCCGGACACCCTGCCGGCCAGCGGGAAACTGCCGATCGTGGCCTGGGGCAACGGGGCGTGCCGGGCGGACGGCACCTGGTTCCAGAACATCCTCACCGAGTTCGCCTCGCACGGCTTCCTGGTCATCGCCAACGGCCGCCCCGGCGGTACCGGCCAGACCTCCTCGGACATGCTCATCGAGGCGGTCGACTGGGCGATCGCGGAGAACAACGACCCGCTCAGCAAGTACAGGGGCAGGATCGACACGTCCGAGGTCGCGGTGATGGGCCAGTCCTGCGGCGGGCTGGAGACCATGGAGGTGGCGGACGATCCGCGCATCGACACCACCGTGATGTGGAACAGCGGACTGCTGAGCCTGCTCGACAAATGGACCCAGCTGCCCGACCTGCACGCGCCGATCGCCTACTTCGTCGGCGGGCCGGACGACATCGCGTACGAGAACGCCATGGACGACTGGTCCCGGCTCCCCGCCGGGCTGCCCGCCTTCATGGGCAACCTGGACGTCGGGCACTACGGCACCTACGCCGAACCGAACGGCGGTGAGTTCGGGCGGGTCGGCGTGAACTGGCTGAAGTGGCAGCTCAAGGGCGACACCGCCGCGCGCGCCCAGTTCGTCGGGCCGAACTGCGGTCTGTGCTCCACCGACTGGGACGTCCTGCAGAAGAACCTGTCCTGACCCGGCCGGCCCCGGCCGCGGCGGAGGGTCCCGTCCCCGCCGCGGCCGGGGTGGAAGCGCGGTCACGGGCGGCGGCCGGACACGTCATCCGCGCGGCACCGGAACAGCGAGGTCCGGGTCGCCGAACCGTGCGCGCAGGGCCTGGAAGGCGGTGACCTTGTCCTCGCCGAAGCGGCGGACGTGGGCGGCGTACTCGTCGGCGGAGAGGAACGCCGTGGGCCTGGACTTGCTGTGGAACTTGTCCGCGTACATCACCAGCTTCTCCTCGTCCGTCACCGCCAGGTAGTCGGCGACGGGCAGCGGGAGGCCCTGGCTCAGGACGTCGTTCTTCGTGACTCCCACTCCGGTGTGGTGGGAGCAGAAGCGGCACAGGACCTCGGGGAGGCCTTCGTCCTGGAGGAGGGCGTGGCCGAGCAGTCCGTGCCGGATGTAGTTCTCGTGGTCCAGCCGTCCGTCGTCCCCGTAGAGGCGGTAGACGCCGATGTCGTGGAGGAGGCAGCCGGCGCGGACCAGTTCGGCGTCGAGATGACGCAGGTGCGGCGCGGAGAGGAGTTGCTCGGCGATGGACCAGACGACCTCGCAGTGCGCGTGCACCAGCGCCAACGCCTCGGCGGTCGGCGCGTACTTCTCGTGCAGGGCACGGATCTCATCGGGTCCCGGAATCCTCATCCGGGGAGCGTAGCAACCGCGCGGACGCGTCGGGCGGCCGGACGGCCGGCTTCGCCGGTCCCTCCCCCGGCCCGAGCGTGGCCCGGCGGCGGAGGGGCGTTGTCAGTGGTGGCAGGCAGGATGACCCGCATGACAACACCTGCTGCAGTGATCGTGGACGCCACCGCCTACGCACAGGCGGTCGAGGACGCGGTGAAGGCGTCGGCCGCCTACTACTCCGGGGGCACCTCGGCACTGGACGACGACGCCTACGACCGGCTGGTGCGCGGCATCGCGGCCTGGGAGGCGGACCATCCCGGGCAGGTGGTGCCCGACTCGCCGACCGGGAAGGTCGCCGGCGGCGCCGTCGGGGGGGGACGTCCCGCACACGGTGGCGATGCTGAGCCTGGACAACGTGTTCTCGCCGGACGAGTTCGCCGCGTGGGCCGCGTCGCTGGCCCGCCGTGTCGGTCACGAAGTGGAGCGGTTCAGTGTCGAGCCGAAACTGGACGGCCTGGCGATCGCGGCCCGCTACACCGACGGCCGCCTGACGCGGCTGATCACCCGGGGCGACGGGACGGCCGGGGAGGACGTCTCGCACGCGATCGGCACCGTCGAGGGCCTGCCGGAGCAACTGGCCGAGCCGGTCTCGGTGGAGGTGCGCGGTGAAGTCCTGATGACCACCGCCCAGTTCGAGCACGCCAACGAGGTGCGCACCGCGCACGGCGGCCAGCCCTTCGCCAACCCGCGCAACGCCGCGGCGGGCACCCTGCGTGCCAGGGACCGCGCGTACACGGTGCCGATGACGTTCTTCGGCTACGGCCTGCTGCCCCTCGCCGGCACCGGGTCCGCGCTCGCCGGCCGGCTGGCGGAGGCCGCGCACAGCGACCTGATGGCCCGGGCCGCCGCCCTCGGGGTGAACACGACCGCCGCCACCGCCGTGCCCGGCGTCACCGCCGGCACCGTCGACGAGGTCCTCGGGAGGGTGCGGGAGATCGAGGCCCTGCGGCCCGGACTGCCGTTCGGGATCGACGGGATCGTGGTCAAGGCCGACCTCGCCGCCGACCAGCGGGCCGCCGGGTCGGGGTCGCGGGCACCGCGTCACGCGGTCGCCTTCAAGCTGCCCGCCGTCGAGAAGATCACCCGGCTGCTGGCGGTGGAGTGGAACGTGGGCCGCACCGGCGTCATCGCCCCCCGCGCCGTCCTGGAGCCGGTCACGATCGACGGCTCCACGATCACCTACGCCACCCTCCACAACCCGGCCGACATCACCCGCCGCGACCTGCGCCTGGGCGACCATGTGATGGTCCACCGGGCCGGTGACGTCATCCCCCGTGTCGAAGCGCCCGTCGCTCACCTGCGGACCGGCGACGAGCAGCCGATCGTCTTCCCCGAGGCGTGTCCGCGCTGCGGGTCCGGCATCGACGGCAGCGAGCAGCGCTGGCGCTGTGAGAACGGCCGCGACTGCCACCTCGTCGCGTCCCTCTCCTACGCCGCCGGCCGCGACCAGCTCGACATCGAAGGGCTCGGCCACACCCGGGTCGTCCAGCTCGTCGAGGCCGGCCTGGTCGCCGATCTCGCCGACCTGTTCACCCTCACCCGCGACCAGCTCCTCGGTCTGGACCGCATGGGGGACACCAGCACCGACAACCTCCTCGCGGCGCTGGCCGCGGCCAGGAACCAGCCGCTGTCGCGGGTGCTGTGCGCGCTCGGTGTGCGGGGCACCGGCCGCTCCATGTCCCGCCGGATCGCCCGGTACTTCGCCACCATGGACAATCTCCGCGCCGCCGACGCCGAGACGGTCCAGCAGGTGGAGGGCATCGGCACCGAGAAGGCGCCGTCCATCGTGGCCGAGCCCGCGGAACTCGGCCCGCTCATCGACAGACTCGTCGCGGTCGGCGTCAACATGACCGAGCCCGGCGCCACCCCGCCCACCCCCGCACACGACACCGCGGACGGCACCGTGCCCGAGCAGCCGTCCGGCGGCGGGGGTCCGCTGGACGGCATGACCGTGGTCGTCACCGGCGCGATGACCGGCCCGCTGGAGCGGCTCAGCCGCAACCAGATGAACGAGCTCGTCGAACGCGCCGGCGGCCGCTCCTCCTCCACCGTCTCCAGGAAGACCACCCTCGTCGTCGCCGGGGAGAACGCCGACTCCAAGCGCGCCAAGGCCGAGACCCTCGGCATCCGCCTGGCCGGCCCCGACGAGTTCGCCGCCCTCGTCGCCGGCTTCCTCGGCACGGACGCGGGCGGGGAGCCGACGAAGTAGCCGCGCACGCCGACGCGTTCCGGCCGGCGCCGCTGCCGCTCGCCGCGGCGACGGGGCCGCGCGCGCGGGAGCGCAGGGCGTGCGCGCGCCGGCAGGCGGTGAGGTACTCCGCCGGGGTCCGGGCGAGTTGCTGGGTGACGGCCATGGCGGCCGGGTCCCCTCCGGGGGCGGGGCCGGGGCTCACGCCGTCAGACGGGCCAGCACCGAGCGCATCGCGCGGTGCACGGCCTCGCGGGACTCGCCGGTCGGGTCGAGGGGCTCGAAGCCGTGGTGGCCGTGCGGCACGTCGATCACCTCGACGTTCGCCCCGCAGTCCCCGGCCGCGGTCAGGAACTCCTCGACGGTCGCGGCGATCTCGGGGGTCTCCCGCCCGACCCGGGTCAGCACGACGGGCAGGGTGCCCGCCCCGGCCAGCGCGTCCGCCGGGTGGAAGCGGCTGTCGGCCAGACCCCAGTTCGGCAGGGGCGCCAGGACCGGATAGGTGGCCGCCAGGCAGCGCAGCCACGCCGGCGGCGCCCCCAGCCAGTCGGCCGTGAGCAGTCCGCCGCCCGAGAAGAACCACAGCGCGACCCGGTCGGGGTCCACCCGCGGATGGGCCCGCACCAGCTCCACCGCGGCGGCCACGTCGGCGGCGGCGCGCTCGTAGTGCGCCACGTCGTGCAGACGGTGGTCGAGGGTGGCGCCCACCACCCCTTGCCCGGCGGCGTACCGGGCGTACCCGACCAGGGCCGGCCAGTCCCGCGGGGTCGGAACGGCCTCGGCGGGCACCGGGCCGCCGTGCACGAACACCACCGCCGGACGCCGGCCCTCGGTCTCGGGCAGGTAGAGGTCGACGTGGTCGTGGCGTTCGCGCGGGAGTGCGGGCACGTCGAGCAGGAACGGCCGCAGGTGCGCGGGCGGTTCCGCCCGAGCGGCCGGAGCCAGCCGGTGCCCTTCGCCGGACGCGGCCCGCAGCAGGACGTCGGCCAGCTCGGCGGGGCAGGACAGCATCGGCCAGTGCCCGGTGGGGAGTTCGAAGAACGTCACCCGGGGACCGGTCAGCGCCTGAAGGGCGGGGTCGCCGAAGTCGACGAGTCTCTGGACGGTCTCGATGCTCGCACCGTTGCCGGTGCACAGCACGCCGGTGGTGGGCACCGCGGCCACCGCGCCGGTCAGCCGCAGCGGCTGGAGCAGGGTGCCCAGGGGCTGCGGTGCGGCGAGGGCGGTGAGCCGTTCCAGCGCCGGGTCGGGCACTCCGGCGGTGCTGCCCCAGCGCTGCCACGCGTCACGGCCGGGAGGCGCCAGCTCCCCGTCGGTCCCGCTCGTCGCGCCGTGCCCGGCCGACCGCGCGCGCAGCTCGTGGTCGGGCAGGGCCGCGAGGGCCGGGACGCCGTCCCGCGGCAGTCCCGCGTCCACGCAGACGACGCGCGCGACGCGCTCCGCCCGGCGGTCGGCGGCGCCGAGCACCGGGTGGACGCCGTAGTCGTGGCCGACCAGCACGATGTCCCGCCCGGCCGGCGCCGCGCCCACCGCGTCGATCACCGCGACCACGTCCGCGATGTGGGTCTCCAGGTCGATCCGGGTCCGCTCGGCACGGCGGGCCCCGTCGAGCCCGGTGAGGGGGGCCGTGTGCGCCTCGGCGCCCGCCGCGGTCAGTCGCGCGGCCGTCTCCTCCCACACGTGGGCACCGGTGAACACGCCGGACACCAGGATGAACACGGTCATGACTCTCTCCTCCAGCACGTCGTCGTCCGCGGACCGGCCCGCTCGTGCCGCCCGCGCTCGCCGGTACGGTAGGAACTCCCCCTGAGGGAGGTTCAAGCGAGGTTCAAGGGAGGTTCAGCTGTCCATGTCGTACGACGGCCTGTGGAGCATCGGCGAACTCTCCGAGCACGCGGGCGTGACCGTCAAGACCGTCCGCTTCTACTCCGACCGCGGTCTGCTGCCGGAGACCTCGCGCAGCGCCGGCGGGCACCGCCGCTACGGCCCCGACGCCCTGGACCGGCTGCGCCTTATCCGGTCCCTGCGCGCCCTGGACCTGCCGGTGCCCGAGGTGCGCCGCATCCTCGACGAGCAGGACCGGGGGTGTGCGGAGGGCGGCGTGCTGGAGGACGCCGTCGCCGGACGGCTGCGTGCGCTCGGCTCCGAGCTCAGGGCGCTGCGCTGGCGGGAGGCGGCGCTGCGGCTGGTGCGGGACTGCCCGCCCGGGGAGCGCGCCGACCGGCTGCGCCTGGTCGGCGCGGTGGCGGCCCCACCGAGCACGGCCGCGCCGGCCCGTTTCTGGCGCGCCTGGCTCCCGCCGCGGATGCCGGCCCGGTCGGTGGCCGCGTTCCTGGAGGCGGCGGTCCCTCAGCCGCCCGACGACCCGGCCCCGGCCCACGTGCTCGCCTTCGCCCGGCTGCACGCGCTGACGACCAGCCCGTGTGCGGGCGCCGCGCGGCCCCAGCCCGAGGCGCACCGGCTCACCGGGGCCCGCGGGGCGGCCGTGCTGTACGCGGGCCTGGCCGAGGCGTACGCGCTGGCGGGCGACCAGCTGCGCCGCGACCGGGAGCCGTGTCCCGGCGAGGCGCTGGACGGCTTCGTGGCCGCGTACGCGAGCGCGTACGGCACCCGGGACACCCCGGACTTCCGCCGGCTGCTGTCCGGGCAGCTCACGGCAGACCCGAGGATCGACCGGTACTGGGAGCTCGTCGCCGAACTGACCACTCCCCCGGGCGGCCGGCCCGAGCCGACCCCCGGCTCGGCGCACGACTGGCTGCTCGAGGCCCTGACCGCGCAGACCGCCACGACGGCCTGACCCCGTCAGGCTTCCGGTGCCGCGTACATGCGGCGGCCGTCCACGTACGTGAGGTGAACGCGGGTGTCGGCGATCGATTCCGGTGCGGCGGCGAAGGGGTCGCGGTCGAGGACGACGAGGTCGGCCCGGTTGCCCGGGCGGAGGCTTCCGGTGTCGTCGAGGTGGTTCACGTGGGCGCTGCCCGCGGTGCAGGCGGCAAGGGCGGTGGTGAGGTCGAGGGCCTGTTCGGGCAGGAACGGTTCGGCCGCCGTCCCGGGCAGGACGCGGTTGACGGCGACGTGGATGCCGGCGAGCGGGTCGGGGCTGGAGACGGGCCAGTCGCTGCCCGCCGCGAAGGTGGTGCCGGCGCGGAGCAGGTCACCGAAGGGGTACTGCCAGGCGGAGCGTCCGGGGCCGAGGAAGGGGATGGTCAGTTCGTCCATCTGCGGTTCGTGGGCGGCCCACAGGGGCTGGATGTTGGCGGTGGCTCCCAGGTGCCGGAAGCGGTGGATGTCGTCGGGGAGGACGACTTGGAGATGGGCCAGGTGGGGGCGGGTGTCCCGCCGTCCGTTGGCGGTGCGGGCGGCGGCGACGGCGTCGAGGGCCTCGCGTACCGCCCGGTCGCCCAGGGCGTGGAAGTGGACCGGGCGTCCCGCCATCGCGACAGACCGGAGCCTGTATGAGTGCCTTCGACGACGCCGACCGCGCGGCCCCTGCGGAACGGCTCGCGGCCGGACGCCGGCGCCGCCCCACCAAGACGGGGACCGTCCTCGATCACGATCTGATCGTGCAGACCGCGCTCCGCCTGCTCGGCCGGCACGGCAGTGAGGCACTGAGCGTGCGCCGGCTGGGAACCGCGCTGGGAGCGGATCCGTCGTCGGTGTACCGCTACTTCCGCAGCACCGACGACCTCGTGCTCGCGGTCGCGGACGAACTGATCGGCATGAGCCTGCGGGATGTCTACGTCAGCGGTGACCGGCGTGCGGACCTGCACCGCATCGGGACGGGCCTGCACCGCGTCTACACCGCCCACCCGCGAGGCCGCGGTCCTCGCCGCCTCGCGGGTCACCCGCCGCCCCAACGAGATCAAAGGGGTGGAGATCGGTTTGGGAGTCCTGCGCCGAGCCGGCTTCTCCCCCGACGAGGCATCCCGGCACTACCACCGCTTCATCGACCTGGCCCTGGGCTTCGCGGCGATCGACGCGGCCGCCATGGCCCTGCCCCCGGAGGCCGCCGCGGCCGACCGCGCGGCGTGGCGGGCGGCCTACGCCGACCTCCCGGCGGACCAGTACCCCCACATCGCCGAGGCGGTGGACGCCCTGGCGGACACCATGAACGGCAGCGCCTACGCCGGAGCACTGGAGCTGTTCCTCGACGGCCTGGGACTGGCGCTGCACCGCACGACCCGGGCGCGTCCGGACGTCCAGCCGCCCCGGGAGGCGGCCGACGGGCCCTGATCAGGCGTTGGCGTTCGGGGTGGCCAGGTCCCGTTCGAGGATCTTGCCCGTCGCGGTCATGGGCAGGGTCTCGGCGAACTCGACGACGCGCGGGTACTTGTGCGCGGCCGTCGTCTCCCCGCACCAGGCGATGAGGGCATCCTTCTCCCCGCACCAGGCGATGAGGGCGTTCTTCGAGAGACCGCTGCCGGGTTCGAGGATCACCACGGCCTTGATCTCTTCGCCGTAGCCGGGGTGCGGCACCCCGGTGACCGCCGCGAGGCGGACGCCCGGGTGCGTCAGCAGGACCTCCTCCACCTCGCGCGGGTACACGTGGTGTCCACCACGGATGAGCGCACACTCCCGCGGTGAGGGCCCGCTGCTCGTAGCGGAGCTCTCCTCACCCGGAGGCTACTTGCAGAGCCGGGAGGAGCAGGGAGGAGCCGGCCGTCTCCCGGACGACCGGCTCGCCTCCAGGACGCGCTTCCACCACGGACCGGGGACCGGATCGGCCCGCATCAGCGGCTCGATCCCGTCCCCCGTCGCGTCAGTGATCGCTGACCGGACGGACCCGTCCGGTCGGCCGGCCGCCCCGTCGGGCTAGGCCTGCGGGGCCGCCTCCTTGGCGGTGGTGTCGGAGGCGTCGTCCGCCGCGTCGGGCTGTGTGTCGGCGAGGGGCTTCTCCGGCAGGATCAGGGCGAGCACCAGGCCGACGACGAAGACCGGCGTGAGGTACAGGAACACTGGTGTCAGCGCATGCTGGTAGGCGTCGATGACCAGGGACTGGGTCTGCGCCGGGAGGGCGTGGACCAGGGCGGGGGTCAGCGACTCGGAGCTGCCGACGGAGGCGGTGGCGCCGCCCGGCAGGGTGGCGGCGAGCTGGTCGGTGAGCCGGGAGGCGAACACGGAGCCGACGGCGGCGGTGCCGAGGGTGGCGCCGATCTCGCGGAAGAAGTTGTTGGACGAGGTGGCGGTGCCGACCTCGGTGGCCGGGAAGTCGTTCTGCACGGCGAGGACGAGGGTCTGCATCAGCAGGCCCACGCCGGCGCCCATCAGGAAGACGTACACGCAGACGAGCACGATCGAGTCGTCCACGTCCAGCGTCGACATCAGGAAGACGGCGATGCCCGTGATGACCGAGCCGGCGATGGGGTAGGCCCGGTAGCGGCCGGTCTTGCTGATCAGGGCGCCGGACGGGATGGCGGTGGACATGATGCCGACGACCATCGGCAGCATCAGCAGTCCGGCCTCGGTGGCGGTCTTGCCGTACACCATCTGGAGGTAGGTGGGCAGGTAGCCGACGACGGCGAACATGCCGACGCCGACGACGAGGAGACCGATCAGGGTGGAGATGTTGAAGATCCGGCTGCGGAAGATGCCCGGCGGGATGATGGGCTCGGCGACCCTGCGCTCCACCGTGAAGAACAGGATCCAGGCGGCGACGCCTCCGGCGGCCAGGGCCAGGATCAGCGGGTCGGTCCAGTCGTAGTCGTTGCCGCCCCAGGTGGCGACGAGCACCGTGCAGGCGACGGCCGCGGCCATCAGCACGAAGCCGGCGTAGTCGAAGGCGACCTTGACGTGGCGGCGCGGCAGTCGCATGCCGAAGGCGCAGATGGCCAGGGCGAGTGCGCCGAGCGGCAGGTTGATCCAGAAGCACCAGCGCCAGTCGGAGCTGTCGGTGAACCAGCCGCCGAGCAGCGGTCCGGCGACCGAGGCGAGGCCGAACACGGCGCCCATCGGCGCCATGTACTTGGCGCGCTGCCGGGGCGGCACCAGGTCGGCGATGATCGCCTGACTGGTGATCATCAGGCCGCCGCCGCCCAGGCCCTGCACGGCCCGGCCGATGACGAGGAGTGTCATGGACTGCGCGGCGCCGGCGAGGGCGGAGCCCAGGATGAAGACGGCTATGCCGGAGAGGAAGACGGCCTTGCGGCCCAGCATGTCGCCGAGCTTGCCGTAGACGGGCATGCCGATGGTGGCGGCGAGGATGTACGCGGTGGTCACCCAGGCCATGTGGCTGACGCCGTCGAGTTCGCCGACGATCGTGGGCAGGGCCGTGGAGACGATGGTCTGGTCGAGGGCCCCGAGCAGCATCGCGATCATGAGGCTGGCGAAGATCAGCCCGAAGTGGCGCGGGAGGCCGGTGGGTTCGGCGGGCGGAGCGTCTGCCGCGCCCTGCCCGGGTATGCCGGGGTCGGGCCGGGCCGCGGTGGAGGAGGCTGTGGGCATGTCGGGAACTTTCTGACTCGTTCGGTGGTGCGGGCAGCCCGGCGTCCGGTCCGGTGCGGGAGGTACGCGGGCTGAAGGGCCGGGGGGGAGGGTGCGGGGCACCGGCGCCGGAGCGGCCGGGATCCGCGTCCCTCACTCGGGCTGGTCGGACAGGACCGTGCGGAGCAGGGCGGCGGCGTGTCGGAGTTCCGCGGCCGGCGAGGAGTCCCCCGGCTCGCCGGTGTCGCGCCGCTCCGCCCGGGTGGGCGTGCCGTGGGTGCCGTCGCGCTCCGCGGGCTCCTCCTCGGCGGTGGACCACTGCTGGAGGCCGACGCGGACGACGGACAGGGCGAGGCCGGTCAGCAGGGCGGGCAGGGGATCCGCCGCGGGGACGCCGAGGCGGTGGGCCACGACACCGGTCAGTTCGCTCTCGAAGGCGTCGAACCGGGCGTGCAGGACGGCGGCCAGTTCGGGATGCGCGGTGGCGATGCGGACCATCGCCCGGAAGTGCCGGCGTCCGCCCGGGGGCGGGGAGTCCTCGTCCAGCTGGTGGATGAGGACGTCCACCAGGTCCTCCAGGACGCGGCGCGGCCGCGGGTCCCCCTCGGCGATCCGGAGCCGCTGCTCGTCGGTGAGCGGCGGGGGGCCGACGGAGAGGGCGGACTCCTTGGTGGGGAAGTAGTTGAAGAAGGTCCGCGGGGAGATCCCGGCCTCGGCGCTGATCATGTCGACGGTCACGTGCGCCAGCCCGTCACGCTCCACGAGCCGCACGGCGGCGGCATGGATCGCCTGCGCCGTCTCCCGCCGCCGGCGAGCCCGCAGCCCTTCCGGTGCGGCGGAGGGCGTCGTGGAGACGGCGTCACGGGAGGAGGGGGGCGGGGAGGTCACGACCGCATTCTTGCAGAGCCCGCAAACATTGCACAAACTGCAAGTCGCCGCCTCGACAGGCCGCCCCGAATTGACATGACACTGCCAAGCTAGCTGGTTACGCTGTTCGCCGACCTCCGAGGATTCCTCGACGGCCGCGGATTTCGCGGCAGTGACCTGCGCCGATGCTCGATTTGCAGCAACCGTTACGCCTGCCCGGGTGACTCGTGCGCCGATGCGCCATGTTGCGGTGGTGACGGGGGGTCGATTGCCTCATAAGTGGCGTAGAACAGGGGCGTCGCGCAGACCGGCTGGACGCCGCGTTATGGGAGGAATCTTGAGAAGCGCACATGTTGGCGTGGGTATCGGCCTGGTGCTCGGTGCCCTGGCCCTGCAGGCTCCGGCCGCCGCCGCCACCGACGACTCGGGTCTCGACATCCGCCCCCGGGCGGGCTCCGCCGGCTCCACGGTCACCGTCAGCACCAACGCCTGCGGCGACGACGTGACGTACGGCAAGGGCGAGTCTGAGGTGGCGGGACCGTTCCACCTCTACGGGGAGGAGGGCAAGGGGGTGCTGACCGGCGAGTTCACGGTGCCGGAAGAGGCCTCGCCCGGCACCGACACCGTGACCGTGAAGTGCCCGCCGCGGACCAGGATCACGGACACCTACGAGCTCACGGAGCGACGGCCCCGCGGCGCCGTCGAGGCCGGTTTCGGCGACTCCGCGGACACCGGCCCGCAGCTCGCCCTGGGCGGGGCGCTGGTCGCCGCGGCCGCGGCCGGGTGGCTGGTGCGGGTACGGCACCGCTCGAACGGAAGCCGCACCTGACCGCCCGCGTTCCAGCGCGCCGGCCCCCGGTACCGTCTTCGCCCCGGGGGCCGCGTCGCCCTACCCCGAACCCGCCCCCTCCGCCGTCCTCCCCGCCCCCGCCTCGGGCACACGACGCCGAAGCAGTGCCACCGGCGCGGGACACCGGCGCGTCCGCGCCGTCCTCGACGTCGGCGACGCCGTCGCCGTCGACGTCGTTCGTCCCGTCGGTCAAGGTCCTGACCTGGACCCTGGTGGCGGGCGCCGTGCTGGTGACCAGCGCGTTGCGCGACGAGCAGCCGCCGCAGCCGTCCGTGGGCCAGGCGTTCTCCGCCACGGCGGCCCCCACGCCCGGCGGCACGGCGCGGGCAGCGCACTCCGGCGTCCGGCCGCTGCCCCCCGCGCGACCGCTCCGGCTCCGGATCCCCGCCATCGGCGTGGACGCCCCCCTGACGAAGCTGGGCCTCGACGCATCGGGGGCACTGCGGCCCCCGCCCGCCGACGACCCCGGCCTCGCCGGCTGGTACGGCGGGGGCACAGCGCCCGGCTCCGCCGGCACGGCGGTCACCACGGGCCACGTGGACCTGCCCACCGGCAGGCCCGGCGTCTTCTACGGCCTCGGCGCGCTCACCAAGGGCAACACGATCGAGATCCCCCGGGCGGACCGGCGCACGGCCGTGTTCACCGTCGACGCGGTGGAGGTCTACGCCAAGGAGAGCTTCCCGGACGAGAAGGTGTACGGCGGTTCCGGCCGGCCCGAACTACGGGTGATCACCTGCGGTGGCGGTTACGTCGAGCGCGCCGGGTACCAGGGCAACGTCGTGGTCTACGCGACCCTCACCGCCGTACGGTAGGGCTCGCGCACGGCCGGTGGGGCCCGCCCCGGTCACATGGTGTCGTCGCCCCACTGGTCGAGCAGGACGTCGGTCAGGTCGTCGCCGGGTTCCGCGGCGCCCTCGTCGTACAGTGCCTGCTCGGTCCAGATCACCTTGCCGTGCGCGGTGTAGCGGGTGCCCCAGCGCTGTGCGAACCGGGCCACGAGGAACAGTCCACGGCCCCCCTCGTCGGTGGCGGCAGCCCGCCGCAGGTGCGGTGAGGTGCTGCTGCCGTCGGACACCTCGCAGATCAGGGACCGGTCGTACAGCAGGCGGACGGTGATGGGCGGGGAGCCGTAGCGGACGGCGTTGGTGGCCAGTTCGGAGAGGATCAGCTCGGTGGCGAAGCCGAGGTGTTCCAGACCCCAGGCCGCCAGCCGCCGTCCGCAGGCGGCGCGCACCGGCGCCACCGCCGCGGGGTCGGACGGGATCTCCCAGCGGGCGATCCTGTCCGGTTCCAGCAGGCGGGTCCGGGCCACCAGCAGGGCGACGTCGTCCCGGGGGGCGGTGGGCAGCAGGGCGTCGAAGACGGCCCGGCAGGTCTCCTCCGGGTCCCGCCCCGGGTGACCGGCCAGCGCGTCCCGCAGGAGACCGAGGCCCACGTCGATGTCGCGGCCGCGTTCCTCGACGAGCCCGTCGGTGTACAGCACCAGCCGGCTTCCCTCGGCCAGTCGCAGCTCGGCCGCGTCGAAAGGTTCCGTGCCCCCCACGCCCAAGGGCGGGGAGACGGGCACGGGGAGGAAGTCCACGGTGCCGTCGGGGTGGACCAGGGCCGGTCCCGGATGTCCGGCCCGCGCCATGGTGGCCAGGCCGGAGGCGGGATCGTAGATGACGTACAGGCAGGTGGCTCCGGTGACGGCCCGGCCGTCGTCGCCGCCGCCGTCCCCGTCGCCCCTGTCACCCGTGTCGCCGCCGGCGGTGCCGCCGTAGCCGTCGGCCTCGTCCGCGTCGATCCGGGTGACGAGCTCGTCCAGGTGGGCCAGGAGCTCGCCGGGGGCCAGGTCGAGGGAGGAGAAGTTGTGCACGGCGGTCCGCAGCCGGCCCATGGTGGCCGCGGCGTGCAGACCGTGGCCGACGACGTCCCCGACCACCAGGGCCACGCGCGCTCCGGGCAGCGGGATGATGTCGAACCAGTCGCCGCCCACCTCGCCGGACTCGGCGGGCAGATAGCGGTGGGCG
The DNA here is from genome assembly GCF_042731035.1 of Streptomyces sp. NPDC059895. NCBI lineage: Bacteria > Bacillati > Actinomycetota > Actinomycetes > Kitasatosporales > Streptomycetaceae > Streptomyces > Streptomyces sp. NPDC059895. Next base: position 112,802 of record NZ_JBHWKO010000012.1, read on the forward strand.
ACGTCCAGGGCACTGGGCGCGGACAGGGACCGGGGCAGCAGGCTGCGCTGCAACGTCACGGCCATGGTGTGCTCGCGGGTGTAGCGGCGGGCGTTGTCGATGGCCACCGCGGCCCGCGTGGCCATCTCCTCGGCCAGGGCCAGGTCGTCGTTCTCGAACGGCTCGGGCTTCGACGAGCGCCAGAAGCCGGCCACGCCCAGGACCACGCCGCGGGCCCGCAACGGGACCGTGATGAGCGAGTGGATCCCGTGGTCGACGATGCGCCGGGCACGTTCGGGATCCTGGACCCGGAACCCGGGGACGTACCCCGGGACGAATCCGGGAACGGCGCGCAGGTCCGGATCGATCACGGCGCGCACGGCGGCCAGGCCGCCCGCCCGCGAGTCCGGCGGCACGAAGGTGACGCTCTGGCCCACCCGGACGAACGGAGCGTCCCCGCGGATCCCGGCGGCGGCGACACGGCGCAGCACCTCCTCCCGTCCGGTCGGCTCGTCGCCGCGCAGCACCGGCTCGGCGAGGTCGACGGTGACGTAGTCGGTGAACCGCGGCACCGCCACCTCGGCCAGTTCCTCGGCCGTCCGGGTCACGTCCAGGGTGGTGCCGATGCGGATACTCGCGTCGTAGAGCACCTTCAGGCGCTCCCGGGCCGCCTCCGCCCGGTCGGACAGCACTCTCAGCTCGGTCCAGTCCCGCAGGGTCGCCACGCTGCCCGACGGCCCCCCGTAGCGGGCCAGGGGCCGCTGGTTCACCGCCAGCACCCGGCCACCGGCCAGATGCACCTCGTCGGTGGCCTCGCGCCCCGAGGCCAGCAGCTCGGCGGTCTGCGGCGCGAGCCCCAGCTCGTCCATCCGCCGGCCCTGCGCGTCCGCGTCCAGTTCGAGCAGCCGCTGTGCCTCCTCGTTGGCCAGCAGCAGACGGCGGTCGGCGTCGACGATGACGACGCCCTCGCGCGCGGCGTGCAGGACCGCGTCGTGGTGCTCGTACATGCGGGTGATCTCGGCCGGGCCGAGGCCATGGGTCTGGCGCAGCAGGCGTCTGGCGACCAGTACCGCGCCGATCGTGCTGACGGCCACGGCGGCGGCCGTGACGCCCAGCAGGACCGGCAGCTGCCGCATGGCCTCGGCGTTGACGGTCGCCACCGTGATACCCACGGCGACCCCGCCGATCACCGTGCCGTCGCTGTCCTGGATGGGCTGGAACGTACGGACCGCGGTGCCGTCGGCGCTGTCGTTGCGCCCCGTGACCGCACGCCCGGTCCGCAGCGCCTCGTGGTCGTCGCGGTAGGGGATGCGCGTACCGATGTTCTCCGGATCGGGCGACGTGTAGGTGATTCCGTCCCTGCTCACGACGACGACGAAGTCGAGGCCTGCGGCTTTCCTGATCGCTTCGGCCCGTGGTTGCAGCTCCGCCGTCGGGTCCGGGGATTCCAGGGCCGCCACGACGCTCGGGGTCCGGGCGATCGTCTCGGCGACGGCGAAGGAACGATCGGTCGCGGCGCGGATGGCCTGGCGGTGGACCGTCAGCACCAGCAGGACGACGGCCACGGCGGCCAGCAGCAGCACCATCGCCATCTGGAGCACGAACATCTGGCCGACGACGCTGCGCACGCTCAGCAGCGGGCTCAGACCGCGCCGACCGCGCCGCTGACCGCGCGGGGCGCGCGCGGCAGGTGGGGGCTCGTGCGCATCCGGAACACCGGTCGAAGCCCGCAGCCACCGAGGCAATCGCACCATACATACCTTTTACCCCTCACGGTGACGTGTCTCGCCGTGCCGCGCTCGAAGAATCGGCATCCCGCGCCCGGCCTCGGAGCACCGGCGACGGCGGTGAGGGTTCCCCGGGCGGTCATGGTGTCCGGTCGTGCCTTCGGGCGAATCCCGGGCGTACCGCGGGAGGTGGCGGGCGGCGGGTGGTACGAGCATGGGGATGTCCGGACACCGTCCCCCCGCCTCGTTCCGGCCGCGTCGCCGCTCGGCCGCATGAGCGGCGCGGAGACGCGGGTGCCGGGCCTGCTGCGGATCGCCGCCGCGTACGCCTGGCGGATCCTCGCCGTCGGTGTGGTCGTCCAGGCCGCCTTCTCCGTGCTGGGGCAGTTCCACCGCATCGCCGTCGCCGTCTTCCTCGGTCTGGTCGTCACGGCTGTGCTCCTGCCCGTGGCCGATCTCCTCGCCCGTGTCGTGCCCCGGCCGCTCGCGGTCGCCGTCGCGCTCATCGGGGGCATCGTTCTCGTGCTCGGGGTGCTGGCCCTGGTGGGCGAGACCGTCGCGGGGCAGCGGGCGGGACTGGAGCGGGAGTTCGTGTCCGGGATCGACCGGATCGAGCGCCGGCTGGAGGGCCCGCCGTTCCGGCTCGGCCCGGGAGCCCTCGACGACCTGCAGTCCCGGGTCGGCAAGCTGCTGTCGAGCCACCGCTCCACCGTCATCAGTACGGCGCTCAGCGGCGCGAGCCGGCTCGTCGAGGTCCTGACCGTGCTGGCCCTCGCCCTGTTCTGCTCGGTCTTCTTCACGCACTCCGGCGACCGGCAGTGGCGGTGGTTCTGCCATGAGCTTCCCGCGGCGGCACGGAGTCGGGTCAGGGTGGCGGGCGGGGCTGCCTGGCGGACCTTCACCGGCTACACGCACGGCATCCTGCTGGTGGCCGCGACCAACGCGGTCCTGGTGGGCATCGCCCTGTCCCTCCTGGGCGTGCCGCTCGCCGTGCCGCTGGCGCTCCTGGAGTTCTTCGCCGCCTTCGTCCCGTTGATCGGCTCGCCGATCGCCCTCGCGGTCGCCGCCGTCGTCGCGCTGGCGTCGAAGGGAGCGCTCACCGCCGCGTCGGTCGTGGTCCTGATCGTCGTCATCGGACAGGTCGAGGGGCATCTCCTGCACCCGATCGTGATGAGCTGGGCCGTCCGGCTGCACCCGGTGGTGGTCGCCCTGTCGGTCGTCGGCGGGGCGGTCGCGGCGGGGGTCGTCGGCGCGGTGGTGGCCGTACCGCTGGTGGCCGTCGTGTGGTCCGTGCGCCAGGCGCTGTCGCGCCGGACGGGCGAAGCGGAAGCCCTCTGAACGGTACGGTCCTGCGGGCGGACGGCCCGGGCTGGGCGCCGGACCTGGGCTGTGCGCTGGACCGGGCTGTGCGCCGGCCGGGGCCGGGTGGAGGCGGCAGGAATTGCACGGCGCGGTGGTCCGCGGGACGCTGGACAGGTCGGCCTTGCGGCGTTCGACGGCACGGCGCCGGCGACAACTCGCACTGCCGGGCGCCCTGGTGAGGGGACCGGCGGGAGACCGGGCCACCGGTGATCCGGGCAACCCACGGTCCCGGCGACCGACTGTCCGGGCGACCGACGATCCGGGCGACCGACGATCGAAGCGGCCCCGCGCAGAAGGCCGGTACCGGGGGCGAGACATCCGTGCCTCCTCGAGGAGATCGTCATGGACAGTGCCGTCTTGGACGCGATGCAGACCTCGTTGCGGGGACCGGTCGTGGGCCCGCAGAGCCCCGGGTACGGCCCGGCACGCCAGGTCTACAACGCGATGATCGACAAACGTCCGGCCGCTTTCGTCCGGTGCGCGGACGCGGCGGACGTCAGGGAGGCGGTCGGCTTCATCCGCGACAACGGCCTCGAACTCGCCGTCCGGGGCGGCGGGCACAGCGGTCCCGGTCTCTGCCTCGTGGACGGCGGTGTCACCGTCGACCTCACGCCGATGCGCTGGGTACGCGTCGATCCCGACGCGAGGACCGCCCAGGTGGGCGGCGGCAGCCGGCTGAGCGACCTCGACCACGCCACGCACGGTTTCGGACTCGCGACCCCCACGGGCATCGTGTCCATGACGGGCGTCGGCGGCCTGACCCTGGGCGGCGGGCACGGCTACCTCACCCGCAAGTACGGCCTGACGATCGACAACCTGCTCGCGGCGGACGTCGTGCTGGCCGACGGCAGCTTCGTCACCGCGAGCGAGACCGAGCACCCGGACCTGTTCTGGGCCCTGCGCGGCGGCGGCGGGAACTTCGGCGTCGTGACCTCCTTCACCTACCGCCTGCACCCGGTGGACACCGTCGGGGTCGGGATCACCGTGTGGCCGGTCGACCGCACCCGCGAGGTGCTGAGCTGGTACCGCGACTTCCTGCCGCAGGCCTCCGAGGACGTCTACGGCTTCTTCGCGCTGCTCTCCGTTCCGCCCGGCCCGCCGTTCCCCGAGGAACTCCACGGCCAGAAGGTGTGCGGTGTCGTGTGGTGTCACACCGGTGACCCGGACCGCACCGAGGACGTGCTGCGGGTCGTGGGCGATCCGGCGCCGCCCGCCTTCCACTTCACGGCGCCGATGCCCTACGACGCGCTGCAGAGCATGTTCGACGAGCTGATCCCCACCGGGTACCAGTGGTACTGGCGCGGGGACTTGTTCGACCGCGTACCGGACGCCGCCGTGGACGTGCACCTGAAGTACGGCGAAGCCCTCCCCACTCCCCTGTCGCTGATGCACCTGTACCCGGTCGACGCGGCCGCCCACCGGGTGGGCGCGGAGGACACCGCGTGGAGTTACCGGGACGCGGTCTGGTCCGGCGTGTTCGCCGGGGTCGACCCCGATCCGGCGAACGCCGGGACCATCAGGGAATGGTGCGTCGACTACTGGGAGGAGATGCACCCCCACTCCATGGGCGGCACCTACGTGAACTTCATGGGGCAGGACGAGCAGCAGGGACGGGTCCGCGCCACCTACCGCGACCACTACGACCGGCTCGCGCAGGTCAAGCGGACGTACGACCCGCACAACCTGTTCCACGCCAACCAGAACATCAAGCCCGCCGCCCCGCGGCCCTGACCACCGGACCGCGCGCGGCCGGTGGTGCGGGGCGGGCGCGCACCGCACACGCCGGCGGCCGGCCCGCGCCGAGGCGGGCCGACGCGCCCGGGGTTCACCCGGCGGTGATCCGCAGGACGCCGGTCACCGTGCCCTGGAGGTAGGAGCCGTCCGGGGCGACGGTGCCGGCCATCTGGAGCGTGTCGTACAGGGAACCGACACCGACGCGTACGGAGCGGGTGACGAGGCCGGTCTCGGGGTCGATCTGGGCGTAGCGGTAGGGATCCAGCAGGCTCGTCCCCTTCGTGCCGGGGATCAGCGGGTCCCGCAGCACGGTGTGCAGCGTGCCGTCGGCCGTGGACAGCTTCGGTACGGCGGCCGACCGCAGGGTGTTGTCCCAGACCTGGGTGCAGCCGGTCCCGTCGGCGCGTATGTCCACCCGGGTCAGGCCTCCGGCGAAGTCCGCCGAGGACGGTACGGCGTCGCCGGCCCCTTCGGGCACCGCCGGGTACGGATAGCCGTAGGTGCCGGCGACGAAGACGCTGCGGCCCGCTCCGATCGGCGAGTTCTCGCTTCCGGGGCCGCCCGCGGCCTGGAGGACCGGCACCGAGCAGACCTCCGCGCCGGTGGCGGTGCGGTAGACCTTGAGGTGGACGGTGGTGTCGGCGTTGTCCACGATGGCGACGTACTCGGTGCCCGTCTTCGGTCCGAGGAACGTGGGCGTCGAGCCGCTGCCCCAGCTCAGCAGCCCGGGCTTGCGGGCCTGGCCGCGGTCGTACGCCTGGCGCCACAGGATCTCGGGCGTGCCGTCGGCTCCCGCCGACAGCAGGTAGGTGGCGTGCGTCGTGGTGACGGCGGTGCCCTCGGGGGCGGTGGAGATGCTGTTGGCGACCCGTTCGCCCGCGGGCAGGGTCAGGGAGCGGACCGTGCCCGTGCGGTCGTCCGCCACGCCGACCACGCCGCCGCCGGTGGCGAACCAGACGCGGCCCTGCCAGTCCGGTGACAGGCCGGTCACCGCGTCGCCCTCGGGGATGACGGAGGCCAGGGAGAGACTCCGGTCGACCGACAGCTCCCAGTCACCGTCGGTGTTCCGGTGGTGGGCCACGCGCAGCAGGCTGCGGCTGCCGTCCGCGACGACGAGCCGGTCCTCGTTGTCGAGGTAGGCGTAGACGCCGCCCAGCAGCGATCCCTTGGTGAGCTGGAGCGAGGTGAGGGAGGATCCGTCGTCGGGGTCGAGCAGATGCACCGTGGGGACCTGGCCGAAGATCGGGGTGCACAGAATGACCGGGTAGCCGTCCGCGCCGACCAGCACGGTGGGGCAGGCGGAGGCGAGGGCCACCCGGTTCGACGCCAGGGTTCCGGCGCCGGGACCGGGCAGCGGAGTGGTGTCCGAGGAGCCGGTGTCCCCGTGCATCGTGGCCGTGCCGTCCGGACCGGCGTACGGGTTGTGCGGGGGAACCGGGGTGTACACACCGCCCGTGGACGCGGCGCCGGCCGGTGCGGTGGCGGCCACGGCCAGGAACGCGGAGATCAGCCCGGTGATCAGTGGTCTGCGGAGCGTGCGGCGGTGGGCGGGGGAAAGAGACATGACGCGGACGGAGTCCTTCCGTTGCGGGGAGGGAGGGCCCTTGAGGGAGCGCCGTCGGAGACGGCAGGGCAGGGCAGGACAGGGCAGAGCAGGGCAGGGCAGGGCACGGCCATGCAGGTCGTGCAGGTCATGCAGGTCATGCACGGCCATGCAGGTCGTGCAGGTTCATCGGGTGACGGCAGAGCGATGCGATGCCCGCGCCTGGTGAGGAAGCGCGTCGAGGGTCAGGAGAGAGAGGCGTCGGCCGGACCGTTCGACGGCGCGGGAAAGCGCGGGGGATCCGCCGCGGAGATACGGCGGTTCAGCCGGTTCAGGCGCCGGGAACGGCGGCCCGCCGGGTCAGCCCTGCGAACGACGACAGAGGGCGCCGGACGTCCGCGCGAGATCGACGTGACGTCGTCGCGTGAGAATCCGAGGCCTGTCCATCATGTGCATGATCGAACCAGCTCGGTGACCACGCGGTCAAGGAGCGACGGGGTCGAGGAGTGAGGAGTCCGCGGAAACGGTCCCGCGGGGAGTACCGGCGGCAGCCCCGCGCGGAGCGGCCGGAACCGCGTGTGCGGCGTGGGCCGGGGCGGTCGGCCCCGGCCCGCGCCGGTCACTGACGGTCGACGCGGGAACCCGTGGTCACCCGGTCACCGTCCACTTCTGGTTGGCCGCTCCCGTGCAGGTCCAGATCTGCAGGCGGGTGCCGTTGGCGGAGCTGTTGCCCGTGGCGTCCAGGCACTTGTCCGCCTGCGGGTTGACGATGTCGCGGGCCGCGGGGACGGCCCACTGCTGGGCCGCGCTGCCGCTGCAGTCCCACAGCTGGACGGGGGTTCCGTCCGCCGCCGATGCCGCCGGAGCCCGAGTAGCCGGGGCCGTGCAGGGTCCCGTGGACGGTGGACGGCTCGAAGCCCACGTTCTCCATGACGTCGATCTCGCCCGAGGCGGGCCAGCCGACCTGGCCGATGTCGTTGCCCAGCATCCAGAACGCGGGCCACATGCCCTGCCCGCGCGGGATCTTCATCCGCGCCTCGACCCGGCCGTACGTCGTGGTGAACCTGCCGGCCGTGTTCAGCCGGGCGGAGGTGTACTCGCACCGGCCGTACCAGCACTGGTGGTTGCCCGGGTTCTCCCGGCGGGCGGTGATGACCAGATGGCCCTGGCCGTCCAGTGCGGCGTTGGCGGTGCCGGCCGTGCGGTACTGCCGTTCATGGTTGTTGACGTTGTCGCCGGTCTCGACCTGCCATCTGGCACCGTCCACGCCCGAGCCGGCGGGCCCGTCGAACTCGTCGGAGAAGGTGACGGCGGCCGTCCGGGCCTGTGCGGCGGCCCGCGCGGGGGGTTCCGCCGCGGAGGGGGGCGCGCCCTGGGCCGGGGTACGTACCTGGCAGCCGTCCCGGGCGCGATCGCCTCCCCGGCCCGTGTCACGTCAGCCGCACGGTGCCACCCCCCGCCCGCTCCGTCTCCAGCACCCACACCTCGTTGCGGCCCCGGCGCAGTACGGGCCCGGGAACGTACAGGGAGTGCTGCGGGCCCTCGGACCAGTAGCGTCCCAGGCAGAAGCCGTTGACCCAGACGAACCCGCGTCCCCAGCCGGGCAGTTCCAGGGACGCGTCACCGGGGCCTGGGACGTCGACGGCACCCCGGTACAGGCCGGGTTCCACGCCCTCCGGTGTCCGGGACGGCAGGGCGGCGACGGCCTCGGCGTCGTCGAAGGCGTCCAGCCGCAGGCCGCGGGCGTGTACGCCGTGCAGGTACTGCCGCTCGTGGAGGACGCCGCCGGTCAGCCCCTTGGGCTCGCCCAGGCGGGGTCCGTAGTTGACGCGGCCGAGCGACTCCACCCACACCTCGACGTCGGCGGGGCCGGCGACGGGGGTGCCCGGCTCCGTGCGGACGCCGTCGACGTACAGCCGCACCAGGTCCCGGGCCCCGGGGAGGGTGAGGGGCAGCGCCGGACGGGGGCCGGGGACGCGCAGCCGGTAGCGCACGAGTCCGCGGTCGACGTCCAGTTGCTCGAAGGTGGCCGGCGGGCGGGTCAAGGCCGACCGGCGGATGTGGTTCAACGCCGCCCTCACCCTGCTGCTCATGGCGCTGCTCATCCTGGAGGTCGCCGACCTCCTGGTCCTCTTCATGGTGGCCCCCGCTCAGGTGAGCTGCCGGGGCACCGGCGCGAGGGCGGGGTGAGCGCCGTACGGGTGATCCGTCGCGGATGGGAGGATGGCCGATATGGATATGCGGCGCAGGAACAATGTCACGGTGACCGGCCGTCCGGACGGGCCGACGGTCGTCCTGGCCCACGGCTTCGGGTGCGACCAGAACATGTGGCGTCTGATCGTCCCCGCCCTGGCCGACCGCTACCGGCTGGTGCTCTTCGACTACGTCGGCTCCGGTGGTTCGGACCTGTCCGCCTGGAGCACCGAGCGCTACTCGTCCCTGGACGGCTACGCCCAGGACGTGGTGGAGGTCTGCGACGAGCTGGGGGTCGAGCGGGCGGTGTTCGTGGGGCACTCGGTCAGCGCCATGGCCGGCGTACTGGCGGCGCAGGCGGCGCCCCGGCGGATCGGTGCGTTGGTGATGGTGGCTCCCTCCCCGTGCTACATCGACGACGACGGCTACCGCGGCGGCTTCACCGCGGACGACATCGACGAGTTGCTGGCGTCACTGGAGTCGAACTACCTCGGCTGGTCGTCCGCTATGGCCCCGGTCATCATGGGCAATCCGGAGCGGCCCGAGCTGGGCCAGGAGCTGACCAACAGCTTCTGCGCGACCGACCCCGACATCGCCCGGGTCTTCGCCCGCACCACGTTCCTGTCCGACAGCCGCGAGGACCTCAAGGACGTACGGGTGCCGACGCTGGTGCTGGAGTGCCTCCACGACGTGATCGCTCCCCGCGAGGTCGGCGCGTTCGTGCACGCCGCGATCCCCTCCTCCCGCCTGGTCACCCTCGACGCCACCGGCCACTGCCCCCAGCTGAGCGCGCCGGAGGCCACCGCGGAAGCGATCCTGGACTTCCTGGAGTCGCTGAAGTGATGTGCCGCACGGACTCGAACCCCGATCCGTCCGGGACCGGGGACAGGGCCGGCACCGACGCGGTGTTCACCGCGCTGCTGGAGGACAGTGCCGAGGAACTGTACGAGTCGGCTCCCTGCGGATACCTGTCCACCCTGATGGACGGCACCATCGCCAAGATCAACGCGACGCTGCTGGGCTGGCTCGGCATGGAGCGCGCGGCCGTGGTGGGCCGGCTGCGCTTCGCCGACCTGCTCACCGTCGGCGGCAAGCTGTACCACGAGACGCACTTCGCGCCGCTGCTGCGGATGCGCGGCGAGATCAGCGGCATCGCCCTGGAGATGAGGAGCAGCGACGGACGCAGGCTGCCGGTGCTGATCTCCTCCACCGTCAAGCACGGCGTCGAGGGCGAGCCGCTGCTCATCCGCACCACCGTCTTCGACGCGTCCGACCGGCGTACGTACGAGGAGGAGCTCCTGCGTCGCAAGCAGGAGGCCGAGCAGGCGCGGGCCGAGGCGGAGGAGGCGCGGGCCGAGGCGGAGGAGGCGCGCCGGCAGGCCGAGGCCGACCGGGCCAGGCTGGCCGACGCCCTGGCCGTGCTGCAGCAGTCGCTGCTGCCCACGTCGCTGCCGGCGGTACCCGGGCTGGAGACGGCCGTCTACTACCACACCGCCTCCGTCGACCGGCTGGGCGGCGACTTCTACGACCTGTTCCCCATCGACGGCACCCGCTGGGGGTTCTTCCTCGGGGACGTGTGCGGCAAGGGGCCCCAGGCGGCGGCGCTGACCTCCCTGACCCGCTACACCCTGCGTGCCGCCGCGCTCCACGACCCCGAGCCGGCCACCGCGCTGGCCACCCTGAACGCCGTCCTGCACGAGCGGTACACCGCCGGCGGCGATCCCCGCTACTGCACCGCCGTCTTCGGCATCGTCCACACCGGCTCCGGCCACCCCGTCGTCCGCCTCGCGTCCGGCGGACATCCCCCGGCCCTGGTGCTGCGGGCCGACGGGAGCGCCGAGTACCTGCCCACGCCCGGCGGCATGCTCGTCGGCGTCCTGCCCGACGCCCCGTTCACCACCGCCGAGACCACCCTCGCGCCGGGCGACACCCTCCTGCTCTACACCGACGGCCTCACCGAGGCGCGCACCGGCCCTTCGCGTGACAGTCTGTACGGCGAGGACGCGTTGCACGCCTTCGCCACCGCCCACGCCCCCTCCACCGCCCACGAAACGATCACCGCACTGACGGGGCTGCTGGACGGCTTCGGCGACGGACTCGACGACGACACCGCCCTGCTGGCCCTCGGCGTACCCGCCGCTCGTCCGCACCCCCGCCCGGCAACGAAGACCGGCTGATGAGCCCCCTGAGTATCACCGACCGAAACGCCGCCACCGGACCCGTCGTGCACATCGCCGGCGACCTCGACTACACCCACGCCCCCGCACTGCGGCAGCGCGTCGAACGCCTCACCCTGCATCCGGGGCAACACCTGGTCGTCGACCTGACCGAGCTGGAGTTCTGCGACTCCAGCGGCATCACCGCGCTCCTCGCCGCCCGCCAGCACGCCCTGGCCGCCGGAGCCGACCTCGTCCTGGCCGCCGTCCCCTCCAACACCCTGCGCATCCTGGCCATCGTGGGGCTCGACCGGGTCTTCACCATCCGTCCCGACACCCCCACTGCCTGAACGATTCAGCAGCCTGTTCAGCAGCCTGCGGGCGGCGGACTGGTGGGCGGTGGGCGTCCGTCAGGGTTCGGCGCCGCCCCCGAGGTGTTCGACGGTGCGGGTCACGGAGTCGTAGCTGCGGGCGTGGGTGAGCGTGCCGTCCCAGGGGGCGGACAGAGCGGCCGGCAGGAGATGGTCGGGCCACCACGCCGAGGCCCGGGACGACCGGCCCAGGGTCAGGTGCGGGACCCAGCGTCCCGGGGCGTGCAGGGGGTTGAGGCGGCCGGTGGCGTGGGCGCCGAGCACGTCCCACACCTGCCGGTGCAGCCGCGTGAGTCCCGCGTCCGGGTCGACCCGCCAGGCCAGGACCCGGGTGCGCCCGGGGAAACGCAGCAGCCCGTCGAGCCGGAGCGGGGCGGGCAGGCCGTCGAGGGTCGCCGCCAGCGCCGCCCTGGCGGGGTGATCGAGGTCGTCGCAGGTCGCCAGGGTCAGATGCGGCCGGTTGGTCGGGTGCGGGTGATCGGCGAGGCTGGGCAGTCCGGCGGCGGCGATCCCGCGCCACATCTCCCGGACGCGCAGCTCGGTGGTGGCGTCGGGCAGCAGTTCCACGGTGCGCACGGCGTCAGCCTACGCGGCAGGGGTCGGGGGGCGACGGCGGCGGAGCGCGGGGCCGGCCCCGCCCGCCCCCGGCGGCGTACGGTCTGTGCCCCGCGGGGCCGGCCCGCCCCCGGCGGCATACGGTCTGCGCCCCGCGGGGCCGTGCGCGCCCCGGCGCCGGCCGCACCGGGCCGGCCCGCGTGGCGGCGGAAGCGGCCCGACGGCCGGGACCGTCGCAGTGGTACCCGGCCGTCGGACTCAGGAGAAGGCCTGCCGTGCGCGGTGGGCAGGAGCGACCGTGCCGCCCGGTGCTACGGCCGTACCGCGCACTTCCCCACCACGCGCCCGTCGGTGACGCCCGTCGGACGGGACCGTCGGCAGGTGTCAGGTGTTCAGCGGTTGGTCCACAGGTTCCACAACCAGAACGCCCCCTGGGCGCACTGGTAGCGGTCCCAGTGGCCGCGCTCGATGCCCTGCTGGCCGGCCGTCTGGCAGCCGGCCGGGGTGAAATACTTGCCGCGGTGGGACGACGAGGCCGTCGTCCTCGAGAACACCGACACCGGGCACTGCCTCGACGACAGCAACGAAGGCCTGCGCGCGGCGCCCTGCAACGGGAGCCGCCACCAGAAGTGGGCCTGAACGGCGCCGCGATCGACTCCGGTGACATCGGTCCCCGCACACACGCCTACGAACTGATGCGCGGCGAAACGCTCCTTCCCGTGGTGACGCGGCGCGCCGGGGCGAGTCCGGGCTGCCGTTCGGGAGAACATCCGCCCCGCTCATCCGTAGTATCGGTACGACACGGCGTGCAGCAGCAACTGCCGCGAGCCGCGGCACCTGTGGAAAGGGTGCGCGACGGATTCCGCACGGGGCACGGGGTTCCGACCCGTCGTCCGTGGGCCCATGAAGGAGTGTGAGGATCATGTCCGACGTCACGACCGCATCGAACGGGGTGACTTCCCAGTACGCCGCCCAGGTGGCCGGGGACCTGGAGCGCAACCTCAAGGAGCAGGAACGCGTCGCCGGTGAGATCACCGTGCTCCAGGGCCAGTTGGCGGCGCTGGAACAGGACCGTTCCGTGCTGCTCAACGTCCAGCAGGCTCTCGGCGTCGAGCCCGCCGTGACACCGGCTGAGGCAACCGCGGTGGAACCGGCGGCGGTCGCGCCGGAACCGGTCGCCGGGGTACCCGCGCCCCGCGGGAGGAAGCAGGCCGCGGCGGGCGCCGCCCAGCGGAAGAAGACCGGGAAGTCCGCCCCGCCGGCCCGCAAGCAGAACGGCGCGAAGAAGGCGTCCCGCACAACTGAGGCCCGGACCACGGCGGCCCGCACGACCGCGGCCCGGACCACCGCGGCCCGGACCACCGCGGCCCCTACGACGGCAGCCCGGACGACCGAGACCCCTGCGAGCAAGGCCCGTACGGCAGCCGGGACGACCGAGACCCCTGCGAGCAAGGCCCGTACGGCGGCCGCCGAGCCGGCCAAGCCTTCGCTGGTCTCCCTGGTCCGCGAGCACCTGGCCGACCAGGGTGAGCCCCGCTCCGCGGCCGAGATCGCCCAGTGGCTGGACAAGCGGTACCCCGAGCGCGGCATCAAGACGACCGTGGTGCGCAGCACCCTCGAAGGGCTGGTCGCCAAGAACCTGGCCCACCGCAGCAAGCAGGGGACTTCCGTCTTCTACACCTCCCCCGACGCGCCCGAACCGGCCGCCGGACACAAGCAGGAGCCGGAGCGGGGACAGGGCTCGGAGCAGGGACAGGAACAGGGGCCGGAGCAGGGCCAGGGCCAGGGACAGGAGCAGGAGCAGGAGCAGGGGCAGTCCGGCTGAGGGTCCGGTCCCGACCGTGGCGGCCCGAAAGGATGAATGACCCGGTGCCACGGCGTGTCGCGGGCCCGGGATCAGCACGCTTCGACCCGTGAACCGTGAGACGGGTGTCGGGAGGCGTGTGTGACAGGACGGCAGCGGCCGAGTTCGTTACGGGACCGATCCCGTTACCTGTTCGACAGGACACTGGCGCGCAGTACGGGCACACTGCTCGGCTGGCTGGCCGTGTGCTGTCTGTCGGTCGTCGTCCCCCTCAGCACCCTGCTGGTGTGGACCGACCCCGACGCGCCCCCGTCGCTGTCCGGCCGGCTCACGGCCGTGTGGCGCACCAGCGCGGAGACCCTCCGCCTGGGCGGGGTGACCGGCGCGCCGCTGCGCATGCTGCTCTCCGCGGTGCTCGGGCTGATCGCCCTGCTGTGTGTGTCGACGCTGGTGGGCGTGGTCACCACGGGGCTCGGCGACCGGCTGGCCGAGCTGCGGCGGGGGCGCTCCACGGTGCTGGAGCGGGAGCACGCCGTCGTCCTCGGCTGGTCGGACCAGGTGTTCACGGTGGTCGGTGAGCTGATGGCCGCGCGCGCCGACCGGGGGCGGGGCGTGGTCGCCGTGCTCGCCGACCGGGACACGGCCGAGATGGAGGCGGCGCTCGCCGCCGCGCTGGGTGTCGCCGGCAGCGCCCGCCTGGTCTGCCGCACCGGTGCGCTGACGGACCCCGAGGCCCTCGGGCTGGTCACCCCGGCCGCGGCGGGGTCGGTGCTGGTGCTGCCGTCGGAGCGCGCCGACGCCGATGTGGAGGTCGTACGCGTCCTGCTGGCGCTGCGGGCGCTGCACGGCGGCGCGGAGGACGGGCCGCCGGTGGTGGCCGCCGTGCGGGACGAACGCTATCTGCCGGCCGCGCGGCTGGCCGCCGGTCCGCGGGGCACGGTGCTGGAGACCGAGCTGACCACGGCTCGGATGCTGGTGCAGTCGGCCCGGCGGCCCGGGCTGTCGGCGGCGCTGCGTGACCTCCTGGACTTCGACGGGGCCGAGTTCCACCTGGTCGACGCCCCGGAGCCGGCCGGACTGTCCATGGCGGAGGTCGCGCTGCGCTTCGAGGCGGCCTGTGTCGTGGGACTGCTGCGGGCCGACGGCCGCCCCCTGCTCGGCCCGCCGCCGGACACCGTCCTCGGCAGCGGGGAGCGGCTGGTCGTCGTCGCCCACGACGACACGGCCGAGGTGCCCACCGACTGCCGTGAGCACGTCGACCCGGCGGCCGTGGCGTCGCCGGGACCGCGCCCCGACGGGCCCTCGCGCACCCTGATGCTCGGCTGGAACCGGCGCGCGCCGCTGGTCGTCGAGATCCTGCGCCGGACCGCCCGGCCCGGATCGGTCCTCGAGGTGGTCGGCGCGGCGGACGCCGGGCCCGTACCGGCGCCGCCCGCCGGTCCCGCGGACACCGGGCCGCTCACGGTCACGCACCACCCCGGCGACCCGGTCAGTCCCGAAACCCTGCGCGCCCTCGACGTGTTCGGCTACGACAGTGTCCTCGTGCCGGCGCCGGACGCGGGCACGGGCCCCGAACGGCCCGACGACCGTACCCTGCTGACCCTGCTGGTCCTGCGGTCGTTGGAGGAGGAGGCGGGCCGGGCGCTGCCGGTCGTGGCGGAACTGAGCGACCCCCGCAGCCGGGCGCTGGCCCCGCTCGGGCCGGCGTCCGACGCGATCGTCCGGGGCGAGCTCACCGCACTGCTGATGACCCAGATCTCCCACAACCCGGCGCTCACGGCGGTGTTCGAGGCGCTGTTCGCCGGCCGGGACGGCGGGCTCGCCCTGCGCCCGGCCGGACACTACGTGCCGCCGGGCCGTGAGACGTCGTTCGCGACCGTCGTCGCCGCCGCCCTCGAACGCGGCGAGTACGCGATCGGCTACCGCGCCCACCGCCCGCACACCGCACACCGTGACGACGACCTGCGGCTGTGCCCCGGCAAGTCCGAACGGCGCGCGTGGGGCGCCGAGGACGAGGTCCTCGTCCTGACGCCGGCCGCCGGTGGTCCCGGCGTCACGGGCGCCCGGCACGACGGACTGCCCGCGATGCGGCAGAACCGCGAAGGGGACGACTCACCGACCGGTGTGCCGACGGGGTGACCGCGGTGCGCGGCGGGGTGACCGCGGTGCGCGGTAGGTGACCGTAGTACGCGTTGAAGGTGACCGTGGTACGCGGCGGGTGACCCTGGTGCGCGGCGGGTTCAGTCCCGTGGCACCGCCGGCCCGGCCCCCTCCCCTTCGCCGGCCTCGTCGGTGTCCCGGCCGGGAGCCGCCGGTTCGGGTCCGGGCAGGTGGACCGCGCCGTCGGGGGCGCTGGCGGGCGGCAGTTGGGACGGGCTCACGAGTTCGCCCAGCACCTCGGCCATGAAGCGGACCAGCCACCGCTGCGAGGAACTGCGCGAGGACTCGTGCCGGGCGTAGAGGGCCACCTCGATCGGCTCGGTCTCGAAGGGCAGCCGGACCAGGCGCACGCGGTGGGAGGCGGTGAAGACCTCCGCCACGTACTCCGGGACGATCGCGATCAGGTCGGTCTGCTCCAGCACGTAGGGCAGCGTCGAGAAGCGGGTGGCGTCGACGACGACGCGGTCGAGCAGCCCGTGCGAGGCCAGCACCGCGCGTGGCAGGACGTGTCCGCTGGGACCGTAGACGGTCGCGTGCCGTTCCGCCGCGAGTTGTTCCGCCGTGACCGAGCGGCCCCGGATCCGGGGGTGGTCGGAGGCGACCAGGGCGACGTAACGCTCCTGGAAGAGCGGGATGCGCACCGTCCGGTGCGAGGTCAGCACCGGGGTGGCCACGAACGCGTCCAGTTCGCCGCGCCGCAGCTGGCTCTCGGCCTCGTCGACGTCGAACGGGCGGACCGCGAACGACACCCGGGGCGCGCGCTCGCGGGCCTCGGCCAGCAGCCGCGGCAGCAGGGTCGTCTCGCCGAGGTCCGAGAGGGCGAGCGTGAACCGCCCCGACATGGTCATGGGATCGAAGTCGTCGGCCTGGCGGATCGTCGCGTCGATGTCGCCCAGGGCGCGCTGCAACGGCTCGTAGAGCCGGCGGGCGCCCGCGGTCGGGGTCAGTCCGCGCCCGGTACGCCGGAACAGCTCGTCGCCGAAGTGCCGGCGCAGCTTGGCCAGGCTGTAGCTGACGGTGGGCTGGGTGACGTGGAGGGTGTCGGCGGTGGCCGTGACGCTGCCCGTCTCGTACAGCAGGACGAAGACGCGGGCCAGGTTGAGGTCGAAGTTCCTCATATCGACGGAGTCTATATCGCGGGTTCACAACATCTATTGGCGCCCCTCTCGCGGCGCTGCCTAGCGTGTCCCGGGTCACTCGCGGAAAGGAAGGTCCGTTGCCCTCCGTACGTCATGTCTCCCACGCGTTCCTGCAGCGTCAGGGCCTCACCACCGTGTTCGGCAACCCCGGCTCCAACGAGCTGCCCTTTCTCGCCGAGCTCCCCGACGCCTTCCGGTACGTCCTCGGTCTGCACGAGGGCGCAGTGGTCGGCATGGCGGACGGTTACGCCCAGGCCACCGGCCGCCCGGTGCTGGTCAACCTGCACGCCGCCTCCGGCTCCGGCAACGCGATGGGCACGCTGACGAACGCCGTGGTCTCCCGGACGCCGCTGGTGATCGTGGCCGGTCAGCAGGTGCGGTCGGCCATCGGCCCGGAGTCCCACCTGTCCATCGTCGACGCGCCCGCGCTGATGAAGCCGCTCGTCGGCTGGGCCGCGGAGCCGGCGTGTGCCCAGGACGTGCCGCGCGCGCTCGCGCAGGCCGTCTTCGAGGCACGCCTCCAGCGGCGGCCCACGTTCCTGTCCGTGCCGTACGACGACTGGGCCGCCGACGCCGGCGACAACAGCCTGGCCGTGCTGGAGAGGCAGGTGCGGCGGTGCTCCGCGCCCGGCGGGGACGAGGCCGACGCGCTCGTCGAGCAGGTCCGCGCCGCCCGCCGGCCCGCGCTCGTCCTGGGCGGCGACATCGACTCGGCCGGGCTGTTCGACGACGCCGTGAGCCTGGCCGAGCGGCTGGAATGCCCGGTGTGGGCGGCGCCCTCGCTGTTCCGCCTGCCCTTCCCCAACCGGCATCCGCAGTTCCGGGGGGTGCTGCCGGCGGGGATCGCGCCGGTGGCGAAGGCGTTCGAGGGGCACGACCTCGTCCTCGTCCTCGGGGCGCCGGTGTTCCGCTACCACGAGTACCTGCCCGGCCGGTACCTGCCCGAGGGCACCCGGCTGATCCAGGTGACCGACGACGCCTCCGCCGTGGCGCGGGCGCCGATGGGCGAGGCGCTGGTCGCCGACCCCGGCGCCGTCATCGAGCTGCTGGTGAAGGCCCTGGACGCGCCCGCCGCGCCGCCGGCGGCGTACCGGCCGGTGCCCGAGCCGCCCGGCGCCGAGGGTCCGCTGCTCCACCCCGAGCAGGTCTTCGCCGCGCTGCGCGACGAACTGCCCGAGGACACCGCCTACGTCGTCGAGTCCACCTCCACGAACGCCGCGTGGTGGCGGCAGATGGACCTGCGCCGGCCCGGCTCCTACTATTTCCCGGCGGCCGGCGGGCTCGGCTTCGGCCTGCCCGGCGCGGTCGGCGTCGCCCTGGCCCGGCCCGACCGGCCGGTCGTGGGCGTCATCGGGGACGGCTCGGCCAACTACGGCATCACCGCCCTGTGGACGGCCGCGCAGCACCGGGTGCCCGTGACGATCGTGCTGCTGCGCAACGGGACGTACGGCGCGCTGCGCTGGTTCGGCGATCTGCTCGGGGTGCCGGACGCGCCCGGCATGGACATCCCGGGGATGGACTTCACGCGCATAGCGGAGGGCTACGGAGTCAGCGCCCGGCACGCCGGTGACGTGGAGGAACTGCGCGCCGTACTGGCCGAGCGGCCGGACGGTCCGCGGCTGGTGCAGGTCGACACGGCTCTCACCACCCCCTCCTGACCGAC
This sequence comes from Streptomyces sp. NPDC059895, assembly GCF_042731035.1. Classification (NCBI taxonomy): domain Bacteria; kingdom Bacillati; phylum Actinomycetota; class Actinomycetes; order Kitasatosporales; family Streptomycetaceae; genus Streptomyces; species Streptomyces sp. NPDC059895. The sequence goes on from NZ_JBHWKO010000012.1 coordinate 131,188, forward strand.
CTCCCGACCGACCTCCGGAACCACCTCCGGACCGGCCTGCGGGCCGACCTTCCGGAACATGAGGAAAGGCACACCGATGACACTCCTGGACAGCGCCGTCTGGGGCAAGAGGTTCTTCAGCGACGGCTGGCAGGACGCCGCCCACACGCATCCGGTCGTCGAGCCGGCGACCGGGGACCAGCTCGCCACCGTGGGCCTGGCCACGGCCGAGGACGCGGGCCGCGCCGCCGCCCGCGCCGCCGAGGCCCAGCGGGACTGGGCGGCGACGTCCCCGCAGCGGCGGGCCGCCGTGCTGCGCCGCGCGGGCGAGCTGTTCACGCGGTACGCCGCCGAGGTCGGGGAATGGCTGGTGCGGGAAGCCGGCTCGGTGCGGTCCAAGGCGGAGTTCGAGGTGGGGCTCGCGGTGGGTGAGTGCTTCGAGTGCGCCGCCCTGCCCACGCACCCGCAGGGCGAGGTGCTCACCTCGGAGCAGGCCCGCTGGTCCTTCGCCCGCCGCCGCCCGGCCGGCGTCGTCAGCGTGATCGCGCCGTTCAACTTCCCCCTCATCCTCGGCCTGCGCTCGGTGGCGCCGGCGCTCGCGCTCGGCAACGCCGTGCTGCTGAAGCCCGATCCGCGCACCGCGGTGAGCGGCGGTGTCGTCATCGCGCGGATCTTCGAGGAGGCCGGGCTGCCGCCGGGCGTCCTGCACCTGCTGCCCGGCGACGGCGCGGTCGGCCGGGCCGTCGTCGAGGCGCCCGAGGTGCGGGTCGTGTCGTTCACCGGCTCGACCCCCGTCGGGCGGGCCATCGGCGAGCAGGCCGGCCGGCTGCTGAAGCGGGCCCACCTGGAGCTGGGCGGCAACAACGCCCTCGTGGTGCTGCCCGGCGCGGACGTCGCCAGGGCGGCCTCCGCGGGCGCGTTCGGCTCCTATCTGCACCAGGGGCAGATCTGCATGACGACCGGCCGCCACATCGTGCACGAGTCGCTGCTGGAGGAGTACACCGCGGCGCTCGCCGCGAAGGCCGGGGCGCTGCCGGTGGGCGACCCCGCCCGTGAGGACGTGGCGCTCGGCCCGATCATCGACCGGCGCCAGCTGGAGCGGGTGCACGGCATCGTCACCGACAGCGTCGCGGCGGGCGCGACCCTCGTCGCGGGCGGCGAGATCGTCGGCAACGGGTACCGGGCCACCGTCCTGAGCGGGCTCACCACCGACATGCCCGCGTGGCGTGAGGAGATCTTCGGTCCCGTGGCGCCCGTCATCGGCTTCTCGACGGTGGAGGAGGCCGCGCGGATCGTCGACGACTGCGAGTACGGTCTGTCCGTGGGTATCCTCGGCGACGTCGGTACAGCGATGAAGCTCGCCGACCTGATCGACTCGGGCAAGATCCACATCAACGAGCAGACCGTGGGCGACGAGCCCAACGCGCCGTTCGGCGGAGTCAAGGCGTCCGGGACCGGATCCCGGTTCGGCGGCGCCGCCGCCAACGTCGAGGCCTTCACCGAGACCCAGTGGGTGACGGTCCGCCCGGACATCGCCGACTACCCGTTCTGAACCCGCTCAGCTCCCGCGCGGGCCGTGGTGTTCACGGCCCGCCGGAACCGGCTCCCCCGTGAGCCGTCACCCCTGCGGCCCGCCGGCGCTCGCTTCCCCGCGAGCGGTCACCACGGCGGTCCGCCGCAGCTCGCTCCCCCGCGAGCCGTCACCCCGGCGGTACGCCGGGTTCCGCCGTCCTTCCGGCCGCGGAACCCGCGCGTCCGTCAGCCGCACACCCCGTCCTCCGCAGCCGCCCTTGGGGGGAATGCCGTCATGGCCTCCACCACCTCGTCCGCCACCTCCGTCCAGACCGGCAGAGCCGGCCGCAACGCCTGGACGGTGATCCTGTGCTGGATCACCGTCCTGCTCGAGGGCTACGACCTCGTCGTCCTCGGCGCCATCATCCCGACGCTGCTCAAGACCCACCACCTCGGCATGACCGCCGGTGACGCGACGACCATCGCGACACTGTCGCTCGTGGGCGTCGCCGTCGGAGCGGTCCTGGTGGGCCCGCTCGCCGACCGGCTGGGCCGGCGTCTGCTGCTCATCGGCTCGGTGGTCGTGTTCTCGCTGTTCACGATCCTGGTGCCGCTGGCCGACTCCGTCGCGATGTTCGCCCTGCTGCGTCTCGTCGCCGGCCTCGGCCTGGGCGCCTGTATGCCGGTGTCCCTCACGATGATGGCCGAGCACATGCCGGCCGCCCGACGGGCCCGGGCCAGCACGCTCACCATGACCGGCTACCACACCGGTGCGGTCATCACCTCGCTGCTGGCCCTGCAGGTGACCGACAACTGGCAGATCCTCTTCTACATCCTGGGCGTGGTGGGCTTCGTCGTCGCCGCCATCCAGTGGTTCCGCCTGCCGGAGTCGGAGGCGTTCGTGCAGGCCAAGCAGGTGACCGGCGACCGGCGTGTGCCGTTCACGGAGCTGCTGAAGCCCGCCTACCTCCGTGCGGGCATCGGCATCTGGGTCGCCTCCTTCATGGGGCTGCTGCTGGTCTACGGCCTCAACACCTGGCTGCCCAAGCTCATGAACGACGCCGGCTACCCCGTGCCCACGGCCGTCACCCAGCTCCTCGTGCTCAACCTCGGCGGTGTCGTCGGTCTGGTCATCGGCGGGTTCGTCGCCGACCGGCGCGGCATCAAGGGCACCACCCTCGCCTGGTTCGGGGCGGCGGTGCTGATGCTGGCGTGCCTGAGCGTCAAGATGGACAGCGACCTGCTGCTCAACACCGTCGTCTTCTTCACCGGCGTGTTCGTCTTCTCGGCCCAGGTCCTCGTCTACGCCTACGTCACGCACTACTACCCGGCCTCCATCCGCGGCACCGCCCTCGGCTCGGCGTCCGGCATCGGCCGGATGGGCTCGATCATCGGCCCGTCGATCACCGGCGCCCTGGTCACCGCCGGCATCGGCCACCCCTGGGGCTTCTACTTCTTCGCCGCGGTCGCGGTCCTCGGTCTGCTGGCGGTGCTGACGCTGCCGCGCCCGGCGGAAGGCACCGTGGCCGGCGCCTCGACGACCGGCGGCTGAGCCGCCCGCCCCCACCCGGAGGCGCCCGGACCCCTTCCGAAGGGGGCCGGGCGCCTCCGGCCTTGCCGCCCCCACCGTCCACGGCACCGGCGATCACGGGTTCCTGGCCGCGCTCGTGGCCACCGCCCGCGCCCAGGGCGTCTCCGCCCACGTCGGCGACGGCACCAACCGCTGGGCGGCCGTCCACCGCACCGACGCCGGACGCGTCGTCCGGCCCGCCCTCGACCGGCAGGCCCCGGCCGGCACCGTCCTGCACGCCGCCGCCGAGACCGGCCCCCTTCCGCGACACGCCTTCCTGTGCACCCACCCTGGGTGATCAGAACCGCGCAAAAATCGGTCATTACCGGGCGGTTCCGTCGCGATGCGTGCAGAAGGAACGCCCGTGGCGCGAGATGTGTGAAGGTGGAGCACCCGCCTGGAGGGGAGATCCGTCGTGCGCGACGGTTTCGCGGCTTCGCCGCCGAGGGGCGCGGGTGTACGGGGAGGACGTGCCTGGTCGCGGGCACCGGTGAAGGGGCGTGCGGATGCCCGGCGGGGACAGGCACGGCGTGGCTCCGGACACGGCGGCGAAGGACCGTGCCGCCGGATCGGCGGCCGGGGCGGGGATGTCGGTGCGGGAACTGCGGCTCCGGCTGGACGACGCCCTCCGCGGCCACAGCGAGGTCCAGCGGGCCCTCCGGGACAACCAGGACACCATCCGGGTGCTCGAGGCGACGATCACGTCGTTGCAGGACCGCTGCGCGCGACTGGAGGCGGAACGGGACCGGGCGCTGCGGCAGGCCCGGTCGGTCACGGCGGCGGAGCGGGACCTGGAGGCGTTCGGCGCGACACTCGCCCGCGCCGAGCAACGGCTGGAGCTGGCCTTCCGGGACCGCGGCGCGGCCGAGGTCCTCCTCACGACCGTCCGCCACCGCGCGGAGAGCCACCGGCGCGAACTCCAGGCGCTCCATCAGGGTGCTTCCGTCGCCCCGGGCCCTGAGGAGAGCTCCGGTGGTGCGGAAGAACCGCCCGGCGAACCGGACGCGGCCCCGCACCGCCCTCCGCAGCAGTGGGAGTACGAGCTGCTGCTGGAGGCCGTCGACGACCGGCGTGCGACGCGGTGCGAACGGCTCGCCGAGGTACGGCAGCGGATGGGCATCGTCGAACCGGCCGACGTCCTTGCCGGGTCGGCGCGCGTCGTCGAGGGGAGCGTGCGTGTCGTCCGGCGGGACGGAGCCGGGGACGGCCCGGACGACTCCCCCGCCGGCGCCGGTGCCGTGGCGGCGACGGAAGCGGGCGGCACGGAGGCCGAGGCCCCGCCCTCGCCCCCGTCCGCCTCCCCGGCGTCCTCACGGGCGGGGCGGCTGTGGCGGACGGTGTCGGCCCGGGTCGTGGCCGGCTCCGTCCTGCCGTTCCGTCGGGGCCCGGACGGGGACGGTAGGACGGCGGGCGGCGGACGGCGTGGTCCGGGGCGCCCGGGTGGGCTTCGGGCCGTGCGGGCCGGCCGGTTGCGTGAGCTGTCGGTCGTGGTGCTGCTGGGGCTGACGATCACCACCGCGGCGCCACCGACGCAGGCTCCGCCCTCCTCCGACACGGACACGACGGACACCGGGACGGCGACGGAGACCGGGAAGGTGAGGGACACCGAGCCCGCGCCCGCGCTGCTGTGGAAGGACGGTCTCGCCCTCGGCGCCGGTCTCGGACCGGCCACCGCCGGCACCCAGTTCGTGCTGGACGACGATGCCGTGCAAGCGGTGGACACCACCACGGGCGCCACCCGCTGGTCCGAGCCGGCCCCCGAAGCCGGCGGCGGCTCCCTGACCGCCGACGCCACGACCCTCTACGTCACCGACGACCTCGCCACCGTCCAGGCCCGCGACAGCAGCACCGGCGCCCGGCGGTGGACCCGCGACCTGTCCGATGTGCTGCCGGATGCCGGCGGCGGTGCCGCCCTCACGGCCGGCATGGACGAACCCGTACGGAGCGACACCGTGCCGGACACCCTCTACGTGACGATGTGGAGGTGGTATTCCTGGACCATCACGACGCAGGGGTCCCACACCGGTTCCGGTTCCCGACGGGGAGGGGTGCGCGTCGCGTCGGACGTCCGGCCCGCCCTGTGCGTCACGAGCAGCGTCTGTCGCAGTGACACGCGGCACGGCTTCCCGACCTTCATCGGCGGTTACGTGACGGCCGCGCTCGACACCCGCACCGGCACTGTGCGCTGGCACACCGGGGGCCGGTTCCTCGCCGAAGCCGGGACGCTCTGCCTGACCACGAGCGACGAGGGCACCCAGGGTGTCGACTGCCGCACCGGCGTCCCGCGATGGGGGATCGACACCGACTGCGAATCCGCCGTGAGCGACGAACGGCACACCCTCGCGGCCTGCCTGGCCGACGGCCAGGTCCACGGCATCGACCCCGCCGACGGCGAGGAACTGTGGCGGGCCGGCCCGTTCCCCGGCCCGCTGTCGGACCCGGCGGTCTCGAACGGCCTGGTCCGCTTCACGGCCGCCGACGGCCGTCTCTACGCCGTGGACCTCTCCGCGGGCGGACTGCGCTGGTCGGAGCCGGCGGGCCGCGCCAAGTCCGTGCCCGTCCCCGACCGCGACCTCGTCCACGTCGCGGGCGACGACGGGCGCCTCTACGCCTTCGACTCCGCCACCGGCACGCGCGTCTGGTCCGCCCCGGCCGGCGGCAGTATCACGGCAGGCCCCCAGGTCCAGGGCGACACCGTCTACGTCGGCGCCGAGGACGGGCGGGTGTACGCCCTCGACCGGGCCGACGGCACCCGGCGGTGGAGCGCGGCAGCCGGCGGTGGAGCGGTCACCGGCCTGCACGCCGCCTCCGGGCACGTCACCACCCTCACCGACCGGCACATCGTCCACCTGCGCTGACCGTCCGGGCGGCACGGGCCGGCCGGGCCGGTGGATGCGGGGCACCGTGCGGGGGCGCCGGCCGGAGCATGGCATCGGGCCGACGACGGCACGTCGCGGACCGTTCACCTCCGGCTTCCTTTCGAGGCGAACGATCCGGCCATGACACACATGACACACGTCAGGACGGCCGCGTGCGCCCTGACGGCGGCCGCCGTGCTCGCGGGCGTCGCCGCCCCCGCCGCCGTCGCGGCCCCGGCGTCCCGCCAGAGCGCCTCCGCGCGCATCCCCTTCACGGCTGCCGAGGTCACCGCCCAGGACGACGGCTCGTACCGCATCACCTGGGAGGCGCCGGGCGTGCGGCACGTCGCCGTCCGCGCGGGCGGGCGTACCGTCGCCTCCGGCGGCTCGGCCGGTTCGGTCACGGTCAGGGGCCTGCCCGCCGCCGACCGGCAGTGGTTCGACCTGGTGCCCGACCGGGGCGGCAGGCTGCGCCTGGCCGACCGGCTGATCGAGCTCGACGGCGCCGTCAACTTCCGTGACGCGGGCGGCTACCGCACCGTCGACGGCCACTGGGTGAAGATGGGCGTCGTCTACCGTTCGGACGCGCTGAACAACCTCACCGACGCCGACCTCGCCAAGCTGAGGCGGCTGGGTCTGTCCGTCGACTACGACCTGCGCATGACGTCCGAGCGGACCGCCGCGCCGGACCGGCTGCCCAGCGGTGTGCGCTACGTGGTGGCCAACGTCAGCGGCGACTCGGCGGGCGGCGGCTACACGATGCCCACCACCGCCGAGGGCGCCACCCAGATGATGATCGCCGGCGAGAAGGCGATGGTGAGCGGCGAGACGGCGAAGGCCGCCTATTCCACGGTCTTCGGCGGCCTCACCGACGACGCCGACGGCTCGCTGTACCACTGCACCGCGGGCAAGGACCGCACCGGCTGGGCCAGTGCCACCCTGCTCACCGCCCTCGGGGTGCCGCGTGAGACGGTCATGCGGGACTACCTCGCCTCCAACGACTACCGTGCCGAGGCCAACGCCGCCGCCCTCGCGGCCCTGCCGGCCGACCAGGCCGCCGTCTACAAGCCGCTGCTGGACGTCCGCGCCGAGTACCTGAACTCCGGGTTCGACGAGGTCGAGGACGCGTACGGCTCGTTCTCCGCGTACGAGAAGAACGCCCTCGGCCTGGACGCCAAGGACATCAGGAAGCTGAAGTCCCGGTTGCTGGTGGGCTGACGGCCGCCGGGAACCGTCACTCGAACGGGCCGCGGTCCGAGTGACGGTCGCCGTCGGGCCGGCGGGGACTCCTACTGGTCGTAGGTCTCGAACTCGGCGACCTTCGGCGTGGCGGTCGAGCCGGTGATGTCGAAGGTGACCTTGCTGAGGGAGGTGCGCGGGAACGAGATGGTTCCCGCGCCGCTGCCGGAGGTCAGGACGGCGCCGGTGTCGGCGTTGAGGACCCGCCAGGACCCGATGGAGCCCTCGGAACCGGACGCCTCCCGGATGACGACGGTGGAGACGGCGGTGGCCGAGCCCCACTTGATGGAGATGGAACCGGTCGAGCCGGTCGGCGACCAGTAGGTGCTCAGGTCACCGTCGCGCACATTGCCGTAACTCGTGCCACTGGCTTTGCTGGAGCCGTCGGAGCCGGCGCCCAGGCTGAGGTTGGTGCCGCTGGGCAGGGTCGCGCTCGACGTGGGAGTGGGCGTGGGCGTCGTGGAGGTGGCCGTGGCGGTCGGGGTCGGGGTCGGGGTGGACGTCGGTGTCTGCACCGTGCAGTTGCCGTCCGACACCTGGAGCCCGGTGCCGGCTCCCGCCGTCCGGCTGACGACGTCCGGTACGCAGGCGGCGGCGTCGAGCGTGTACGCGTAGGGGATGCCGACGGTGGTGTTGGACTGCGGGTCGGGACCGGCCGGGTTGTTCTCCTCGCCGGCCTCGGACCAGGTCACGTTGTCGAAGACGTTGCCGCCGACCTGCCAGTAGCCGGCCTCGTCGGTGTAGAAGGTGCCCAGGACGTCCTTGGAGTCCTCGAAGTAGTTGTTGTCCACCTTGGCGCGGGCCCCGGCACGGGAGTTGATGCCGGACTCGTTGAGGCTCACGTAGTGGTTGTTGTAGATGTGGGCGACCCCGCCGCGCAGCAGCGGGGTACGGGAGTCGATGTTCTCGTAGAGGTTGTGGTGGAACGTGACGTAGCCGTTGCTGAGGTCGCTCTCGCTGGACCCGATGAGGCCGCCCCGGCCGGAGTTGCGCAGGACGCTGTACGACAGCGTCACGTACTGGGTGTCGTCCTTCATGTCGAAGAGGCCGTCGTAGCCCTCGGACTCACCGCCCGACGCCTCCAGGGTCACGTGGTCGACCCAGACGTTGCGGACGTCGCTCTCCATGCCGATGGCGTCCCCGCCGTTGGACGTGGGCGAGCCGGACTTCTTGACGTTCTTGACCGTCACGTTCTGGATGACGATGTTGCCGGCCTCGCGGATGTGGATGCCGAGCTGGTCGAAAACGGCACCGCCGCCGACGCCGACGATCGTGACGTTGCTGATCTGCTTGAGCTCGATCACCCCGTCGGCGGTGTTGCAGCTGTCGCCCGACACCTTGGCCGTGTTGCCGTGGTTGACGGTGCCCTCGACCTCGATGGTGATCGGGGTGGCGCTGTCGGCCCGTCCGCACAGGGCCGCGTGGATCTCGGTGCCCGTGGTGGCCCGTACCGTCTGGCCGCCCGCGCCGCCGGTCGTTCCGCCGTTCTGGGTGGCGTAGCCGGTGGCGCCGCCGGTCGCCGCCGACGCCTCGGGCATGGACAGCGCCACTCCGGCCGCGGCCGCGATGGCCAGGGCGGCCGAGGCGGCGGAGAGTCTCAGTGCGACTGGTCGTCTCATCGTGCGTCTCCTGATCCGTCTTCGAACATGGGGAGGTGCTGCTCTGTACGCCGGCCTCGCGTCGGCTGTCCGGGGCGGCTGCCGGATCGGCAGGGGACCTGGTGTCCCGGGCGGCCCGGCGGGGCCGGTGGGGCCGGTGGGGCCGGTGGGGTCCGGTCGCCGGGCAGGCCGAAGTCGGCCCTGGTGCGGCTGGCTCTTTCGACGCGCCCGGGCGGCCACCGCGGCCCGGAGCGCCTCGGACCGCCGGCCCGGGGCGGACGCTCACGTCCGGGTGTCCCGTGTGCCGGCGTGGTGACGGACGGCGGCGGCCCGGCCCCGGCGCGGTGACCGCCGGGGCCGGCGGCCGGCCCGCCGTCCGTCAGAGGAAGCCGTCGCCGCCTGGAGCGCGGTGGACGGCGTGGTGCGTGTGCGGCATGGCGTGCACCCTTCGTTCCTCGGCACGTCGGCGTCGTTGGACAGCCGCGTGCCGGATCTCCGGCGGCTCGTGCACACGTCGCGGCGGCCCCCGCGACGAATGGCTCTCTGGGAGCGGTCCCACGCTCATCAGAAAGCGCTTTCCCTTGTTCCGTCCGCGACAATAGGGCGGGGTGCGGCCGGCTGACAAGGGTCTGGCACGGGGGAGGATGCGGCCGCTGGCGGATCGTGTGACGGGTCGTCAATACGTGCCGGCCGGTGGCGTTTGGGGGACCGACGACGGGTTCGACGGGTTCGACGGTACGAAGGGGCGACGGCATCCGCTTCGGCTTCGGTGCGGTCAGCCGCCCTCGTGCGCGGGTGGCCTGCGGTCCTGTACGCGGGTCCGGTACAGCCACAGGAGCACGCCCACCGCCAGCACGCCGACGGCCACGGCCAGTTCGGTGACGCCGGTGCGGACGGCAGTTCGTCGAGGAAGGCGGCGAGGTCAGCTACGTCTCCACCACCGTCGGCAGGGCCGATGTCTTCGCCCAGGTGCTCGTCGCCGACGACGGCGCGCTGTGGCGGTTCCTCCAGGAACGCGTACGCCCGCTGGACGGCGTCCTGGAGACCGAGTGCACCCTCGAAGTCGCCGTGCACAAGCTCTGGTTCGACAAGGACGGCTCCGGCCGGCCCGGCGGCGCGCGGTAAGGGCGGCCGCGCGCGGCCCGGACACCTGACCGCGCGCGGCCCCAGGCCCGGCCGGGCCTGGGGCCGCAGCACGGAGTCAGCACGTCCGGGTCACAGACGGGTGTTCCGCCGCATTCAGCGAGCCGGACGGGGGCATGAACCGCTCCATGCTCGCCTGTGCCTGCGCCGACATACCCGGCGCCGCCCGTTCCACCGTGATGTTCAGCCTCATCATGCCGATCGTGCTCGCACTGCTCGCCACGGCCGCCCTCGCCGTCGTCTGCGCGGTCGCCTGGACCGCGGACCGTCTGCTGCGCCGCCCGCCCGCCGGGGCGGAGCGGCACGACGCCGACGCCCCGCCGCCCGACGCCCCGCCGCCCGACGCCCCGCCGCCCGACGCGCCGCCGCCCGACGCCCCGGCCGGCCCGCGCCCGGACACGGAGCCCGGAGTCCGCAGCGGGCTGGACGCGTTCACCTGGACCGAGGAACACCCGGACCCACGGCACTGAGCCGCGCTCCCGGGGGAAGCCGACGGCACCGCGGGCACTCGGACAAACTGCGGTCTGCCGCCGCGGCGGCGGATGCCGGGTATCCCGACAACGAGGGCCTGGTCATCGCCCCGGACGCCGGCATCCCCTCACTCAAGGTGCGGCCCTCCGCGAAGCGGGGCGGCGAGCACCCCCGTGCGCCGGGCCGGCGGACGCGCCACTGCGCCAGCGGGTGACGGCCGTGACGGACGAGGTCGAGTCGTTCAACCGGTTCTCCCAGTGGGTCGGCTTCGGCAACCAGGACGTACTCGCCGACAACCACCCCGTCGAGCAGGAGAAGGCGATGAAGTTCAGCTCTCTGCTCACGAATGCGGTGATCTTCCACAATTCCCTGGACATCTCCGAGATCGTCCGCCGGCTGCCGGAAGAGGGATGGGAGATCGATCCTGAGGACCCGGCCCATATCTCGCCGTACCTGACCGAGGCGTCAGGCGGGCTGGACGGTGATGGTGCAGAGGCGTTTGGTGGCCCGGGTCAGGGCTACGTACAAGTCCCTTTCCCCGCCGGGGCGGGCCGTGATGATTTCCTCGGGATTCATGACGACGACCCCGTCGAATTCCAGGCCGCGTGCTTCGGACGCCGGCACGATGCGTGCGTGGTGAGCAATGCCCTGGGCCGTCAGCTCGCTCACCCTGGTGTCCGCGCAGATCACTCCCAGAAGCTCGCCCGGGTGCGCGGTGCTCTGGGCGCGGAGTTCCTGAACGACGGCGGTGACCAACGCGTCCGGAGGTGTGGTCACGGTGCGAGGGCTCTCACCGCTTCGCGGTGACCGTGTGGGCTTCTGGTCCGGAGCGATCCGCGTGAGCAGGTCCCGGACGCTCTCCAGGATCTCCTGCGTGGTGCGGTAGCTGACGGTCAGGTTGTGCAGTGTGAACCGCGGTCCGACGTGGGGGCTCAGTGCCTCCTTCCAGTCGCGTGCCGTCGCGACCGGGCCTGCCTGGGCGAAGTCACCCACCAGCGTCATCGCCCTTGCCGGGCAGCGGCGGACGATCATCCGCCACTGCATGGCGGTCAGTTCCTGCGCCTCGTCGACGACGACGTGCCCGTACGTCCGCTCGGGGGGCCCGTCGACCAGGCTCGCCGCCTCGTCCAGCAACGGCACATCGGCATCGGTCCACGGGTCGTCCGGACCGCGCAGCAGCAGGGACCGCTCGTGCGCGGTCAGGCGGGGCAGGTGCTCGGCGAGAGCGCCGGCGTTCGTCAGGAGCGCCTGCACGAGGTCACCGGGTACCAGCCGCGGCCACAACACCTCGACCGCTCGGTCGACGCCGGCGTCGTCGAGGAGATCGGCTCGGACGGCGTCCAGGTCCAGCTCGTGGGCCGGACCCGAGTCGGCCGCGCCTTCGGCACGGCGCTGGGCGGCTCCCGTGAACCGGTCGAGGTCCATGCCCGTCATCCTGGCGGCATCGGCGTCGATCTGTTCCAGGAGGTCGCCCATGTCCCGTTGCATCGCGTCGGTGACGGCGTCGACCAAGAGCTCTCTGAACACCTGGCGCGCGGGGTTGTGCCCCGGTGCGGCTGCCACGGCGGCGTCGCGTGCCGTGGCGACTTCCTCACCGGACAGGTGAACCAGTTCCCGTCCGACCCGCACGGTGAAGTCACCGGCGGGGGCTTGGTGGACGCGCAGCAGGCCGGCCAGGGCGTCGGCGAGGTCGGAGCCGCCCTTGAGACGCGCCGTGTCGAACGGGTCCACCGTGTCCGTGGACACTCCGGCCAGTTCCCGGCAGGTCGTTAGAACGACGTCGTTCTCCCCGAGCGAGGGAAGGACCTGGGAGATGTAGTCGAGGAAGCGGGCGTTCGGGCCCACCACCAGGACACCCTCCTCCGCGGCGCGCGGGAACGCGTACAGGACATAGGCCGCCCGGTGCAGGGCGACCACCGTCTTGCCGGTGCCGGGCCCGCCCTGCACCACGGTCACCCCGCGGTGGGCGGAGCGGACGATCTCGTCCTGCTCGGCCTGCAGTGTCGCGACGGCCGCGTGCATCCTGCCCGTACGCCGTGCCGACAGAGCCTCGGTCAACGGGCCGTCCCGCACGACGTCCTCGTCGGTCGGGGCGGTCCCGTCCAGCAGTTCGTCGCTCACCGAGATGACCGTGCGCTCCTCGAGGCGCAGGTGCCGGCGCCGCCGCAGGCCCATCGGGTGGACCGGTGTCGCCTCGTAGAAGGGCCGTGCCGCGTTCGCGCGCCAATCCACTAGCAGAGGCAGGTCGTCCTCCTCCGTATGCAGTCCGATCCGTCCGATGCGCAGGGCCGTGCCATCCGTCCAGTCGATGCGTCCGAAGACCAGCCCCTTTTCGGCGCCCTCCAGCCGGCCGATCTCCTTGGCCAGACGCTCGGCGGCGATTTCCCTCTCGTATGCCTCACCGGCGCTGTCCGCCGGGGATTTCAGCACACTCGCTCGGTTTACTCGCGCCTCGGAAAGCCGCTCGGTGAGCAACTCATATAAGGAGGACACATAATCCTGCTCCGATTCAACCGCACGCGCGGCGGGATCATTCATCTTCGACAACAGGGGCTCCTTCGAATCGAGCCACACCATACGGTCAAAGTTCCTTGAAGGTAAGTCTTGACTTACCTGGCGAAGCCATGTCCTTGCGACTGAATCCATGACGGCTGACCGTACGGCGTATCACGCTTCCGCCGTTCCGCCGTTCCGTATATCGCTGATTGCGCTCCCGATGCCCGCCTGCCTTCGCCTGCCTTATGGGCGAGCCCGCCCTTGAATTCCGGCGGTTTTGCCGCGCCCGGGAAGACGAGCACAGAATGGGTCAAGCCCTCGACCTGTCCCCCACTGCCCGACCCGTACCGACGGCCCCTGGTCTTCACGGCGCAGACCCTCGCCGCCGCCGGCGAACTCCAGCGCGGCCTCCAGCGCGAACCGACCTACGACGGGCTGCGGGCCGCCGAAGCGAAGGCGCCCGTCGATCCGGGCGCCCCGGCTCCGCAACTGGCGGCTTCTGGGCCTACCTCGGCGCTACCCCTGGACGGCTGACCGGCGCACCCCTTCACCCTCCGCTGTCCGCCGCCGTCCACCGTCCTCCGCCGCCCGCCCCTCGCCGAGTTCCGTGGTGAACGGGTGTTCTTCCCTCCCACCCCTGGCCCTCCATGAAACAGTGATACATAATGCCAATGTTTGTTTCATTCAGTGGTCTCCCCCGGAGGGAAGGACAGCCGATGGACATCGAGGAAGCCCGCGCCCGGTTCGAGGTCCTGCGCGGCAAGGACTCCGCCGTCCCGGCCGGGGAACTCGACGCCGTCTGGGCCGCGTTGCCCACCGTCCGCGTCGAGGACATCCTCGGCGAGTGGCGCGGCAGCGGGTTCGACACCGGGCATCCGCTGTACCGGCGTCTGCGGGCCTCCGGCTGGTACGGCAAGTCGTTCCTCTCGGCCGACGAGGCCAAGCCGCTGATCATGCGCGGGGAGGACGGGCAGCTGTACTCCGACACCGAGCTGGGCAAGGGCGAGGCCAGTCTGTGGATGGTCGAGTTCCGGGGCGAGTCGACGGCGACCATGGTCTACGACGGCCAGCCGGTCTTCGACCACTTCAAGGCGGTCGACGACCGCACCCTCCTGGGGATCATGAACGGCAAGGGCTTCGGCGAGGACGGTCCCTTCTTCTACTTCCTCCTCGACCGCGTCTGAGCGGGCCGACCGGTCCCGCCGACGGAGACGGAGCCTGATCGTGAAAGCCGCAGTCGTGGACGCGGCGGGCGGTGGATTCGCCCTCCAGGACATCGACATCGCCGAGCCCGCGGGCCACGAGGTCCTGGTGGAGGTGAGGGCGTCCGGCCTCTGCCACACCGACCTCACCCTCGCCACCCACGCCCCGACCGGCTACTCCCCGCCGGTGGTCCTGGGACACGAGGTCGCCGGTGTCGTCACCGCCCTCGGGCCGCGCGCCGGCGCCTTCGCCGTCGGCGACCATGTGGTGGGCTGCCTCGTCCAGTGGTGCGGCGACTGTCCCGCGTGCCGGGACGGCAGGACGTACCAGTGCGGCCACCCCGGGGCCACCCTGCGCGATCCGCAGCGGCAGGCTCCCCGGCTCAGCCGCGCGGGGCGGCCGGTCACCCAGGGAATGGGGCTGGGCGGCTTCGCCGAGCGGGTCCTCGTCCACGAGAACCAGCTGACCGCCGTCCCCCGGCGCATGCCGTTCGCCCCGGCCGCCCTGCTGGGCTGCGGGGTGCTGACCGGCGTGGGGTCCGTGCTCAACGGCGCGCGGGTGCGGGCCGGGGAGACCGTCGCCGTGATCGGCGTGGGGGGCGTCGGGCTGAACGCGGTGAGCGGGGCGGTGATCGCCGGCGCCTCGCGCATCGTCGCGGTGGACGTGCAGGCCGGCAGGCTGCGGCGGGCGCGCGCCTTCGGCGCCACGGACGTCGTCGACTCCACGGCCACGGACGCCGTCGCGGCCGTGCGCGAGCTGACCGGGGGCGGGGTGCGGCACGCCTTCGACGTCGTCGGCGTGCCGGCGACGACGGAACAGGCGCTGCGCATGACCGCCCTCGGGGGTGCCGTGCACGTGGTGGGCCTGGCGGGCGGCAAGGGGGAGATGAAGCTGTCCCTGCCGCGGCTGCTGCTGGAGCAGAAGCGGCTCCAGGGCCTGATCATGGGGTCGGCCGACCCCCGGCGCGACATCCCCCGCTACGCGGACCTGTATCTGCGGGGCCGTCTGAACCTCGACGACCTCGTCTCCCGGCGGATCGCGCTCGGCGAGATCGACGCCGGGTACGCCGCCCTCCGGGACCCCTCGGTGGCACGGGTCGTCGTCACGTCCTTCTGATCCCTGCCGACCGGACCGATCCCCGCCGACCGGGCCGGCCCGCGGCGGCCTCCGCGCAGCGGGGGACGCCGCCGGTACGGCGCGCCGCCGCCCCGGGATCTTGGCCGACGCCGTCCCGGCCGGCCCTCTCCCCTGAGCCCGTGGCGCCGCGCGTTTTCCGCCTCCCCGCGCCACGGCGGACCCGGGACGGCCGCACCCCGCCCGCCCGTCCCACCGCAGGTCGGCGGCTCCCGCCCGACCGGCCGTGACCTCTGACATCCCACCAGAAACAGGCGTAACAGCTGAGGTTCCGTCGTCCATCAGCCGTCCACCGGCCACTTCGGTAAAAACCCTCCACATCGTACGCGTGGCCGAATACCGTGCGGGGACCCGAGCCGCTCCCCCACGCCGTCACGCGCCCGTTCACGCGGGGCCGCCGCCGCTCCAGGAGATCCGTACATGTCCTACGGGAACGCCGAGCCGCACCCCCGACCACCCGCTCTCCCCCATCCGGCCCACCCCCCGCTCCCGGCCCTCGACGGCGGCTCTCCCGACGGGCGGCAGGACGGCGGGGCCCCTGCCCGCGCCGGCGACCACGGCGCCCTGCGCCGGCTGCGGCGGACGTACCGGCGCCAGCGGCGCGTGACCACCGTCCTGGCCCTCGGGTACTTCACGGCGTTCCTGGTGCTGTCCGCGAACGAACCCGCCCTCATGGCCCGGCCGTTGCCCGGCGGCCTGCCGCTCGGCGTGGTCCTCGCCCTCTCCCACGTCCCCGTCACCTGGCTCGCCGTGCTGCTCTACGAACTCACCGCGCGACGCTACGTCGACCCCCTGGCCCTGCGCGTCGAACGGCACGCCTCGTGGGGCTCGGCCCCCGGCCGGGGGCCGGGCCGGTGACCGTCTTCGACGGGACGGCGCAGACCTGGTCGCTGGTGGCCTTCTGCTCCGCCGTCAGCTTCACCCTCCTGCTGTGCGTGCTGACCGGACCCGACAGCGACGACCTCGCCGAGTTCTACACCGGCTACCGCTACCTCTCCCCCCTGCGCAACGGGCTGGCCATCGCCGGGGACTACGTCTCCGCGGCGACCGTGCTGACCATAGGCGGCGTCATCGCGCTGTCCGGCTACGACGGTGTCGTCCTCGCCGTCAGCACCCTGCTGTCCCTGCTGGTGCTGATGTTCCTGCTGGCCGAACCGCTGCGCAACACCGGCCGGTTCACGATGGGGGACGCGCTCGCGCGCCGCACGTCCGGCCGGTCGGTGCGGATCGTCGCCTGCCTGGTGACCATCGCCTCGCTGGTGCCGATGATGCTCGTCCAACTGGCCAGCACCGGCCAGTTGCTGGCGTACATCCTGGGGTTCTCCAGCGCCTCCCTGAAGACCGGCTGCGTGGTCGGCGTGGGCACCCTGATGATCGTGTACGCGGCGGTGGGCGGCATGCGCGGGACCGCCCTGCTGCACATCCTCAAGATGGTGACGCTGCTGGGGAGCGGGGTCGTCGTCGCCGTGCTCGTGCTGCACGCCTTCGACTTCCGCCCCGCGGCCCTGTTCCACAGCGCGGCCGAGCGCAGCGGGGCGGGCGCGGCGTACCTGCGCAGCGGCCTGCAGTTCGCGGGCGGACCGTACCCGCGTCTGGACATGGTGACGACCCAGTTCGCCATCGTGCTGGGCGGGGCGTGCCTGCCGCACGTCACGATGCGCATGTACACCGCCTCCGACGCGCGGCAGGTCCGGCGGTCGATGTCCTGGGCGGTGTCGTCCGTCGCCCTGTTCGTGCTGGTCGTCACGGTGATCGGGGTCGGGGCGACGGCTCTGGTGGGACGGGCGGGCATCGCGGCCGGCGATCCGCGCGGCAACACGGCCTACCTGCTGGGCTCGCGGGCCGCGTTCGGCGAGCACGTCTCGCGTCCGGAGACGCTGCTGTTCACCGCGGTCACCACGGCGATCTTCCTGACGCTGCTCGCGTCGGTCGCCAGCATGACGCTCGCCTGCGCGAACTCCCTGGCGCACGACGTCGTGGCGTCCCGCCGCTCGGGGCTGACCCCGGTGCGCGAGACGGCCGTGGCCCGCGTCTCGGCGGTGGTGGTGGGCGCGCCGGTGATCGCGCTCGCCGCGCTCGTCCAGCACCGCAGCCTTCAGCCCCTCGCCACGGTCTCGTTCTGCCTGGCGGCGTCCGCGATCGCGCCGGCGCTCGTCTACAGCCTGTTCTGGCGGCGCTTCACCCGGACCGGCCTGCTGTGCACGCTCCTCGGCGGCTCGCTCGCCGTGCTCGTGCTGATGCCGGGCACCAGCCTCGTCTCCGGTTCGCCCACCGCCGCCTTCCCCGAATCCGACTTCAACTGGTTCCCGTTCACCACGACGGGCCTGGTCTCCATCCCCCTCGGCTTCGTCCTCGGCTGGCTGGGCACGGTCCTTCCCGGCCGGCGGGCGCAGCGGGAGGCGCGGCGCGGCTACGAGTCGGTGGAACGTCTCATCCTGGCCGGGCCGGGGGGCGGGACCGCTCCCGGACGCACCGAGCCGGGACGCTGACCGGCTCCCGTCGTCGGTCCGTCTCCTCTTCCCATGGTGGCCATCGCACGGCGGCCCGGCCGCGCCGCCGTGGCGTACGTGGCCGCGCCGCCGTGGCGTACGTGGCCGCGCAGCTGGATGTCGGGGGCCTCCCATCCGCCGCAGGGTTCGGCGGAGGAGGGCAGGCCCACGGTGCGGCGGAAGGTGTGCAGGAGCCGGTCGGCGTCGACGAAGAGCAGATAGGCGCGGGTGCGGCGCATGTTGGCGAGGAAGGGGCTGTCCAGGAGGCGGACGTCGGACAGCTCGAAGGCGGCGAGGGCGGGGCCGGTGGCCGGCGGCCCGGCGTCCGGCGGCCCGGTGACCGGGCGGGCCTCGGGTCCGGCGGCGTGGGCGGCCACGGGGGGTGCGATCGTGGTGACGGCCGCCGCGGCCGTGGCGGACGATTTTGAAACGTTCAATTCACGGTGGTCCGCCTCCCTGACCCTGACCCGGACGGCACGACGTCATCAGGAGACCGGCGCGGCGGTGCGGCCGGACAGCGCGGCGGAGAAGGCGTCCGTGACCTCGGCGAGGGCGTCCGCCGCGGCCGGCGCCACGGTCGTGGTGCCGTCGCCGCCGATGATGATGTCCTTGTCCAGGGTGAACCAGCCCTGGACGATGTGCGCGGCGCCCATGGAGTTGAGGACCGGGCGCAGGGCGTAGTCGATGGCCAGGACATGGGCGGTGCTGCCGCCGGTGGCGAGCGGGAGCACGGTCTTGCCGCGCAGGGCGTACTGCGGCAGCAGGTCGAGCAGTGCCTTCAGCAGGCCCGAGTAGGCGGCCTTGTACACGGGCGTGCCGATCACGATCCCGTCGGCCCGCTCGAACAGGGCGGCGGTCCGGACGATCGCCGGGTGGGCGAAGTCGGCGCCGAGCAGCGCGTCGGCGGGAAGGGTCCGCACGTCCAGCGCGGTCACGTCGTGGCCCTGGAGGCGGAGCCGGTCGTCGAGGTGGCGCAGGAGGCCGGTGGTGCGGGAGGTGGCGGAAGGGCTTCCGGACACGGACAGGACGGTGGGCATGGGCAGGGCCTTCCGGTGATGCGGGCGGGCGGGGAGCGGGGTGGGACGGCCGGCGTGCGGCGGTCACCGCGTCACCTCGGAGCGCGGGCGTCGGGCGCGCTCACCACGCGCTCGTCTCCACCGTGACGAGGGGCCGCAGACCGTCGCGGAGCGCCTCCAGGAAGGTGACGACCTCCGCCGCCACCGAACGGTGCTGCAGATCGTTCAGGACGTCGTGATGGGCTCCGCGGACCACGGAAAGACGCGCCTGGGGCAGGGACTTCGCCAACCGGGCGAGGGCGGCGCGGTCCGCGAGCGGGTCGGCGTCGCCGACGAGGAGCAGGACGGGTACGGCGATGTCGCCGCCGTACGCGGCGGTGAGGACGGCCTCGGGCAGCGCCTCGCCGAGGGAGCCGCGGCGGACCTCGGCGTCCTGGGAGAGGACGCCCCGGTGGGTGGGGCAGGAGGTGCGCACGTCCAGTTCCTCGTCCCACCCGCCGCCGTCGGCAGCGGCGTCGTGGCCGGGCAGGCCCGCGAGGACCACGGCGTGCGGCTGGCGGGCGGAGGGGATCTCCGCCTGGGTGAGCAGCGCGGCGACGGCCGCGGCCCCCGCGTCCGCTCCGACGAGGACGACGGGTTCGGCGACGCCCTGCTCGCCCGCGGTGCCGTCCACGGCCTCGGCGAGCCGCTGCGCGAACCGGCCGAGCGCGCCGGTCGGATCGCCGCCGTCGAGGTCCGGGGCGTCGACGACCCGGACGCGGTAGGCGTCGGTGGCGAGCCGCCTGCCGAAGCGGTTGTACGTCGCCCGGGTCTCGCCCCGCCCCGGCACGACGACGACCGTGCCCCGGACGAGAAGGCCCTCGGGGCCGTGGTGGTCGGTGTACTCGGTCATGGTGAACTCCTGACGGGGGAAGGGGCGGAGGGACAGGGATGCCGGGGCGGGTCCGTGGCTTGGTCGGGCAGGTGCCCTGCGGGCCGTGGGGCCATGCCGCCGGCCTCAGTCCGTCACGAGCTGCGGTGCACGGGTGTGGCGGTTGGCCGGTACGGGCAGGCCGAGGTTGCCGCGCAGGGTGTCGGAGGCGTACTCGGTGCGGAACAGACCGCGCTTCTGGAGGATCGGCACCACGCCGTCGACGAAGTAGTCCAGCTCCTCCTCGGTGCGGAAGGCCAGGTTGATGCCGTCGAAGGTGCCCGCGTCGAACCACCGCTCGATGGTGTCGGCGACGGTGTGCGGATCGCCGACGAACGGGGACTGGCGGAACTGGTTGACCGACTCGGCCACCTGACGCAGCGTCAGTTTTTCCGCGCGGGCGCGCTCGATGAGCTGCGCGGCGCCCGTGCGGCCGCCCTTCTCGGCGAGGTGCGCGACGTCGGGGAAGGGCGCGTCCAGGTCGTGGACGCTGAAGTCGTAGGCGCCGAACGAACGGCCCAGCAGGGCGAGGTTGCGGTCGAAGTCGTTGTCCTCCTCGAAGATCTCGCGCTCCCGGCGGCGGGCCGCCTCGTCCGTGCCGGCGACGACGGGACCGCCGTGGATGAAGATCTTGACGTGCTCGGGGTCGCGGCCGTACGCGGCGGTGCGCCGCTTGATGTCGGCGTAGTACTCCTGCGCCTGCTCCAGGGTGCCGCCCGGCGCGTAGATGCCCTCGGCGACCCGCGCGGCGAGGTCGCGGCCCTCCTCGGAGACGCCGGCCTGGAAGATCACCGGCTGGCCCTGCGGCGAACGGGAGAGGTTCAGCGGGCCGGCGACCTCGAAGTGCTCGCCCACGTGGTTCAGTTCGTGCAGCTTGGCCGGGTCGAGGAAGACGCCCCGCGCCACGTCGGCGGGGAAGGCGTCGTCCTCGTAGGAGTCCCACAGGCCGCGGGCGACCTGGACGAACTCCAGGGCGCGGGCGTAGCGGGTGGTGTAGTCGAGGTGCTCGTCGAGCCCGAAGTTCTTCGAGGTGCCCGTGTCGAAGCTGGTCACGACGTTCCAGCCGGCGCGGCCGCGGCTGATGTGGTCGAGCGAGGCGAACCGGCGGGCGAGGTTGAACGGCGAGTTGTACGTCGAGCTGGCGGTGCCCACCAGGCCGATGTTGCGGGTGTGGGTGGCGACCGCGGACAGCAGCGTGAGCGGCTCCAGCCGGTTGAGGTAGTGCGCCGGGTAGGTGGCGTTGATGAACTGGCTGTCGACGATGAACAGGGCGTCGAACAGGGCGTGTTCGGCCGCCTTGGCCAGGCGGATGTAGTAGTCGATGTCGATGCTGGCGTTCTTCGCGACCCGGGGGTCCTTCCACAGTCCGTGCTGGCCGGGGCCGCCGACGCCGTAGGGGTGGAGCGCGAGGTGGAGGGTGCGGGACATGGGCTGTTCCTGTCTGTGGTGTCGGGGAGGTCAGGCGTGCAGCAGGGCGCGCAGGGCGTCGCGTTCGGCCCGGTCGGCCGACGCGCCGCGCAGGGTGGGCGCGGAGCTGACGAGGAGGCGCGTGTAGAGGTGCCGCGGGCGGTTGACGACGTCGGCGGCGGCCCCGTCCTCGACCAGTTCGCCCTGGTGGAGGACGGCGATGCGGTCGGCGACGCCGGCGACGGAGCCGAGGTCGTGGGAGATGAAGACGAGGGCCACTCCACTGGCGCGGAGTTCCTTGAGGATCTCCAGGATCCGGACGCGGTTCGCGGAGTCCAGGGCGCTGACCGGTTCGTCGAGGAGGACCAGCCGCGGCTCGGTGACCAGCGCACGGGCCACGGCGACGCGCTGGCGCTGGCCGCCGGAGAGTTCGCCGGGCAGCCGGTCGAGGAGGTCGTCGGTGAGGTGGACGCGGGCGAGGAACGCCCGGGCGCGGGCGGCCGCCTCGGTGCGCGGCACCCCCTGGATGAGCAAGGGCTCGGTGAGGGAGTCCGCGACGGTGAGGTCCGGGTCGAGACTGCGCAGGGGGTCCTGGAAGACGTACTGGACGACGCCCTTGCGGCGCAGGTCGCGCCACTGCCGCCGGCCGTAGGCGCCGACGTCGTGGCCGTCGACGACGATCGAGCCGGCCGAGGGGCGCACCAGGCCGAGCACGGCCCGGGCGAGGGTGGACTTGCCCGAGCCGGTCTCACCGATGATGCCGACGGTCTCCCCCGGCGCGACGCTCAGCGAGACGTCGCGCAGGACGCTGCGGCGGCCGTGGTGCACGTGCAGGCCGGTGATGTCGAGGACGGGCCGCGTGCCGCCCGCGGCGGCGGGCGTGCCGGGGGACGGACGGGCGGTCACGCGGCCTCCTTCGGGGTGAGGAACTTCTCCAGGCCGTACTGCTCGTGCTCGGCGATCAGCAGCCGGGTGTACGAGTGCCGCGGGTCGTGCAGCACCTGGCGGGTCGGGCCGTGTTCGACGACCTCGCCGCGCCGCATGACGAGGACCTCGTCGCACAGCTGGGCGACCACGGCGAGGTCGTGGGAGACGACGACGAGGGCGAGGCCGGTGCGTTCGCGCAGGTCGTCGAGGAGGTCGAGGATCTCGGCCTGGACGGTGACGTCGAGGGCGGTGGTGGCCTCGTCCGCGATGAGGACGCGCGGGCCGGCCGCGATGGCGGCGGCGATGAGGACACGCTGGAGCATGCCGCCGGACAGCTCGTGGGGGTACTGGTCGTGGACCAGCTCCGGGTCGCGCAGGTGCACCGCCCGCAGCAGGTCGACGGCTCCGAGGCGGGCCGCGCGCCGCTTGAGGCCCTTCTTGACGCGGAGGACCTCGGCGATCTGCGCGCCGACGTGCCGGGAGGGGTTGAGGTAGGAGGCCGGGTCCTGGAAGACGGCGCTGATGGTGCTGCCGCGCAGGGCCGTCCACTGCCGGGGGGTCAGCTCCTCGATGCGGGTGCCGTCGATCTCGACGGAGCCGGCGGTCACCTCGAAGGGCGGCGGCAGAATGCCCAGGGTGGCGCGGCAGGTGAGGGTCTTGCCGCTGCCGGACTCCCCGACGATGCCGACCGCCTTGCCCGGGGTGAGGTCGAAGCTCACCCCGTGGACGATCTCGCGGTCGCCGGCCCGGTCGCCGATGCGGACGTCGCGCACGGACAGCACCGGTGGAGCGGTGGGTGCCGGTGGGGTGCCGTCGGACGGGGTGAGCGCCGTGGGAGCGGGCTCCTGGGCCGTCGTCGGGGACGGGGATGTCATGAGGCACCTCCGGAGGGGGCGTGGCCGGCCGCGGCGGGGCGGTCGGCGCGGGCCTTGCGGTGGTCGACGAGGGCGCGGCCCGCCTCTCCGGACACGTCGCGGACGGCGTCGGCCAGGAGGTTGGCGGCCCAGACCGTGACCATGATCAGCAGGGCGGGGGCGAGGGGCGCCCAGGGCCGCTGGCTCAGGTATCCGAGGTCGGAGGCGAGCAGGCCGCCCCAGGTGGGGGCGGGCGGCTGGACGCCGATGCCGAGGAAGGTCAGGCTGGAGACGATGACGAACCCGACGCCGATCGTCTGGGCGAGCGCGACGGCGATCGGCGGGAGGACCTTGGACCACAGGTGCCGGCGCACCACCCAGCCGACGGAGGCGCCGGAGATCAGCGCCGCCTCGACGTACGGGGAGCGGGCCACGGCCAGGGTCGCGGCGCGGGACACGCGGTAGAACAGCGGTGAGACCAGGACGCCCGTGACGAGCATGGCCTGGGTGAGGCCGTTGCCGAGGAGGGCGACGACGGCGACGGCGAACAGCAGGAACGGCAGGGCGACCAGGGTGTCCGCCAGCCGGAGCGTGATCCACTCGAAGGCCCGGCCCAGGTGGACGGAGAGGATCCCGGGGACCGTCCCCACCACCAGGGCGGTGAGCGCCACTTCGAGGGAGCCGAGCACGCTGACGCGGGAGCCGTCCAGGAGCCGGCTGAGCACGTCGCGGCCCAGGTAGTCCGTCCCCATCCAGTGGGCGCCGGACACGGGGGCCAGGGTGGCGTCGCTGGTGGCCAGGGGGTCCTGGGGGGCGAGCAGCGGACCGAACAGGGCGAGCAGGGCGACCGCGGTGAGGATCGCCACCGCGATGCGGCCGGAGGTGAGGGCGAGGACGCGGCGCATGGTTCACACCCCCCGTCGGGCGGCCGGCGTGACGCGCGCCAGCACCAGGTTGACGATCAGGTTGAAGGAGACGACCAGCGCGATCGAGACCACGAGGACGCCCTGCACGGCGGGCACGTCGCCGGCCTGGGCGGCGTCGTTGGCGAAGCGTCCGAAGCCCTGGAGGCCGAAGATCCACTCCGTGACGACGGAGGCGCCGACCAGGGCGGGGAACTTCAGGCCCAGCGTGGCCAGCGTCGGGCCCAGTCCGTTGCGCAGGACGTGCGCGAAGAAGATGCGGCGCGGGCCGATGCCCCGGACGACCGCACCGGTCACGTAGTTCTCGCGGTAGGCGGCGACGAGGCCGGACCGCAGCTGCCGGGCCACGTCGGCGACGACGTCGAAGCTCAGCGCCACCGCCGGGAGGGTGATGTGGGCGAGCCAGGGCCCGAACCCCTGCTCGGCGGGTACGTATCCGGCCGAGGGGAACAGGTCCAGTCCGACGGCGAACACGGCGACGAGCACGATGCCGACCACGAACGCCGGCATCACCGAGATGACGGTCACGAAGCCGGTGATCGAGCGGTCCACCCAGGTGGTGCGCCGTACGGCGGCCAGCGTGCCGAGGGCGAACCCCACGACCACGCCGATGATGAGCGCGAGGGTCGCCACCGACAGGCTCACGCCCAGGCCGAGGCCGATGAGCGTGGAGATGTCGGCGCCGTTGGACCAGCTCGTGCCGAGCTGTCCGTGCAGGAGATCGGAGAACCAGTCCCCGTACTGGACCAGGAAGGGCCGGTCGAGGCCCCACTCGGCCTCGATGCGGGCGATGGCCTCGGGGGTCGCGTCCTCGCCCAGCTGGATCCGCGCCGGGCTGAGCCCGCTCAGGGATCGCAGCGCGAACGTCACGAACGTCGCCACCAGGAACACCGGTACGAAGAGCGCGACGGATCGGGCCAGGGCGGCCAGGACGCGGCGCAGCGCGTGCCGCGTCCTGGCCGCGGCGCCCCGGCGACGGAGGGCAGGCCCGGCCTGCGCCTCGGTCGTCGTCATGGGGTGCCCCTTCGTCTGTGGCGGAACGGTGTGCGGCTGATCGGTGTGCGGCGGGACGGTGTGCGGCGGGACGGTCTCCGAGTCGACGGTCTGCGAGGAGACGGTCTGCGGCGGGACGGTCCGTCGCGGAACGGTCGGTGAGGGCACGGGGATCAGCCGCCGTTGGAGATGGTCACGCCGGTCCAGTCGATGTGGGCCGGGTTCTTCGGCAGGTCGGAGACGGTCTTGCTCTTGGCGATGAGGTTGGGCGGGGAGTAGGTGAACACCAGTGCCCTGCTCTGCAGGCCGGCCCGGGTCGCGGCCTGGAGCACCTGTGCGTACTCCGGGGCGTCCAGCGGGGTCCGGCGGACCTTCGCGACGGCCTCCTCGAAGCCGGCGGGCTCGTAGGGGGAGCTGAGGTTCAGCGGGCCGTCGGGGCCGAAGTGGGCGGTGAGGGTCTGCACCGCGGAGTCGCGTCCCGTGGTGCCGTAGAGCGAGAAGGTGAGGTCCTTGGCGAAGAACGGGGTGGACCAGTTCTTGTCGATCTTGATGTCGACGGTGATGCCGACCTTCGCGAGCTGCGACTGGACGATCTCGGCCTGCGGGTCCTCCGACGGGATGACCAGGTCGAGCTTGATGTCGCCGGAGTCGTACCCGGCCTCGGCGAGGAGCTTCTTCGCCTTCGCCGGGTCGTAGGGGTAGGCGTCCGCCGACTCGGGGTCGTAGGCCACGTACCGTTCGGGGAAGGGCTGGTCGGTCGTCTCGCCGTAGCCGAACGTCAGCTTGTCGACGAACTCCTGACGGTTGACCGCGTACCGGACGGCGTCGACGACCTTGGTGTTGTCGAACGGCGCCTTGTTGACGTTGAGGCTGAGGTTGGAGGCGTTGAAGCCGGGCTGGACGAAGACGTCGAGGCCGGCCTTCTTCGCGGCGTCCGCCTGGCTGGGGTCGATGTCGGCGAAGTTGTAGACGCCGGTGCGCAGGCCGGAGACGACCGTGGAGGCGTCGGGGGCCGAGGTGAGTTCGACGTTGTCGATGTGGATGTTGTCCGCGTCCCAGTAGTCCGGGTTCTTCTTGAGGACCGCCTTGGTGCCCGGGACGAGCTGCGTGACGGTGAACGGGCCCGCGCCGACCGGGTTCCGGTCCAGCTCGGTGGGGGACTTCGCCGCCTTGGGGCTGGCGATCTGCAGGACGCGCTGCCCGAGCAGCTGCGGGATCTGGTAGTCGACCTGGGTGAGGTGGATCACCGCGTCCAGACCCTTCGCCTCGACCGACTTGATGGAGGTCAGGTCGCCGAAGAGCGCGGAGTTCTTCTGCTTCTGGGCCCGTTCGACGGCGGCCTTGACGGCCGTGGCGTCGACCGGTTCGCCGTCGCTGAACTTCAGTCCGGAGCGCAGGTGGAAGGTGATCTGGTCGCCCTCGTCGTTGTACTCCCAGCTCTCGGCCAGGTCGGGGACGGCGTTGCCCTGCTCGTCGGTGCGGGTCAACGACGCGTAGACCAGGGCGAGTTCGCGGAACTGGGCGCCGCTGCCGGAGACGACCGGATCCCAGTGGGCCGGGAAGTAGGAGGAGGTCCACTTCAGGGTGGCGCCGCCCGCGGAGGCGGAGGCTCCCCCGCCGCAGGCGCTCAGGGCGGCTACCAGGACGGTGGCGAGGGAGGCGGCCAGGGCTCCGGTCCGCGGGCGGCGGGCTCGGGCTCGGGCGGGTCGCGGTGTCGGTCCGGGGCGGCGGGCGGTGAGTCGTCCGGGCATCTCGTTCTCTCTTCGATGACTCCGACGCGTGGCATGCGGCGGGATCGGCGGTGTGGGAGCGGCGGTCCGTCCGCGCGGCACACACCGGCGCCCGGACCCGTACGGGCACGCCGAGGACGGGTTCGGGGCAGCTCGGCGGAGCCCGTACGGGGCAGGGGGCGTCGGTGAAGGCGACGGAGGAGGGACCGGTGTGCGGCAGGCGGGGGGACGCGGTGTACGCGGGACTGCGAAGGCAGGCGCGGGCGGCGGGTACGGCGGCTGGGCCGGCGATCCGGGCCGACCGGGAGGTCAGGCGCCAGGGGGCCGTGGGCGGCGGTCGGTCAGCGACAGAGAGCGCTGCAGGTGCGCCGCAGATCCACGTAGCGGCACACCACACCGGGGTGCGTCGTGAGCATGTCGCACATCCTGGGGGCAGGCGTGAACGGCTGTCAATGGACACCAAAGGGTGTCTCATTCGGTGGGACGGTGCGTGACGGCAGGTCAGGGCCCGGTCAGGGCACGACGGGTGGGGTCAGCGAACAGGCGGGATGGACCTCGGCCTCCTGCGGGTGCAGCCAGAGCGGGCCGTTGCCGGTGTCCACCCGGAGGGCGCCGGCCGGGGGCCACGGACCCCGCGTCAGCAGCCGGACCTCGGGGTCGGTCAGGGTGCGGTGGCGGGCGAGCGCCTCGTCCGGGGCGAGCGGCTGCGGCGGGGAGAGCGAGCCCGGGCACAGGCCGTCGACGGCGGCGGCGTACTCCTCGTACGTCCGCCAGCCGGGAACCGCCCGGTGGGCGGTGGGGGTCCGCACGAGCAGGGTGGGCAGGGCGTAGCGGTGGCCGTCGGCGGTCTCCTTGGCGGTGCCGGCGTGCGGTGAGCCGCTCTGCGCGGCCAGCACGTCGGCGACCGGCCGCCGGGCCTCGGCACGGTCCGCGCGGACCTGCTCCAGTACGGCCGGTGAGGCGGCGTCGGCCGCCAGCCGTACGGGGTCGAGGCCCGGCACCCCGCGGACCGCCGCGAGCGCCGAGGCGGGGGTGTCGGCGGGGTCGCCCAGGACGAAGACGGTCTCGCGCAGCCGGCGCAGCACGCGCTCGGCCACGTCGGCGCCCTGGCGCTCGGCGGCCTTGGCGACCAGCGACGCGGGCCAGGAGCTCGCGGCCACGCGGTCCAGGCGCACCGCGCGCGGGGAGCGGGTGTGGGCGGTGATGTCCTCGACGTACCGCGCGTACCAGGCGGTCTCGGCGGCGGGGTCGGGCGGCGGGTCGTCGTCGTGGTCGAAGAGGACGCAGAACACGCGGCGCCAGCGGACCCGGTCCGCCAGTGCCGCCCGCAGCAGGCGGAAGACCGGCTCCGAGCCCCAGGCCCAGGGACACAGCGGATCGGTGTACTCCACCACCTCGGCCGCCGGCCGCCGCTCGGTGCCGGTCACGCGGCCCCCTTCCCGGCCGGTGTCACCTCGTCCGCGGGCAGCAGCGCGGCGACGGTGACCCCGCCGAGGACCGCCGCCGCGTCCGCCTCGATCCGGCGCCACACGCCGGGCAGTCCGGTCGCGGGGCCGGGGTAGTCGAGTCCGGCCAGCGACGCGCCGCGCAGGGTGATCAGCTCGCCGTCGACGGCGCGGGCGACCTCCAGCAGGGTGATCTCGTGGGCGGGCCGGCCGAGCCAGTAGCCGCCCTCGCAGCCGCGCTGGCTGCGGACGAGGCCCGCTCTGCGCAGCTCGCCGACGACGGACTTCAGGAAACGGAACGGGATCTGCTGCGCGGAGGCGATGGCCTCGCAGGTGAGCGGGCGGGAAGGTTCGCGGGCGAGCTCCAGCAGAGCCCGTGCGGCGTAGTCCGCCTTCGCGGAGATATGCATGCGCACATCATGCCCGAGCAGGCTCCCGCACGCGGTCGTTCGCCCCGATCCCGCCTTGTGTTGCGGGAACATTGCCGCAGGTGAAGGGTAATGGACACCTCTTGACATCCTTTTCGCGGCCCGTTTAGCGTCCCGGCTCATGAGCGAGCCGTTGACGACGCCCGGGGAAGGCTTCCACCCCCATCTGCACGACGTTCCCGAGCCGCCGAAGGCGCCCCTGAGCACCCGGCTGCACCACATCCGCGCCGACGGCCTCGACGGGGACACCGCCCAGAGCGGCGGCATGCGCCGGTTCGCCGCCGTCAGCGGGCGGACCGTGGGGTCGGAGAAGCTGTGGATGGGCCAGACCCACGTCGCTCCCGAGACGTCGTCCTCCGACCACCACCACGGCGCGTCGGAGACCGCCATCTACGTGGTCAGCGGGCACCCCGAGTTCGTCTTCCTGGACGACTCCGGCGAGCGGCCCGAGGAGGTGCGGCTGCGCACCTCCCCCGGCGACTACGTCTTCGTCCCGCCGTTCGTGCCGCACCGCGAGGAGAACCCGGACCCCGCCGAGGAGGCCGTGGTGGTCATCGCCCGCAGCACCCAGGAGGCGATCGTGGTCAACCTGCCCGGGCTGTACGCGCTGCCCGCCGACGGCGGGTGACGGCCTCCGCCCCGAGCGCACCGCGGGGCGGAGGCCTGCCGGGTCACGCCACGGTGAGGGTGATGGCGCCGGTGTAGGTGGCTCCCGGGGCGAGGGTGGTGGCCGTGCCGTCGACCGTCGCGGTGAGCGTCCTGCCGCGCGGCGCGCTCACCGCCGCGTCGGCGGCGAGGGTGAGCGAGGTCAGGTGCGAGGTGCCGGTGACGGTCCAGGCCGAGCCGCTCCCCAGCGTCACGACGACGCCGTTGTTGACGGCCGGCCGCACGGTGTTGGTGACGATGCCCAGCTCCTGGAAGTTCGACGCGTCGATGGACGCCACCCGGTGCTTGGTGCGGGACGCGGAGATGCGTAGGTGCCGTAGCCGTAGGCGCCGGTGTTGCCGACGCGGCTGTTGACCGCCGTCAGCTTCAGTCCGCTGCCGCCCTCCTCCGACAGGGCGCCCCAGGTCTCCGACAGGACCGTGGAGCCGAGGTAGGTCGCCCTGCTGCCCTTGCCGATGAGGTTGGTGGCGCGGACGTTGCCGTCCAGGCCCAGCATCCACGGCACGGACTGCATGTACGGCGTCTCGACGGTGGCCTGGTAGTCGGCGGGCAGGGTGCCGTTGCGGGTGTGGACGGTGGTGTTCCTCACGACGACGTTGGCGCCGCCGTCGGAGATGATCGCGGTGCGGACGACGCCCTGGGTGGTGATCTCGCCGTCCTCGACGACGAGGGTGGTGGCGGCGCCGGTGCCGACGACGGCCGCGCCGTAGCCGGCGAAGTCGCTGCGGCCGTTGCCGGTGAAGGAGAGGGTGGGGCGTCGGAGCGTGTAGGTGGCGTCCTGGACGAAGAAGCCGTTGCAGCACTCGCCCGTCGAGGTGATCGACACGTCCCGGGCGAGGGCGTCGGTGACGCGGCCGCCGAGCACGGCCGCGAGGACGGACCGGTCCCGGTCGACGCCCTCGGAGCCCACGTACAGCGCCTGCCGGACGGGGAAGGTGAGCGTCTCGTACGTCACCTCGTTGGCCTCGGCCACGGTGAGGACGACGTCGCCGCCGTAGGTCCCGGGCTGGAGCAGCGCCATCTTCGAGGCGGTGTAGGGCGTGCGGTTGAGCAGCGGCCGCTTGCCGCTCACCGAGGCCACGTTGACCACGTCACCGCGCCCGGCAGCGGCCATCGCGGGCAGGAACGCCCGGCACATCAGGTAGACGCCGCGCACGTTGGCGGCGAACACGTCGTCCCACTCGTCGGGTTCGATCTCGGTGAGCGGCTTGACCGGGCCCGCCACCCCCGCGTTGTTGACCAGCAGCGACACGTCCTCGTCGGCCAGGGCGGCGGCGAGGGCGGCGACCGAGGCCGGGTCGGAGACGTCGCAGACGGCCGTACGGGCGCCGCCGCCCTCCTCTCGGACGCGTTCCGCCGCCTCGGCGAGCGCGCGCTCGTCGCGGCCGGTGAGGATCACCCGGGCCCCGGCGCCCGCGAGGGCGAGGGCGAAGGCCCGGCCCAGCGGTCCGCCGCCGCCCGTGACCAGGGCGGTCCGCCCCGCCAGGGGCACCGCGGGTCCCACGGCAGCTCGTCGCCGGCGGCCGGCGTGGCCCGCAGGTCGCCGGAGCGGGCGTGGCCCTCGAACAGCTCCACGCGCGCCGCGCGCCCGCAGAGCCGGCCCAGCTCGGCCTGCGAGGCCGGGTCGGTGCCCTCCTGGTACGTCACCGTCTTGAGGTACTCGCCGAGGCCAAGCGCCAGTTGTTCGGCGAGATCGGCGTGGAGAGGTCGACGGGGGCGAGGGACCGCATGACGCCCCCGGCCTTTTCCACGAGCTCGACGGTTTCCGCCGCGTTGTCCTCGTCGATGTCACAGCCGAGTACCTGGGCGCCCTCCGCTGCGAATACCTGGGCGGCGGCCCTACCGATTCCGGCTCCCGTGCCACTGATGAAGGCGATTTTCCCGGCCAGTCGACCCATGATTGCTGCTGTCCCTTGTTCCGTACCGCCGGAGTGCGGTGGTGGCAGCGTAGGTAGGGCCTTTGGCCAGGCCAGAACAAGAAAGGCGTCGGGAGAGGGCCATCGGGCGTTCGTATGGCTGGTATGCGGCACGGGGCTCCGGCTTGCGTTCCGGGAAGGTTCCGGGCCGGGCGTGTCAGGCGGGCGGCCGGTCCTCGCCCGGCCGGCGCACCGTCGCGAGCAGGTCGTCGCGCCCGGCGACCGCCTCCAGTGAGAGGGTGCGGTAGCCGGCCCGGTCGAACAGGACGGTGATGCGGTCCTGGTCCTCGCTCAGCACCGTTCCCTCGCCCCACCGCTCGTGCCGGACCTCGGTGCCGACCGGGTAGGAGACCGCCGCGGGATGGGCGGGCCGCTGTTCGGGGGCGGCCTCGGCGGCGATCCCGTCGTGACTGTCCGGGCTGTCAGGGCTGTCGCAGATGTCGCAGGCGTCGCACGGCGGCCGGTGCTCCTCGCCGAAGTAGCCGAGCAGGAAGTGCCGTCGGCACCCGGTCGTCTCGGCGTACGCCCGGGCCATCTCGACCCGTGTGCGCTCGGTCCGGCGATGCGCGTCGGCGCCGCGCGCGGCCCGCTCCACCGCCCGGCCGGCGGACACATCGGGGGCGGGCCGCACCTCGCCCTCCTCCCCCGTGGCGACGGCGCCGGCCTCCTCCAGCAGGTTCACCGCGGCGGTGACCCGGTTCCGGGACAGGCCGGTGTCCTGGCGCAGCTCGTCCAGGCCGGCGGGCTCCCCGCGGTGGTCGTGGACGGCGTCGGCCACGTCGGACAGGGTGTCACGGCTCGGGGTGCGGCCGGCGAAGTAGGTCTGCATCCCCGTGTCCCGCGGCCGGTAGTGCAGGACGGCGAGGGCCGGCCGGCCGTCCCTGCCGCAGCGGCCGATCTCCTGGTAGTAGGCGTCCAGGGAGCCCGGCAGCGACGCGTGCAGCACGAACCGCACGTCCTCCTTGTCGATGCCCATGCCGAACGCCGATGTCGCCACCACCACGTCCGCCGTGCCCGAGAGGAAGGCGTCGTGGATCCGGGCGCGCTCGGCGGCGCGCACTCCGGCGTGGTAGGCCTCGGCGGCCAGTCCCAGCGCGGACAGCTCCTTCGCGTAGAACTCACTGTCCTTGCGCGTCGCCGCGTAGACGATGCCCGGTTTGGGCTCCGCGGCGGCCCGCTCGACCACGGCGCGGCGCCGGTCGTCCTCGTCCTGGAAGCGGCGGACCTCCAGCCTGATGTTCGGCCGGTCGAAGCCGGTGACCATCACCCGCGGCCGGCGCATGCCCAGCCGCTCGGTGATCTCCTTGCGCACCGGAGGGGCGGCGGTCGCGGTCAGGGCGAGGACCGGCGGCCCGCCCACGCGCCGCACCGCCTGTGCGAGGCGGAGGTAGTCGGGGCGGAAGTCATGGCCCCATGAGGACACGCACTGGGCCTCGTCGACCACGAACAGGGCGGGACGCGCCTCGGCCAGCCGCTCCAGCACCTCTTCCTTGGCCAGTTGCTCCGGCGACAGGTACAGCAGGCGGGCGTCGCCCCCGCGCACCGCCTCCCAGGCGGCCTCGGTCCGCGCCGCGCCGAGGTCGGAGTTGACCGCGACGGCTTTGGGGGCGCGGTCGCCGTCCGGCAGGCCGGCGATCTGGTCCCGCTGGAGGGCCAGCAGCGGCGACACGACCACGACCGGCCCGGGCAGCATCACGGCCGGAACCTGGTAGACGGCGGACTTGCCGGACCCGGTCGGCATGACGACGAGGGCGTCCTCGCCGTCGAGCACCCATTCCATGGCGGTGAGCTGCTCGGGCAGGAGGGTGTCCCAGCCGAAGACGTCGGCGCCGATCGCGCGCAGGCGGTGGGCGGGGTCGTCCCGTTCCGTGCGCGGCCTCTCGCGTTCCATGGCCCGCTCCCCTCATTGCTCGGTGCGGATGCGCAGGGTCTCCGGGTGCCCATCATTGCTCGGTGCGGATGCGCAGGGTCTCCGGGTGCCCGCGCGAGCCCGCCTCAGCCGTCACCGTCACCGTCACCCGACGCCGTCGCCCCCGGCACGCGCCCTTCGCTCGGCTCGCTCGGCTCGCAGGGCTGTCGGACTCGCGACGGCCGTTCCCCGTGGGCGTCCGTCAGGCCGGATCGCCGGATGCCGTATGCCCTCCGTCCTCGGTGCCGGCCTCGCCGGCGGTCCGTGCCGCACCCGCGGTCCGCGCCGCGCCGTCGACCGGCGTCTCGCTGTCGGCGCCGCGGCGCAGCCGGGCGCCCTGGCGCAGCAGTTCCTCCTGCACCAGGTCGGCGGGTACCGCGCGCGGGACCCGGCCGAGCCGTCCGGCGAGGGCCGCGCACACGCCCGCGGCCTGGCCGGTGGCCATCGCGATGGGCATGACGCGGTAGGAGGAGTGCGCCACGTGCGAGCCGGAGATGCAGCGCCCGGCCACGAGCATCCGCTCGGTGCCGACGGGGAGCAGGCAGCGCAGGGGGATGTCGTAGAAGCGGCCCTGCGGTACGCGTCTGAGGACGGTGCCCCGGCCGCGCGGGTTGTGGATGTCGACGGGGTACGCGCCGTGCGCGACGACGTCCGGGAAGGAACGGGCGCCGAGGATGTCGTGCCCCGTCAGGTGGTAGTCGCCGAGGATACGGCGCGTCTCGCGCACCCCGATCTGGGTGCCGCTCTGCGCGACGTACGCCTCTTCGAAGCCGGGGACGCGGGTGCGCAGGAAGCGGTCGATCTGCTCCAGCTGGCGGCGGGCCGCGCACTCGGCGCGGGTGAGGTCCCACACGTCGATGCCGAGGGCGTTGGTGACCCGGGT
The DNA here is from genome assembly GCF_042731035.1 of Streptomyces sp. NPDC059895. NCBI lineage: Bacteria > Bacillati > Actinomycetota > Actinomycetes > Kitasatosporales > Streptomycetaceae > Streptomyces > Streptomyces sp. NPDC059895. The sequence goes on from NZ_JBHWKO010000012.1 coordinate 164,887, forward strand.
GCTGTTGACGCTGAGCTCGCGGGGGTGCGGGGTGCCGAAGAACAGGACGTCCTCGCGCGCGAGGCTCAGTTCGCCCGCCGCGGTGGCCTCCTCGACGAGGTCCCACAGGCCGTGGACGCCGCGCCACTGGTCGGGGTGCCCGCGCACGTACTCGGCGAAGCGGGGGGCGGCGAAGTCGGTGACGCGGAACATCAGTGTCATCGGCTGCACCCGCCCGTCCTCGGGCCGGCCCACCTCGAACGGCGCTCCGGCGGCGGCCGCCACGTCGCCGTCGCCGGTGCCGTCGACGACGGTGCCCGCGTCGATCACCACGGGGCCGGACTTCGTCTCGAGGACGACGCGCCAGCCGTCGTCCAGGGGCAGCGCGGCGGACGCGAAGGCGTGCAGCAGCAGCCGGACGCCCGCCTCGTCGAGCAGATCGAGGAGGACGAGCTTGAAGATCTCCGGGTCGAAGGGAACGGTGTAGCCGGTGTCCAGCGACGGCTGGATGCAGCCGCCGCGCGCGCCGAGCCGGTCCAGCAGCCGCCACAGGAACCCGGCCACGACCGGTTCGCCCTCGCCGTGGTCGGAGGGCAGCAGCCGGTTGCCGCCGCCGTCGTCGTCGAACACGGCCTGTCTCCTCTCGTTGTGGAACGACATCAGCGGCATGACGAGGGAGGCGGTGGCGTTGCCGCCGAGGAAGCCGTACCGCTCCACCAGGACGACGTCGGCTCCGGCGTCGGCGGCCGCGTGGGCCGCGGCGGTGCCGGCCGGTCCACCGCCGACGACCAGGACGTCCACCCGGCCCCCGTGGCGTGCCGGGCGCGGGGGCAGGGTGACGGTACGGGGCTCTCGGGGCGGTTCCAGGAGGGGCATGGCTTCTTCCCGTCTTCCCGTCGGCCGGCCGGCAGCCGGTGGCTGGTCGCCGGTGGCCGGTGGCCGGTGGCTGGTCGCCGGTGGCCGGTGGCTGGTCGCCGGTGGCCGGTGGCCGGTGGCTGGTCGCCGGTGGCCGGTGGCCGGTGGCCGGTGGCCGGTGGCTGGTCGCCGGTGACCGGTGGCCGGTGGCCGGTGGCTGGTGGCCGGGGTGTGCGGGCGGGGCGGTCAGGCGGGGGCGGCGCTCGCCGCCGCCCGCGGCGGTGCGCCCGCACCGGCTTCGAGGTGTTCGTGGCGGACGGCGGGCCCGTCGGCCTGGACGCTGTCGAGGATCGTGCCGCAGCGGACGCAGGTCTCCCGGGCCAGGTCCCGCATCAGCCGGACGCGGTCGCCGAGGTCGGCGCGCCGCTGGGGGAACTCGTCCCACAGCCGGTCCACCTCCGCGAGCAGCAGTCCCGCCTGTTCGCGGTCCACACCGACCAGGGCGGGGGCGCCCATGCGGCGGGCGAAGTCGAAGACCTTCCCGGAGTACGGCAGCGGCAGCAGGGGCAGACCGGACATCGCCGCGAAGATCAGGAAGTGCAGGCGCATGCCGACCACCAGGTCCAGGTGGCTCATGAAGCCGAGGACCTGTCCGGGGCTGTAGGAGTTGTTCAGGATGCGTCCCTGGTGCGGTGCGGTCATCCGGGACAGCACACCGTGGGCGTGGCGGACGTCCTGGCGCTCCATCGGGACGAAGACCACGTGGGCGTCGAGACGCCGGACGAGGAAGTCGGCGACGTCGGCGAGGAGCGCGTGGTAGTCGCCCTCGTCGAGTTTCTCCGCCGCCCGGCCCGGCTCCCGCACGGACATCCCCACCAGTCTGACTCCGGCCGGGACGCCCTCCTGGCGCATCATCTGCTCGGTGAACGGCTCCGGCGGCAGCAGCAGCGCCGGATCGGCGGTGACGGTGAGGTCCCGGTCGACGCCGACCTCCTCCAGGACGAGTCTGGACTCCTCGTCGCGCACCACCAGCTCGTCCATGCCGGGCAGCACCGCGCGCACCGCCGCCCGGTCGTCCGCGTCGCGCAGCGGGCCCGCGCCGACGGCGTAGGCGAACGTCCGCACGCCCCGGGCCTGGGCGGCGCCCACGAGCCTCAGGTACCGGCGGGCCTCGCCGTCGTACAGGATGCCGCCGCCGCCGAGGACCAGCAGGTCGAGGCCGGCCAGGACGTCGAGCACGGGCTTCTGCGGGACGCCCTCCCAGCCGACGACCTCGTCGGCCTCGGGCTGGTGCAGGCGCGTGTGCGCGACGTCGCGGCTGAGCACCACCAGCCGGGCGTGCGGCCGGTGCGCGCGCAGGCAGCTCAGGACGCAGGTCAGGATGGCTTCGTCGCCGGTGTTGAAACCGCCGTAGGAGCCGAGCACGCCGATGCGCGGGCCCGGGCGGCGGGACGGTGCGGGCGGGGTGATGGTCATCCGGCCTCCTCGGGGGCACGCGGGAGCGGGGCACCGGGGGTGCGGGGAGGCGTCGGCGTGCCGTCGGCACCGAGTTGCCCGCCCGACCCGGGGGAAACACGGCCGCCGGCGTCGTCGTAGCCCGAGGCGGCCGGGTCGATATGCCCAGTGTGCGGTCGTACGCGGCCGTACGCGCGGTGCCGGGAGGGCGGGGCCACGGGGAGTGGGGGCGGTCGACCCCCCGCCAGCCCCTGGCCGGGGCTCAGGCGCCCGGCGTCACCGGGGCCGGTCTGCGCGGGCCCCGCCCACCGGGGCCGGGTCCTCCGCCAGGGCGATCCGGGCGGTGACGCACTTGCCCACCGGCTCCCGCCGCGCGTCGAACTCGCTGACGACGGCCAGCACGATCTCCAGACCGTGCTGGCCCACCCGGTCCGGGTCGGCGGGCCGGGCCACCGGCAGCACCGGATCGCTGTCCCACACGTTCACCTCCACCGTCCCCTCGGCGACCCGCACCTCCAGCAGCACCGGGCCGGGCGCGTACTTGCGCGCGTTGGTCACCAGCTCGCTGACCACCAGTTGCGTGAGGTCCACCGTGCGCGCCGTCACCGGCACCCCGTGGACGGCCCGCGCCCGGGTGAGGAAGTCCGCCGCGAGATCACGGCCCGCGGCGATGCACGCACCGCCGCCCTCCAGCGCGGCCGTGACATGCAAAGAGTCGTCTCCTGTCGCTGCCGGGCCCTCACCGAGGGCTCCTGGTCCCATCCGAACCACCTTCGCTGCCCCGTTCACAGGCGGCGTGTACCCACACCCACGTCGTACAGGCCTGCTCCGCCCCGGACGGCGGCGGCCGGGCATCTCCCGTAGCATTCCGGGGCAGGCTCTCGGAAGGACGCTGGCCCGAAGTTCACTGAGCGTTAGAGGGAAGAGTGGCAGACATCGGCGAAGTGGCAGAACCGCAACGGCTGACGGTCTCCCGCGCCATCGTCGACGAGGTCGTGGTCGTCACGGTGACGGGCGAGGTCGACCACGACACCGCCGGCCCCCTCCGCCGGGCGCTGACACCCGCCGACGGCGCCGTGGGGCCGCGGACCGTGGTGGACCTGGGCGGCGTGACGTTCCTGGACTCCAGCGGCATCAACGTCCTCATCGCCGCCCACCAGGCGCATGGTGAGCCGGGCTGGCTGCGCCTGGCGGACGTCCGGCAGCCCGTCCTGCGCACCCTGCAACTCGTCGGCGTCGACACCCTCATCGCCTGCTACCCCACACCGCACCACGCCCTGAACGCCTGACCGGCCGGCACGTCGCCCGCCGGGCCGTTCACGGGCGGCCGGACCGGGCACGCGGTCCCCAGTGACATCCGGCCGCACGGGAGGGAGCCTGTCCGCGATGGGAACCGCCGTCCACGTTCCGCAGACCAGGGACATGATCGGGGAGGAGCTGTCCGGGGACGAGGCGCTGGCCGCGCTGCGCCACTACGGCGGCGTGCGCCTGCTGGTGGACTCCTTCACCCGGTTCCGCTACGCCGACGGCTTCACCAACGCGCGGGCGCTCGCCTTCCAGATCGTGCTCGGCCTGGTGCCCCTCACCCTGGCCCTGGTCGGACTGGCGGCGTCGGTGCACACCGACGCGGTGGGCCGGGTCGTCGAGCGCACCCTCGCGGACATCGTGCCCGGGGCCGGCGCCGACCTGCTCGACGACGCGTTCGCCGGGTCGCGGCGCAGCGCCCGGGGCGGTGTGTGGAGCGCCCTGGCCCTGTGGCTCGGCCTGGGCTTCGCCGTGCTGAACCTGGCGTCGGCGATGGGCCAGATCGAGCGGGGCGCCAACCGCATCTACGGCATCGAGCGCGACCGTCCCTTCGCCCGCAAGTACGGCCGGGCCGTGCTGCTGTCGGTGGCGGCGGGGCTGCCGATGGTGCTGGGGTTCGTGGTGCTCGTGGCCGGTGAGGCGGTCGGCGACGCCGTCACCGCGACCGTGGGATCCGGCGGCGGCGGGCACGGCTGGTGGCAGACGCTGGAGGTCGTGGTGGGGGCGGCGCTGGCCTGGATCGCCTCCGCCGTGATCTTCCGGTGGTCGCCGCGCCGCAGGCAGCCGGGCTACACCTGGCTCGCCGTCGGCAGCGCGGTCCATCTGGTCCTGTGGGTCGCGGCCACCTGGCTGCTGTCGCTCTACGTCGGCCGCAGCGACGCGTTCGGCGCGGTCTACGGGCCGCTGACCGCGTTCGTCGCGCTGCTGCTGTGGGCCAACGTCACCGGCGTCGCCCTGTTCCTCGGCATCGCGTTCGCCGCCCAGCTGGAAGCGGCACGCGCCGGGATCGCCTCCGCCGCCGGCCCCGATCCGCAGGCCGACTCCCAGCCGGCCGGTCCCCGGCGTACGTCCGGGGCGGAGGGCGTCAGGCGTCCGTGACCCTCGTGGTGACGGGGGTGCCGATCTCCACCGTGCGGCTGACCGTGCAGAGCCGGTCGTGGGAGGCCTTGACCGCCCGCGGGAGGATCGCGCGGGCCCGGTCGCCGGGTGCGCCGTCCGGGAAGGCGACGGAGAAGGCGACCTCGAGGTCGGTCAACCGGTTGCCCAGCCCGTCGGTGACCTTGTGGCCGGTCACGGTGACGGTGAAGCCGGTGGGCTCGCTGTGGCGGGCGGTGGAGACGTCGACGTCGACGGCCGAACAGCCGCCGATCGCGGCCAGCAGCAGCTCGACCGGGGTGAACTCGCTCCCGCCCTCCGGACCGGAACCGGTGGCGAAGCGGATCACGCCGCCGCGGGCGTTGGTGGCGGTGAAGTGGCCGGTGGCGGTCCGCTCGACGGTGACGGAGCGCAGGGAGTCTTCGGTCATGCCGAGGACAGTAGTGTCACGGGCCCGCCGGGGCGGCGCACGGCCCCCCCTGTCCGGGTGGCCGCACCCGACTCGGGGGATCGGCGGCGGCCACCCGGCGCCGTGACACGGGAAGCGTCCCGCGCTCCGGCGCAGCGTCCGACTGCCCCGCGAGCGGGACCGCACACTGCGCCGCACGGGTGGTCGGCCGGCTGCCGGTGCGCAAGGGCCGGGGCGTCCGGGGGTGCCGCTCCCGCCGGCCGGTGTCGGCGCGGCGGGGCGGCGTGCGGTGTCAGACGGCCGGAGGGCCGAGCCTGACCGGAAGTTCGAAGAGGTCGTTCTGGGTGACGACCGGCTTGTTGCGCAGCGCCGACGGCGGCACCGCCAGGTCCAGTCCGGGGAACCGGGCGTAGAGCGCGGGCAGCGCCACGCCGGCCTCCAGGCGGGACAGGGCCGCGCCGGGGCACACGTGCGGGCCGTGGCCGAAGGCGATGTGGCGGGTGCGGGTCTCCCGGGTGATGTCGAAGTCGCCGGCCGTGGGGCCGTGCGCCCGCTCGTCGCGGCCCAGGGCGGCGTACGACACGATGAGCGCGTCGCCCGCCGGGATCACCCGGTCGCCGACCGGCACGTCCTCGGTGGCGAACCGGATCAGCACGTGGGAGGTGGGCGTCGACCAGCGCAGGGTCTCCTCGACCACCGCCGACCAGTCGGCCTGGCCGGACAGCACCAGCGCCCTCTGGTCGGGGTGGGTGGAGAGGTTCACCACGGCGTTCACGATGAGGGAGATGGTGGTCTCGTGCCCGGCGGCGACCATCAGCTGGAGCGTGGAGACGATCTCCTCGTCGGTGAGGCGGTCGCCGTCCTCGGAGGCCAGGACGAGCGCGCTGGTCAGGTCGTCGCCGGGCTCGGCGCGCTTCGCGGCGACCGTCCGCGCCATGATCCCGGACAGCTCGACCAGGGTCGCGACGACCTCCTCGCCCGGGGTCAGGGTGGAGAAGAACTTGTCGAACAGCACCTTCAGCCGCGGCAGCAGGCTCTCCTCGATGCCCATGAGGTCGGCGACGACGTACATGGGCAGGGGGTAGGCGAACTCCGCCTTGAGGTCGACGACGTCGGCGTCGGCGGGCAGACGCTCTAACAAGGTCTCGGTGAGCTCGGTGATGCGGGCGCGCATCTCCTCCACCCGGCGGGGGGTGAGGGCCTGGGCGACCAGGGTGCGCATCCTGCGGTGGTCGGCGCCGTCCACGGTCAGCATGGACCGGCCGGGGTTGACCAGGCCGATCAGGGGCCAGTCCGGCGGGATCTCCCCGCGCTGCCAGGCGCCCCAGACGTTGATGTCCTTGACCAGCCGCGGGTCCGTCAGCAGCGCCTTGGCCTCGGCGTGGTGGGTGACGGCCCACACGGGGACGCCGCCGGGCAGTTCGACAGCCGCCAGCGGTCCGGCGGCACGGAGCTTGGCGCTCTCGCCGTCCAGGTCGGTGACGAAGGGATCGAGGGGGATACGCAGTTCTTCGGTTCCGGACGTCATCGTCAGTTTCCTCCCAGGGCAGGGGTGGGTGTGAACCGCACGGGCAGCTCCGTCAGCCCGCGCAGCCAGGGCGAGGGACGGCGGGCGAGGGATGCGGCCGGGACGGCCAGGTCGATGTCGGGCAGCCGGTCCAGCACGACCTCGATGCCCGTCCGGGCGATCACCTCGGCGATCTCCTGGGCCGGGAACGGGCAGCGGTGCTCGCCGTGGCCGAAGGAGAAGTGTGCGTTGTTCCCGCCGGTGAGCGCCGAGCCGTGGGGGCGCACCTGCGGGTCGGAGTTGGCGGCCTGAAGACCGAGCAGCACCAGGTCGCCGGCCCGGATGTGCTGGCCGCCGAGGTGGGTGTCGCGCGACGCCCAGCGGCCGGCGATGTTCTGGGACGGCGCGTCCTCCCAGAGCACCTCGTTCATCGCCTCGGCGACGCTGCTGCGGCCGCCGAACAGGGAGGCGGCGAACCGGTCGTCGGTGAGCATCAGGCGCAGGGAGTTGCCGATCCAGTCGGCGGTGGGCTGGTGGCCGGCCGCCAGCATCACCATGAGGTCCTGCATGACCTCCTCGTCGGTGAAGCCGCTCGGGTCGGCCAGCATGCGGGAGACGACGTCGTCGGCGGGCGCGGCCCGGCGGGAGGCGACCAGCTCCGCCATGGAGACGGCCAGGTGGCGCTGGCCGGCGAGGGCGCGTTCCCGGCCGTCGATCATGTCGTTGAGGGCGGTGACCAGGCCCGGTCCCTCCTCGTCGGAGAAGCCGAACAGCCGCGCCAGCACCCGCACGGGCAGCAGCATGGCGTACTGGCCGATCAGGTCGGCCTCTCCCCCGGCGCAGACCGCGTCGATCAGCTCGTCGGCGAACCTCTCCGCGTGACGCCGCAGTTCGGACGGGTCGCTCTCCTCCAGGGCGTTGCTGATCATCGCGGCGCGTTCGCGGTGCCGTTCGCCGACCGTGTAGAGGATCGACGGCTGCTTGCGGCCGATCATCGGCAGCAGGGGCCAGTCGCCGGGGATGACGTCCCACTGGTTCCACAGCTCGGAGTCGCGGCTGAAGAGGACCGGGTCGCCGGTCACCTGGTGCAGCTCGCGGTAGCCGAGCACGAGCCAGGCCGGGACGCCCCCGTCCAGCAGGACCGGGGTGACGGCACCGTGGTCGCGGCGCATCTCCCGGTACAGCTGGGCGGGGTCGGTCTGGAAGCGGGGGCCGCCCAGTGGAACGGCGTCGGTGGTCACGCGAACTCCCGTGGTGACGCGGCGGCTCGGGCCGTCTGCCCGGTGTACCGGTTCTTGATGTGCTGGACGAGGGTGATGAGGACCTGCTTGCTCGACTCCCGGGAGCGGGCGTCGCAGTCGACCAGCGGCACGTCCGGATCCAGGTCGAGGGCCTCACGGACGTCCTGGTGGGCGTGGCTGGGGCCGCCGAAGTCGTTGCAGGCCACGATGAAGGGCGTGCCGTGCTTCTCCAGCCGGTCGATCGCGTACCAGGAGTCGTCGATGCGGCGGGTGTCGACCAGGACGACCGCGCCGAGGGTGCCGGAGAACAGCCGGTCCCACAGGAACCAGAAGCGCTCCTGGCCGGGGGCGCCGAACAGGTACAGCACGTTGCGCGCGTCGAGGGTGATCCGGCCGAAGTCGAAGGCCACCGTGGTCGCGGTCTTCCCGCGCACCCGGCTGATGTCGTCGACGGCCTCTCCGGCCTGCGTCATCGTCTCCTCCGTGTTGAGGGGACGGATCTCGCTGACGGAGCGGACCATGGTCGTCTTTCCGACGCCGAAACCGCCCACGACCACGATCTTCAGACCGTTGTCGGCGGAGGCACCCAGGGGGGTGCGCGCGTCAGAGATTGCGGAGGCCAACGAGCACCTGCTCCAGGATGTCGAGGTCGGGAAGGGCTGAGGTCTGCGGGTGGCGGGCGCTGACCCGGCCCGAGGCGAGGAGGTCGGACAGCAGGATCTTCGTGATGCTCACGGGGAGCCCCAGTTCGGCGGCGACCTCGACCACGGCGGTGGGGGCCTGCGCCATGGTGAGGATCGCCGCGTGCTCCGACTGCATGCCCGGCGTGGGATCGCACTCGGCCACCACCAGCGTCACCAGGTCGAAGGGGCTGTCGGGCCCGGAGCGGCTGCGTCCCCCGGTGAGGGTGTACAGCCGGTCCGGGGCGTCGTCCCTGCCGGGGCGCTTCATGCGGATCGGGGCTGGGCCGTGAGGTGCTCGCCGAGTTGTTCCACCAGCTCGCTCATGTTGTGTCCGACCAGTCCGGGGTCGGCCTCCTCGCTGGTGACGACGGCGAGGTGGGCGCCCTGGCCGGCCTCCACGATGAACAGGGTCCCGCCGTAGAACTCGGTCATCGACGAGCGCACGCCTCCGCTGCCGTCGCCGAACTCGATCGAGGCCCCGTGCGACAGCGACTGGATGCCGGCGGCGATGGCGGCCAGCTGGTCGGCCTGGTCGACCGTCAGCTCCGGGGTGCGGCACAGTTTCAGGCCGTCGCGGGAGAGCACGAGGGCGTGCCGTGCGCCGGGGGTGCGCTCCAGGAGTCCTTCGATGAGCCAGGTGAGCTTCTCGTCGGCGGTGGTCGTGCCGGTCATGAGGTGGTGTCGCCTTCCGGGTGCGAGGGGGTGGGGGTGTCGGGGGCCGTCGTGGCGCGGGGGAACGGGGCGTCCGGGGAGTGCGCGGCCGACGGGGAGGAGTGCGGGTCGTCGAGGCCCGGCGGCAGCGGGTGCCCGCCGGTGCTCTCCCCCGCGTCGGAGGCGCGGACCGCCCGGCGGAAGCTGCCGAAGCGGGCGGCGCGGGTCCGGATGTCCTCGGGGCTGTCCTGGCGGCGTTCGGCGCTCTGGGCGGCGGCCCGCGCGTTCTCGGCGGCGGCCAGGGTGCGTCCGCGGCGGCGCTTGGGCAGCCCCGCGCCCTCCTGCGGGCCGGTGGCGTCCTGCCGGCCGGTGGTGTCCCGCGGGCCGGTGGTGTCCGTCTCCTCGGACGCCTCGGCGGCGACGGGCTCGGCGGGGGCGGTGCGGTCCGGCTGCGGGGTGTCGGCCGGGGCGGTGTGGCGAGGCGGTTCGGCGGCGGGCGGCCGGGCCTCGACGGGGGCCGCGGTGAGGATGTCCTGGGGGACCAGCAGGAGGACGCCGGTGCCGCCCCGCGCGGACGGCCGGAACGACACCTTCATCCCGTACTTGCGCGACAGGCGCCCGACGACCGCGAGGCCGAGGCGGGTGCCGTTGAGGCCCTTGAGTTCGGTCACCTCGCCGGACACGGCCTGCTCGGCGCGGCGCAGCTGCACGTCGCTCATGACGAGCCCGCTGTCCTCCACGGAGACGATGACGCCGGCCGGCACCTCCTCGACGTAGACGTGCACCTCGGCGTTGGGCGGCGAGAAGTTGGCGGCGTTGTCGAGCACTTCCGCGAGGGCGTGCATGACGCCCTCGGCCGCGTGGCCGGCCACGGCGGCGTCGCTGACCGAGTGCAGACGGATGCGCTGGTAGCCGCTGATCCGGCCCATCGCGCCGCGCAGGATGGATTCCATGGAGATGGGGCGTGCCCACCGGCGTCCCGAGCGCGCGCCGGTGAGCACGGCTATGGAGTCGGCGAGACGGCCGGCCTGGGCCGTGCGGTGGTCCAGGTGGAGGAGGTCGGCGAGCACGTCCTCGTCGCTGTGCCGTTCCTCCATGGCCCGCAGGTCGGCGAGGGTTCCGGTGGCCAGCGCCTGCATGCGGCCCGCCGCGTTGGCGGTGGCGGAGAGCGCGAGATCCCGTTCGGCGACGGCGCGGTCGAGCCGCTCGGTGAGCCCGCGGACCTCCGCGGCGAGCCGTGCGCGCTCGGCCTCACCCTCCTGGGCGGTGCGCGCCCGTTCACGGGTGAACTCCTCGGCGAGGCGGGCTCGCTCGTGGGCGGCGGCGTCGGTGTACCGCTGGTGTTCCTGACGCCACTGCGCGGCCTGGAGGTCACGTGCCTGGTTGGCCCGCTCGGCGTCGGCGGTCGCCGTGCGCAGCGCGGCGCGGGCGGTTCGTGCCGCGCGCCGCGCCTGCGCGGCGACCGTGACGGCCACGCACAGCAGGACCGCGGCGGCGGCACCGCACGCTCCGACCAGGCCCTGCGCGGCGGCGGGTGCGGTCGCGACGGCCCACCAGACGGCGAGGGCCGACAGGGCGGCGGTGAGCAGGGCAGGGGGAAGAAGGGTTCGGATGCTGGATCGGTCGCCGGAAGAGGCGGGCGCGGTCATCACTCGGGTCCTTGGGCGGCCGCTTCGGGAGGCGGCCCTTTTGTGTCGTCCTGGGGAAAAATGCGAGCAGAATTCTGTAGGCAGCGATCAACTGGGCGTCACTATACGAGAGACTGCGATCAATCCCACAGGAGTTGACCAGCCCGTTCTCGAACCGTGTTTCCGGGAGCGGACTTCGGGGCAGCCCGGCCCGCACGGAACGGGTGGCACATCCGCACGTGACCGGACGTTCTGTGCCCGCGCTGTGCGATGAGCATGTCCGTTGCCCCGTGGGCGAGTTCGTCCCGCGGACGGGGAGTTCACGGGGTGCGCGGCTGGCTTTCGGTGGACCCGCGCCGGGCATGCGGCATCGGCGCCCGGGCCTCTGGCGAGGTCCGGACGCCGATGCGTGGTGGTGCGGGAGCCGGGGTCAGCTCAGCCGGTGATCACCTCGTTCTCGGCGAGGCTGCTGGTCCGGGTGGTGACCGTGGAGCGCAGTGACTTCGCCGTGGTGGAGACCCCGGTGGCGTCGGCACCCGACTTCTTCGCCCACGCGGCGAGCGAGTCGAGGGCGTCCAGCGCGTAGCCCGAGGCGTAGAACCGCTGGTACAGCTCACGGTAGGCGGCGTGGTAGACGCTGTCGAAGGCGTCGGTCTCCAGGAAGCGCTCCTTCAGGATGTTGCCGCCCATGCCGCCACCTCCCCCGCCTGCCCCGCCCGGGCCCGCGCCGGCGCCGTCCTGGCCCGTGGGCGCGCCGCCCTGGCCGTTCCCCGCCTGCGGTCCCGTACCGCCGGGCATGCCCGACGGCATACCGGACGGCATGCCCGACGGCGCGGTGCCGGTGGCGGGCGTGTCCCCGCCCGTACCTCCGGCCGCCTGTCCGCCGATCTGTCCGCCGGTCTCTCCACCGGTCTCTCCACCGGTCTCCGTGGCGGCGGCGCCTCCCGGCATCATGCCGCCTCCGCCGCCTCCCATGCTGGTGTCGTCGTCGGGTCCGGTGGTGGCCGTCCCGCTGAAGGTGAGGTTGAAGTCCCAGCCGAGCACCGAGAACTTCTTCGTGTCGAGGTCGTACCAGAGCACGTAGTTGCTGCCCGGTCCGGCCATGTCGTCGGAGTTCAGGATCAGGTTCTGCGTGGCCACGTACTCGGCGAAGGAGTCGACGTCGACGTACTGGTCGAGCTCCTCGGCGAACTCCTCGTCCGAGGCCTGGTTCACCCACTTCAGCAGGCGCATCACCGGTGAGAGGTCCTGGCTGCCCTTGAGGTTGAGCTGCTTGAAGGACGTCTCGTAGTCGGTGGGGTCGTCGCCCACGTAGTCGAAGCTGCCGCCCGCGCGCGCCTTGTAGGCGACGCCGGTGGCGGGGATCTCCGTGTCGACGTAGTCCTTGCTCGGGTTCTCGACCATGAGCCGCGTCGCGGTCGGCCGGTTGTTGACCGTCAGGGCGGTGAAGGCGTAGTTCTCCGCCGTCTGCCCGGACTTCTCCATCAGGGACAGCGACAGGGCCTCGTTCAGCGGCAGGGCGTCGTCGACGCCGGGCCGCAGGGACAGCTCCCGGTGGCCCTGGTACGCGCGCCCCTCGACGTACTCGTCGACGCTGATGAGCCAGGGCAGTTCCTCGGGCCGGTCGGCGGACAGGTCGTACTGCGCCATGCCGCCCCCTCCTGCCCGGCCCTGCTGCTGCCCCTGCCCGGCCTCCTGCCCGCCTTGCCGGGTGTCCTGCTGGTCCTCACCCGTGCTCTGCTGGTCCTCGCCGGTGCTCTGCTGGTCCTCGTCGGTGGCCTGCTGGTCCTCGCCGGTGGCCTGCTGGTCCTGGCCGGTGTCCTGTTGCTGACCGTCCGCCGTCGGCGCGCCGCCCTGCATGCCACCCTGCGTGCCACCCTGCATACCGCCCTGCATGCCTCCGCCGGGGCCCTGTCCGCCGCTCTGAGTGGTCTGGCGCAGGCTCTGGAGCGTGGAGTTGCCCTTGAGGCGGATCCCGACGTCGTTGAGGTACACGCCGTCGATGGTGAGGTCCGCCTCGATGTACTCCTTCTCGCCCTCGTCCTGGTACTTCGCCATCATGTCGGCGAAGTCGGTCTCGTCGTACGTGAGGCTGATGGTGTGGGTGCGTGAGTCGTCGAACAGGCCGACCGGCCCGGTGACGTTCTCCGTGATCCCGTCGGCGTCCGCGCGGGAGGCGCTGGTGACGAACGGGGAGACACGGGCGTCCCCGAAGAAGACCAGCAGCACGACCATGCCCGCGGCCAGGAGCGCGCTCGGCTTCCAGTGGTGCCGCAGCCGCAGCGGGATGCGGTGCACCAGCCGCCTGCGGGGCGTCGCCATCAGAGGTCCGTCTGGTCGTAACCGGTGAGGACGGTCACCCGCTGGCCCATGGTCCGCTCCTGGAGGGCCGCGACCAGTTCACCGGGCTCGTGGCCCTTCTTGATGCGCACCGTGTAGAACGCCTCGGTCAGCGTCCCGCCGCGGATCGACTCCGTGCTCACCAGCTCGAACTCGTCGGTGTAGCGCAGCAGGACGTCCTGGATGGCGTGGGTGTGGTCCTCGCCGGCCGGGAGCTGGACCTTGACCACCTGGCGCTGGACGTTGAGGGCGAACCAGTTGAACTTGCTCATCGCCAGGATGATCAGGGCGATGACGACACCGCCGACGGCGGCGAGGGTGTAGAAGCGGGCGCCGCAGGCCATGCCGATGGCCATCACGAGGAAGATGAAGCCGACGTCCCGCGTCTCCTTGACGGCGTTGCGGAAGCGGACCACCGACAAGGCGCCGACCAGGGAGAACGCGCGGGCCAGGTTGGAGCCGACGACGAGCATGATCAGGGCGACGATCATGCCGACGATGACGAGGGTCTGGACGTAGGACTGGCTGTAGCTGACGTTCTTGTGCGTGGCGCGGTAGACGTACCCGATCATCGTGGAGAGCACGAAGGACAGGGCCATGGCCAGCACGATGTCGGTGACGCTGAACGTGCCGCTCAGGTCCTGGAGGTTGAGGTTCACGGGTGCAGTACCTCCGTGGTGGGGGTCGTGGGGTGTACGGGGGACAGGGGGGAACGGGGGGACACGACGGGTGCGGTGAACACCGGGACCGACCGGGCGGCGGCCTCGGGGGGCGCCGGCGGCAGATCCTCCTCCCGGACGTGGAAGACGGACCGGGGCGCGAGGCCGAACGACTCGATGCTCTGGACGTACTTGGAGACCCGGATCAGGTTGAGGTTGCGCCTGGCCGCCAGGTCGGTGATCCAGTAGGGGGCGCGCTCGTTGACCTTGATCTCCATCACCGACATGTGGGGCGGGAGGATGAACCGGTTCTCCGGGCGCTCCACACCGAAGTGGAAGTCGCGGTCACGGCCGCGGATACGCCGGTCGAAGGTGACGCGCAGTCCGGTGTCCTGGTCGCGGCCGACGAGCGCCTCGCGCTGGTAGCCGGTGATCGCGGTGGGCTGGAGGTTCAGCCGGACGACGAGTTCGAGGACCTCGTGGACGAACGCCTTCTCCTTGGCGGAGTGCTCGATCTCCTCCCGCCCGTCGCACAGCCGGCGGGCGACGGCGTACGGCAGCGTGATCCGGCGCTTCTGGGTCACCCGGTTGACCCGCTGCTTGATCTCCACGCAGACCGGGGAGTCGTCGGTGACGCCGTCGAGGTCGCCGTAGTGCCTGATGCGCAGCTTGCGGCGGAACTTGAGGCCCTCGATCTTCTCCCAGTAGAAGCGCAGCTGGGGCGTGTCGTAGTAGAGGCTCCAGACGCCGTAGCCGCCCACGGGGCTGTGCAGGTCCCGGTCCATCCGCTCACCGAGCTCGTCACGGATCCGGGCGGCCTCTTCGACCGGGACGAGGTACTTCAGCTCGTAGCGGTTGAACGCGTGGAGTCTGCTGGCGACGCGCAGGGGCTCGTCGTGGGGGGTCGGGTCCGCGGATCCCGCGGTCGCCGTGGGCGCCGCCGTGCCGCCGTCGTCAGGGCGGTGACGGCGGCGGCCTTTCAGCCAGCCAGTCATGGGTGCCTTTCGGTTGGGGGTGTCGGCCTCCCCCCGTAAGGAACCCGTAAGAGATGAGAGAGTGGTGATAGACCTCTCTGAACAGCCTTAGTACCAGGGGTTAATTCCAAGTGAATTCGGCCGCGGGTGGTTGCGGGGGGTCGTTCTGACGCGCCCGCAGGTGTCCGCGCGCCCCGGCACTGGCGGACGAGGCACGTTCGGGTGGGACACGTACGGCGGACGCCGCGCTCCGATACCGGGGCAACTCGCCCCGCCCCGCGGCGACCCGCCCTCACACACCGTGGACACACATGCCGCACACATCTTGACCCCGGTCGATCCACAGGCTTAGCGTTCCCGCGTTTACCGTGGATTGAATCGATTCAATCCCGGTGACGCCCACCTCTCACCCTTCACCTAGGGATGCGCACATGCACGAACCCGTCCCCCAGCGCCGCGGGATGACGCGCCGCTCGGTCCTCACCGTGACCGCAGGACTCACCGCCGGAGCCGCGCTCACCTTCGGGGCCGCCTCCCCCGCGCAGGCGGTTCCCGCGACCGGCGCGACCGGTCAGGCCCCGGGAGCCGACTGGTTCGCCAGGCCCCCGGCCTCCGTGCGCCCCAGGTTCCGCTGGTGGTGGCCCGACGGCCTGGTCGACCCGGACGAGATCGCCCGCGAGATCGACCAGATCGCCGACGCGGGCTTCGGCGGCATGGAGATCGCCGCCGTGCACCACAGCATCAAGGACAAGTCGGTGCTGGACACCGAGCACCACGGCTGGGGCAGCGGGCCCTGGCGGGAGGGTGTGGAGGCGGCGCTGCGGCGCGCCGCGCGACGCGGGGTCACCATCGACCTGACCCTCGGTCCCGCCTGGCCCGTCGCCGTCCCGGGCCTGGGCCCGGACGACGACGCCGCGGCGCAGGAACTCGCCTACGGCCGTGTCTCGTTGACCGCCGGGAGCACCTACCAGGGCCCCGTTCCCCCGCCCGTCCACGCCCCGGCCTCCGGCGTCACCCGGCAGTCGCTGATCGCGGTGCAGGCCGCCCGCGTCGACACCGCGAACTCCACCCGCAAGGAGACCGGCCTCGACCTGGCCAGCGTGCTCGACCTGACCGCCACGGTCGCCGACGGCGCGCTGGCCTGGACGGCACCGGACGACGGCGACTGGGTCCTGATCTCCTACTGGCAGCGCGGCTCCGCCCAGCAGCCCGAGTCGGGCCCGCACTCCTCGCCCGCCGCGTACGTCGTCGACCACTTCAGCGCCGCCGGCACCGCCGCGGTGACCGGCTTCTGGGACGACCGGATCCTGACGTCCACGCTCCGGCAGTTGCTGACGGCCGCGGGCGGCGCGTTCTTCGAGGACTCGGTGGAGCTGGAGACGGACGGTCTCGTCTGGACCTCGCGGCTCCCCGAGGCCTTCGAGAAGCACACCGGCCGTCCCCTCCTGCCGTACCTGCCCGCCCTGGTCCTCGACAACAGCAACCAGGTGTTCGCCTTCGAGGCCCAGCTCACCCGGCAGATCCGGCACGACTTCTGGGAGGCCGTCTCCGAGCTGTTCAACCGTCATCACCTGGGCGCCCTGCGGGACTGGGCGCACTCGCTGCACATGGAGCTGCGTTCGCAGCCGTACGGCCTGCAGACCGACGCGATCGCCTCCGCCGCCCTGCTGGACATCGCCGAGGGCGAGTCGCTCGGCTTCAAGAACCTCGACGACTACCGCTGCCTGGCGGGCGGCCGGGACATGGCCGGGCACACGGTGCTGTCCTGCGAGGCGGGCGCCTACAACGGCTCCGCCTACAGCACCACCTGGGACCGCTTCCTGCGCACCATGGGCGGCGCCTACGCGGCCGGCGTCAACCAGACCGTGCTGCACGGCTTCTCCTACGCCACCGCGCCGAACGTGAGCTGGCCGGGCTTCGCCGCCTTCAGCCCGTACAACGGCGCCCCCGGCTACGGCGAGTCGTGGGGTCCCCGGCAGCCCACCTGGGAGCACGTCGAGGACGTCTCCGGCTACCTCTCCCGGGTCCACCGGGTGCTCCAGGCCGGGAAGGCCCGCGCGGACGTCGCCGTGTTCCGCCAGACGGGCTACACCGCCACCGGCATCGGCGCCTCCTGGTTCACCTCGACCGGTGTACCGCTCGGCTGGACGCACCAGTTCCTCAGCGGGCCCGTCCTCGCCCTGCCCGCCGCGACCGTCGACGACGGCCGCCTCGCGCCCGACGGCCCCGCCTACAAGGCCCTGTTCGTGGAGGGAGACTTCTTCTACTCCTCCACCCCCACGCTCGCACTCGCCGACGCGAAGGCCGTCCTGGCGCTGGCCCGGGACGGGCTTCCGGTGGTCCTGCTCGGCGCCTTCGACCAGCCGCTCACCCCGGGAGTGCCCGCGGAGGGCGAGACGGCCAGCCTGACCGAGGTCCTCACCCGGCTGCTCGGCCTGCCGAACGTCGTGCGGATCACGGACAAGACCGCGGTCGGTGACGCCCTGGCCCGGCTGGGCGTCACACCGGACGTGCGGCACTCCGCGTCCTCGACGCTCCTGAACGCCCATCGCGTCACCGACGACGCCGACTTCTACTACTTCTGCAACGGCAAGCACGCGGAGACCGTGAAACCCGCGGTGGCGGCGATCGACCACGACGTCACCGTGCGGCGCACGTTCCGCGGCTCCGGGCGCGGCACCGCGGTGCCGTATCTGCTCGACCCCTGGTCGGGCGCGGTCACCCGGGCCGGCCACTACACGCGGGACGGGGAGGAGTTCACCCTCCGCGTCACCCTCCAGCCGGGCCAGAGCACGATCGTCGTACTCGGACGTCCGGGCCTGTTCGGGGACCGGGACGGCAACCGCCCGTACGCGACGGCCACCGACGCCGACAGCGTGCGCTTCACGACCCGTGGCCTGTCCGTCCGGGCGACCGCGGCCGGGCGGTACACCACGCGCCTGTCCACGGGACGCACCGTGACGACGACGTTCGACACGGTGCCCGAGCCGGTCGTCCCGGCGAGCTGGCGGCTGGAGGTGGAGGACTGGGGCCCCGGCTCCTCCGCGACGCGGACCGAGCGCACGTCGCGGTCCCTGACCCTCGACACCCTGCTGCCGTGGTCGAAGATCCCCGAACTGGCCGACTCCGCGGGCATCGGCCGCTACCGGACGACCGTCACCCTGCCCGCCGGCTGGGACGGCTCCCACGGCGCGACGCTGGAACTCGGTCAGGTCAGTGACACGTTCCGGGTCACCGTCAACGGCACGCGGCTGCCGGCCGCGGACCGGCTGGATCCCGTGGTCGACCTCGGGTCGGCGCTGCGGGCCGGTGCGAACGAGATCGTGATCGAGGTGGCCACGCCGCTGATCAACCGGCTCCGGGTCGCCCAGCCCGCGGTCTTCGGCGGCGCCGCCCGCCAGGATCACGGCCTCGTCGGTCCGGTACGGCTCGTCCCCCACCGCCAGGCGGCCATCGCCTGACGCAAGGAGGGGGCCCGGCCTCCGGACGCCGCCACCGCGGCTCCGGGAGGCCGGGCCGCACGACGCGGGAGCGGTCGCGCGCCCGCGTCCGGACGGTCTCCGGCGTCGACGTGGGGCACCGTCCGCACACGGACCGGCTTCCGCACGCGGACAGGTGTGACGTGCCGGGGGCAGCCCGCCCGTCCGGCCGGCGTACCCCTGGTCGCGCCGGGGCGGCGTGCGCTCGTCACCGCCCCGTCCGCCCCGTACCCGGTCTCACCCGTGCCCCTCCCGCGGGCGTCGTACGACGAAGACGAACTCCCTGCCCGGGCGGTCGGGGGCGTCGCGGACGTCGTCGATCGCATAGCCGTGCGCGAGGAGGTCCGCCTCGACCTCCCGCCGCTCGCGGAAGCGCAACGTCGACCGCGACGTCAGCACGTCCCCGGTCTCGGCGAAGACGTAGGTCGTCCGGAAGGTCACCAGGGGCAGGCTGACGTCAGTCACCTCGTGCCAGCGCTCGACCACGCCGACGCCGGGGACGTCCGTCACGCCGTACGAGTCCTCACGGTTCCACTCCTCCCAGCCGCGCCGGGCCGGGTCCCGGGTCTCGAACACCAGGCGCCCGCCCGGCCGCAGGGACGCGTGGACCCGCCGCAGGGTCTCCCGCCAGATCTCCGGGTCCGCGATGGCCTGGGCCACGTTCGCCGTCATCGTCGCCAGGTCGGCCCGCAGCGGCGGGAGCGCGGTCGCGTCACCGTGGATCCAGCGCACGCGGTCACTGCCCGGCTTGCCCCGGGCCACCTCGAGGGACGCCCCGGCAGGGTCGAGTCCGACGACCTCGATGCCGCGATCGGCCAGGAGGAGCGCGAACACCCCCGTGCCGCAGCCGATGTCCAGCACGCTGCGCGCCGCGAACTCCTCCGCCATGCGGAGGTACGCGTCGAGATCGCCGCGGTCGGGGTCGAGAGGGTCGTAGAGCGCGGCGAGCCGTGATCGCCCGAAGCATGCGTCAACCATGGGGCCGACGGTAGGCGGCGCCGGCTCCGCGGTTCCACCCGGTTTCGCCGTCGCGCGGGGGCGTCAGGCCGTTCCGGCGGTACGGGGCCACTCCCCATCCGATTTGGTGTCGCCGGATCCCACGGGGTGGAGCGCGTCAGCGACGTCGAGGGCACCCTCAGCGGCACCCTGTGCGAGCACGACGCGGTCCTGCGGGCCATCCGCGACCGTGACCCGGAGGCCGCGGACAGGGCGATGCCCGAGCACATGCGCACGGCCGGCGCGCGCCTGCGCGCCACCATGGACGGCGCCCCGCAGCCGGCTCCCCCACCCGGGGGCGGGCCGGGATCAGAGACTGTCGCAGGTCTCCCGTACATACCCGGAGTCGCCCCGCGGGAGCACGTCCCGGTCCCGCAGGACGACGCTGATCTCTTCGCCCCAGCCCGCGCAGGCCCGCTCCATGCCCCGCTTCTCGTACTCGACGTCGACGACGTGCCGGCCGAACGCGGCCGTGTAGGCGTCGCACTCGTCGTACCTGCCGCACTCCTCCGCGACGGCGAAGTCCAGGCCGACCTCCTCGCGGTCGGCGGCCAGGTCCGGCGTGTTCTTCTGCGCGACGGCCAGCCCCTTGGCGTGCGCGTGGCCGGCCAGCAGGGCGAGGAACGCCTTGGCGTCCTCGGCGGTGAGCAGGCCGTCGGGAGCGCGGGTGTAGGTGTCGTAGTTGTCCGGCTCAACGGCGTCGAAGCCCTTGGCCGCGCACGTGTCGATCCAGGCGTTCACCGTGCGGGCCACCCGCTCGCGCTTGGCCTCGGTGCGGATGTCCAGGAGTGCCTCGTCCCAGTCCGGGTCGACGACCACCTCGCCGTCCACGTCGCGCAGCAGCAGGTCGTCGGCCCACTCCCCCTCCGCGTCCGGCTGGGCCTGGAAGGCGTTGACGTAGCAGATGGAGTACGTCCCCGGTGCGGGGGACGCCGTGTGGTCACGGGCGACGATCGAGGTGCCGGCGGGCGGGGGGTAGGCGCCGCCGAGCTGGTAGTCGAAGCCGCCGTGGACGGGGGGAGGCGTCACCTCCGCCGCGGCCGGCTTCTCCTCGGGGTCCTGGGAGTCCTCGGAGGCGGAGCAGGAGGCGACCAGGAGCGAGACGGCGGCGGCCGCCACCAGCGCCGTTACGGACCGGCGCGGACGGACGCGCGTCAGGTGCAGGGACAAACGGGCTCCAGACGCAGGGGGGCACGTACCCGCCTCGGACGCGCGGGGCTCTCCTGGCGACTCGGTCCGCACCCACGACCCCTCAGGCCTTGCCGGCCCGGGGTCGTGCCACCGGCTGAACATGCCACCAGCGCCGGGCCGGCCCGGCCCGACGTGCCGGAACGTAATCGATCACGAAACGGCCCGTCAAACGGGACGGGACGGCGGGGCGCCGGACGACGGTGCGCGGCGGGGGCGGGGTGGGGGCGGTTCGGCGGCGGTGGGGCGGCGGCCTGGCGGCGATCCGACGGCGGCCCGGCGACGATCCGGCGGCGGGCCGGCGACGATCCGGCGACGATCCGGCGGCCACGGTCGCCGCTGGATCGCCGCCCCGGTCGCGGCCGCGTCATCGCAGGCCGGGAGCCGGTTCGCCGCGGACGGCGGCAGCGTGTGCCGTCGCGGCGGCCCTCGCCCGTGCGGCCCGGGCGGTGGGCAGGTAGCGCAGTCGTTCCGGCAGCAGCGGAACGACGGTGCGGACGACGGCACCGAGGCGTTTCAGCCGGCGTTCGTCCCGTGATGTCCAGGTCACGCCGAGGCGGTCGCGGGAGGAGGGCGGGAGGAGGCCGGCGGTGACGAAGACGTGCAGGCGGGCGAGCGGGCGCCGCAGGACCGGCCAGACGCGGCGCAGCAGCGCACCGGCTCCCGGGGGCGGTGGCACGGGGCGGCGCGGGTCGAGCAGTTCGTCCACCACGGCCGTCCGCTCCAGCTCCCGGTCGACCATCGCGTCGAAGTAGGGCCAGAACTCCTCGGGCGTCTTCGGCATGTCCCGGGGGTGGATGCCGAGGATGCCGCCGAGCTGGAGCAGCTCGTCGTAGAGGCGGCGTTCGTCGTCGGGGGCGAGCGGGCGGGAGAGGTAGCGCGCCGCCCGCAGGAACACGGGGTAGGCGGTGGCGTGCACCCAGGCGTAGTAGGCGGGGGTGAGCGCGTGGTAGGAGCGGCCCCGGCTGTCGGTGCCGCTGATGGTCTTGTGCAGACGGCGCAGCCGGCGCCCTTCCTCGATCGCCCGCTCGCCGCCGTACACCCACAACTGGAGTGACTCCAGGGAGCGTTCGGCCCGCCCCCAGGGGTCGGTGCGGAACACCGAGTGGTCGTCGACGCCGGCGCCGACCGCGGGGTGGGCGACCTGGAGGACGAGCGCGGCGGGCAGCGAGAGCAGGAGACGCACATCTCCGGCGATGTCCCAGAGGATGGTGTCCGGTGCGAGCGGGGTGGGCTCGGTGGTGGCCTTCACGTCACCACGCCCCCAGCGGGCGCCGCGCGGCGGGCTCGGTGCCCGGCCGGTGGGTGGCCCAGTAGGCGATGGCGAGGGTTCCCGTGATGCGGAGCGGGGGCGGGACGAGCAGCATCAGCAGCCGTACCAGCAGCGCGAAGCGCCGCAGGGCGCGCTCCTGCCGCCGGCTCCAGGTGAGGTGGAGCCGGTCGCGCAGCCGGGGCGGCAGGCCGCCGACGGTGACCAGCAGGGCGTAGTGGGCGGCGATCCGGGCGAAGGGCCGCCAGAGCGGGTTCGGGAGCCAGGAGAACGGCTTGGCGGGGTGGGCGAGCTCGTCGAGGACGTCCTGCACGGACTGGTTGTGCTCCAGCCGGTTGTCGACCATGTCGTCGTAGTAGGCGCTGAAGGCCGCCCAGTCCGGGGGCAGGTGGTGGTCCTTGAGGCCCCAGACCCGTCCCACGTCCCGCATCTCGCGGTAGTACTCCTCTAGGTCCTGCTCCGCCATGCCCTTGCCGAACAGGCGCTGCGCGTCGACCGGCCCCTTGACGAGGGTCGCGTGCACCCAGTGGTAGGCCTCCGGGTTGAGGGCGTGGTAGCGGCGGCCGGCGGAGTCGGTGCCCTTCATCCCGGCGTGGACGTGGATCAGGCGGCGCGCCTCGGCGGTGGCGGCGGCCTGCCCTCCGTAGATGACGGTGCTCAGCGAGAGCAGGGTGCGGATCAGCCGGGGCCAGGGTTCGGCGCGGAAGTTGCTGTGGTCCGCGACCCCGGCGCCGACGACGGGATGCGCGACCTGGAGCAGCAGCAACTGGGGCGCCATGAGGGTGGAGCGGGCGTCACCGAAGTGGCGCCAGGCCATTCCGCCCCGGCGCGGCGCCCTCACCTCCGACGAGGGGCCAACTCCCTTGTCGGGTGCGGGTTCTGGGTCGGCGGACATGTGCGGCAGAGCGGTCATGACGCCTCCGTTTCTCCGTTGTGTCCGGAGTATTGACGCGCCCGGTGAAACAAGTCAATAGTTTTTGTATCTTCGACTCACCGATGGCCCCCGAGAGCTCGCCGCCATCGCTCCGGTCCTGCGGAAGGGACTCCCCATGAGTGACAGATACGCCTATAACCGGACGAATACCCCGGGTGCGGGTCGTACGCACTGGAAGCGCAGCGCCGTCATGTTCGTCCCGTGCACCCTGGCCGTCGGGGCTCTCGGCATCGCCCTCGCCCAGGGCGCGCTCGCCGCCTCCTTCGCGGTCTCCGGCGCCGCGTTCAAGGTGTCGGCGTCCGAGGTCACCGCGGAGGGCGTGTCCTCGTTCCCCTCCTCCATCGGCAGCTCGGCGAGCGACGCCAAGCCGGTCCTGCTGGCCGCCGTGAAGGGCGGCACGGTCTCCGACGTGTGCGTCTCGCTCAAGCAGAATCTGCCGCTGGTCGGGGACGTCACCATGCTGGTGCACTCGGGGGCGGACAAGCCGCTCGAGGGAAGCGACCTCGTGGTGAACGCGGACGCCCTCACCGGCGGCGGCGGCAAGGTCACCGGCGTCCAGGCCGGCCGGGACGCCTCCACCCTGACCGGCGCGCCCGGCGTGACCGGCCCCGAGGGCACGTTCGGCGTCCAGGCGAGCACCGCCGTCGCCCATGACGTGCGGAGCACCGCGTACTCCGCGAACGGGGGCACGTTGACGCTGGAGAAGCTGGAGATCGAGTTCAGCCGTTCCGGCAAGCAGTGCTTCTGACGGCGACGACGGACGGACTCGGTCATGTTCAGCTTCGTCTTCGGCTTCCTGTCGGAACTGGCCCGTGAGACCGGCGACTGGTTGGACCGGATCCTGCCCGCGCCCCGGCTGCGCCGCTCCCTGCGCGGCTGGCGCCGAAGGCGTCCGTTCTGGGCGGCGGTGTGGGTCATCGCGGGCGGCGTGGAGATGGTCGCCATCCCGATGGCCCCGCTCCCCCTGATGATCAAGATCGGGGTGGGTGCCATGTCGGCCGTCGGCATCAGCCTGGTCCTGATCGCGGGCGGCCTGTTCTTCCTCTTCAAGCCTGACCAGCGGATGTTCGTCTCCGTCGTCACCGCGATCGCCTCGCTGACGTCGATGGCGACCACGAACCTGGGCGGCTTCGGCATCGGCATGCTGGCCGGACTGATCGGCTCCTCGATGGCGTTCGGCTGGATGCCCGACCCCGAGCGGGCGGCGGACGGCGACGGCCCGGATCCCCGGTCCGGGGCGTCGGGCGCCGAGCGGGACGCCGCGGCCGCGGCGGTGCCCGCCGACGCCATGACCGGCGGGGCGGACGCGCGGGGGGAGGGCGCCGCCCCAAAAGCCCGTGAGGACCGCGCCCGCTCCGGCAGCCGCCGGAGGCCCGTGCGGGGCGCGGTCCTCTTCGTGGTGAGCGCGGTGGTGGCGGCGGCCGGACTCCCGGCCGCCGGCACCGCCGCCGCGGCACCGGGCACGGACGTGTTCCCCCTGCCCTGGCCCACCCTGACCTGGCCGTGGGAGTCCGCCGGGTCGCCCTCCCCCACCCCCGCCCCGACCGTGTCGGCGACCGGCGGCCAGGCCTCCGGCGCCACCGGCTCGGCCGCGCCCACCCCCACCGCCTCCGGCTCCTCCTCCCCCTCGGCCACACCCTCCCCGGACGAGGACGACGGCAGGGCGACGGAGGAGGATGAGGAAGAGGAAGAGGAGGAGAAGGCCGGCGCCGCCCAGGTGACGCTCCCGTGCCTCACCGGCATCGACACCGGCGGACTCCCCAACCCCGACCAGGAGCCGGAGGAGGCGACACCCGGCGAGACCGCCGACGACCCGGACGACCTGACCGCGCTGCGCCCGCCGATCGTCATCGGCGACCAGCCCGGCCGCCCGCGGGCCACCTACCCGGTCAGCCCGCTCTACCCCGAGGTCGGCGCCGACACCCTGACCGCCTACGGCGCCATCATCCACGGCGCCACCTACCTGCCCACCGCCGACGGCCGGCAGCTGAAGGTGCTGTGGGTGCACGCCGACCGGCTGGTCGCGGACGACTACGCCTTCCGGCTGGAGAGCGCGGGCCAGGTCCAGACGATCGACGTCGACCTCGACATCCCGCAGGTCGACATCTACGTCACCCAGCTCACCGGCTCGATCACCATCCCCGTCCTCGGGGTCGGCACCCCGCGCATCTGCGTCGGGGCCGACATCGTCCCGGCGAACCTTCCCATCGCCGTACAGCTGCCGAAGCTGTCGGTGACCGCGGTGGAGGCCGGCCAGGTCCTGGTCGACGCCGAGACGGTCAACTTCGCCGACCTGTCCATACGCAGCAGGCACCGTTAGGAGAGACCGCCCATGGGCCGCTACAGCCGGCTCCACCGCATCCAGCAGATGGACCCGCGGCAGGACTACGAGGAGATCTTCCACTGGGTCACCCGGTACGAGTTCCCCTGGGACTACCTCCAGGGCCTCTCGATCGCCTTCCTGCGGGACTACGGCGTTCCGCGCATCTCCCAGCTCCTGGACCGCACCCAGGAGTTCGAGCGCGCCGGACAGAAGCGGTACGACGACACCGTGCTGATCGCCCACGAGATGGTCGTGGACGGCATGGACTCCGAGCGCGCCCGGGCCGCCGCCCGCCACCTCAACCGCATCCACGGCCGCTACCGCATACCCAACGAGGACTACCTGTACGTCCTGGCCACGACCGTGGTCGGCCCCAAACGGTGGATCGACCGGTACGGCTGGCGGCCCCTGTGCGAACAGGAGACCGAGAGCATCGCGCTCGTGGGGCGGCGCATGGGCGGCATGATGGGCATCGGCGACCTGCCCGCCGACTACGCGGGGTTCGCGCACCTGCACGACAGCTACGAGCGGGAGATGTTCGCGTACGACCCGGCCAACCGGCGGGTCGCCGCGGCCACGCTGCGGGTCGTCACCCAGTGGTATCCGAGGCTGCTGCGGCCGCTGGCGGCGCGCGCCTCGCTCGCCCTCCTCGACGAACCGCTGCTCACCGCGCTGGGCCTGCCCGCGCAGCCGCGGCCGGTCCGCGGCGCCGCCCACCGCGCCCTGCGCGTCCGGGCGGCCGTGGTGCGCCGCCTGCCGCCCCGGCCGAACTGGTGGCCGTACCGGCAGCAGCCCCGTAGCTACCCCTTCGGATGGACCCTGGACGACCTGGGCCCGCACTGGGCCCACACCAGGCCGCTGAAGCCGCTCCGGGACGAGCACCCGGCGGGAACGGCCCCGGCTCCCCAGCCGCCGGTGGACCAGCCGCCGGCACACGGAACGCCGGCCGACCGGCAACCGACGGAGCAGCGGCCGGCCTCCCCGCGACCGACCGACCAGCGGTCAGCCTCCCGGCGGCCGACCGACCAACGGCCGGCCTCCCCACAACCGACGGACCAGCAGTCGATCCCCCCGCAGCCGACCGACCAGCAGTCGATCCCCTCTCGGCCGACCGACCAGCAGTCGATCCCCTCTCGGCCGACCGACCAGCAGCCGCGTCCGTCGGTCGTCGCCGTGCACGACGGCGAGGCGCGGGTCACCCCCCACCAGCCCACCCCTAAGCAGCCCGCCTCCCGGCGGTCGGCGGACGAGCCCTCGGCGGACGAGCCCTCGGCGGCCGTGACGTCGCCCGGCCGCCCGGCGGACCGGAACACACCTCAGGAGCAGCGATGACCGAGACGGCCCGGGACACCACGCCTCACCCCGCGACCTTCACCGTCCACAGCCCGGCGACGGGCAAGGCGCTCGCCGACCACCCGGTCGCCGGGCCGGAGGAGGTCGCCGGCGCCGTGCGGCGGGCCCGGACGGCCGGGGACCGCTGGGCGGCCGAGCCCGCGTCCCGGCGCCGCGACCACCTGCTCCGTTTCAAACAACGGCTCGCGTCCGCGCTGGACGGCGTCGCGGACACCATCGCCGCCGAGACCGGCAAGCCGCGCGGTGACGCGGAGCTGGAGGTGGTCCTCACCCTCGAACACCTGTCGTGGGCGGCGCGCAACGCCGGGCGCGTGCTGCGGCGGCGCGGCGTGCGCTCCGGGCTGCTGGCCGCCAACCAGCGCGCCACACTGGTCCACCGGCCGCTCGGCGTGATCGGCGTGATCGGACCGTGGAACTACCCCCTCTACACCCCGATGGGGTCGATCGGCTACGCCTTGGCGGCCGGCAACGCCGTGGTGTTCAAACCGTCCGAGCACACCCCCGGCACGGGCGTGCTGCTGGCCGAGCTCTTCGACGCGGCGGTGCCCGGGTACGCCGGTCTGCTCGGCACCGTCACCGGGGCGGCCGCGACGGGCGAGGCGCTGGCCCGGTCCGGTGTCGACAAGCTGGCGTTCACCGGCTCACCGGGGACCGCGCGCAAGGTGATGGCGGTGTGCGCCGAGTCGCTGACGCCGTTCCTCGCCGAGTGCGGCGGCAAGGACGCGGTCGTCGTCACCGCCGACGCCGACCTCGACGCCGCCGCGGACGCCGTCGTGTGGGGCGCGATGAGCAACGCCGGGCAGACCTGCGCGGGCGTCGAACGCGTCTACGCCGTGCGGGAGGTGCACGCCGCGCTCTGCCGCAAGGTGGTGGAGCGGGCCGGTGCGCTGCCGGTGGGCCCGGACGCGGACGCGGTGTACGGTCCGATGACGATGCCGGGGCAGGCGGCCGTGGTGCGGCGGCACGTGGACGAGGCGCTGGCGGCCGGTGCGCGTGCCCTGCTGGGCGGGTCCGCGTCGGTGTCCGGGAGGTACGTGTCCCCGGTCGTCCTGGCCGACGTGCCGGAGGACTCGGCCGCGATGAGGGAGGAGACCTTCGGGCCGACCGTGGCGATCAACGCGGTGGCCGACGTGGACGAGGCGGTGGCGCGCGCGAACGCCTCGTCCTACGCGCTGGCCGCCTCGGTGTTCTGCGGCGACCGGAGGGCGGGGGCCGCGATCGCCGCCCGGCTGCGGGCCGGCGCCGTCTCCGTCAACTCGGTGCTCGGTTTCGCCGCCGTCCCCGCGCTGCCGTTCGGCGGTTCCGGGGACTCCGGTTTCGGGCGCATCCACGGGGAGGAGGGCCTGAAGGCGTTCACCGCGCCGCAGTCGGTCACGGTCCAGCGCTTCGCCCCGCCGGTGAACCTGACCGCCTTCACCACCCCCGCGGCCGCCAGGGCCCGCGCGGTCGCCGTCGCGCGGTGGCTGCACCGGCGGCGCTGACGTGCGGCGCGGGCGCGGGCCGTCAGGCGTCCAGCAGGGGGGCGAGGTAGCGGCGGGCGAAGGCCCGGGCCTGGTCCTCGTCCTCCATCTCGATGCAGCTCGCCGGGTTCAGCAGGAAGGAGACGGCCACCCGGACCATCAGCTCGGCGACCGGCCTCGGGTCGGAGTCCGGGCGGCCCTCGGCCCGCTGGGCGCGGCGCAGATGCGCCGTCAGGTAGTCGCAGGTGGCCGCGAGCGAGGGACCGCCCTGGACGGTGAAGTAGGGCAGCACCAACTCGGGTTCGAGCCGCAGCAGCCCGCCGAACAGCGGGTGCGCCCGGGTGTGGCGGAGGGCCACCACGAAGCCCTCCACGACGCGCTCCTCCATGGTGGGCAACGCCGCCACGGCCTCGTCCAGTTGCTGGAAGAACCTGCTGCCCTCGCGCAGCAGGCAGGCCTCGACCAGCTTGTCCTTGCTCTGGAAGCGTCGGTAGACCGTGACGCGGGAGACACCGGCCCGTTTGGCGACGTCGTCCATCGAGGACCGGCGCAGGCCGAAGGCCGTGAACTCCTCCAGCGCGGCGTCGAGGATCCGCCGGGCCACCTTTTCCTCCGTCTCGGGCTGGGCGATGGCCCGCGCGAGCAGGGAGTCGTTCGCAGAAGTCTTCATGGTGTTCCTCACGATACCGGCACCCACCAGCCGATGAAACTATGCAACATTATCTATATCTTTGTAACCGGGCTTTGTGACCGGGCTTTGTAACTGAGCTTTGTAACTGAGCTTTGTAACTGAGCTTGGTGACCGAGCTCGGTGACCGAGCTTTGTGACTCACCGGACCTGGAGGGTTCTCATGGGCAGTCGTCTCACCCCGGAGCAGACGGACTTCGTCGCGGCCTTACGCGACTTCGCCAAGCGTGAGTGCGGCACGCGGGAGCAGCGGGACGCGCTGACCGCGCGGGGCACGGAGCCCCACAACCCCGAGCTGTACGGCAGGCTCGCCGACCTCGGCTGGCTGGGGGTGTGCCTGCCCGAGGAGTACGGCGGCGCCGGCGGCGGACTGGCCGACGCCTGCCTGTTCCTGGAGGAGACCTCCTACGGCCTGGTCCCGGCGGGCGGCTTCGTCACCACCGTCATCGCCGCCAAGGCCTACGAACGGTTCGGCACCGAGGCGCAGAAGCGGGACGTCCTGTCCCGTGCCGTGGGCGGCGGGGTCCTCGCCATCGCCATGTCGGAACCGTCGGCCGGCTCCGACGTCGGCGCGCTGCGCTGCCGGGCGCGGCAGAGCCCCGACGGCGACTGGCTGATCGACGGTCAGAAGACCTGGATCTCCAACGCCCACTGCGCCGACGCCATCCTGCTCGTGGCGCGCACCGGTCCCGACAAGCACGCCGGGCTCACCATGTTCCACCTGCCGGCCGACACCACCGGGGTGGAGATCCGGGGCATCGAGACCATGGGCGGCCGGGAGGTCAACGACGTGTTCCTCACCGGGGTCAGGCTGCCGGCCGACGCCGTCGTCGGGGAGGTGGGCGACGGCTGGCGGCAGCTGATGGCGGGACTGAACTACGAGCGGCTGTTCCTGGCGGCGAACATGCTGGGCCTGGCCCGCCGCGCCTTCGACGACGCGGTCGCCTACGTCCGCGAGCGCGAGCAGTTCGGGCGCCCCGTCGGCTCGTTCCAGGCGCTGCGGCACCGGATCGCCGACCTCGCCACGGAGATCGAGTGCACCCGGCTGCTGGTGCGCGAGGTGGCCCGGGACTGCGACGCGGAGCCGGACCGCCTGTTCCCGCGGGAGGCGTCCATGGCCAAGCTCAAGGCCACCGAGACCGCCAAGCGGGTCGCCCTGGAGGGCATGCAGATGATGGGCGGCTACGGCTACGCCACCGAGTACGACATGGAGCGCCATCTGCGCGCCGCGGTCGTCTCCACGGTGTACGGCGGCACGAGCGAGATCCAGCGGGACGTGATCGGCAAGACCTACGGCCTCTGAGCGCCCGCGCCACGACGGCGGCCGGCCACCCGTTCCCGGATGGCCGGCCCCCCGCCGCGGTCCGGGCCGCGTTCAGCCCCCGCCCGGGGTCCCGGCCGCGTTCAGCCCTCGTACAGCCCGTCCAGCGCGGCGCCGTACTTCTCCCGGATGACCCGGCGCCGCATCTTGAGCGACGGCGTCAGCTCCCCGGTCGCCGGGCCCCACTCCTCGGCCAGCAGCGTGTACCGCTTGACCTGCTCGGTCCCATTCAGCCGGGAGTTGGCGGCGGCGACCGCCCGGTCGACCTCCGCCCGCACGGTCGGGTGCGCCACGAGGTCGGCGAGGCCGGTGCCGGCCTCGACGCCGTGGGCGGTGGCCCAGGCCGGCGCGGCCTCCGGGTCGAGCACCAGCAGGGCGACGAGGTAGGAGCGGTTGTCGCCGTGCACGAGCGCCTGCCCGATCAGCGGGTGTTCCTTCAGCGCGTTCTCCACCAGCGCGGGCGAGACGTTCTTGCCCGTCGAGGTGATGATCATCTCCTTCTTGCGGTCGGTGAGCCAGAGGAAGCCGTCCTCGTCCACACGGCCGATGTCGCCCGTGCGCAGCCAGCCGTCCGCGTCCACCGCGGACCGCACCGAACCGTCCTCGCGCAGATAGCCGGAGAAGACGGTCGTCCCGCGCACCTCGATCTCGCCGTCCTCGGCGGTGCGGATCTCCACCGACGACACGGGACGGCCTACCGACCCCAGCCGGAAGCCGGTGCGGGGACTGTTGGTGGTCGCCACGCCGGTGGTCTCGGTCAGCCCCCACGCATCCATGATCACGATGCCGAAGCCGGCCCAGAACCGCACCACGTCGAGCGGCATGGGCGCCGAGGCGCTGGCCGCCCAGACCACCCGCTCCAGCCCGCCCGCGGTGAGCAGCGGCAGCAGGACGTCCTCGCGGGCCCGGCCGTAGGCCTCCTCCAGCTCCGCGGGCGGCAGCTCGCCGCGTTCCCGGAAGCCGACGTGCTCCCGTGCCACCCGCGCGGCCTCCTCGATGACCGTCCGCTGCTCGGGCGGCAGCAGGGAGAGCACGGCGCGGACGGCGGCGGCCAGCTTCTCCCACACCCGCGGCACCCCGAAGAACTGCGCCGGCCGCACCGTGCGCACGGTCTCGGCGACCTTCGCCGGGTCGGCGCACAGATACACGTGGGAGGCGCGGTGGCAGGGCAGGTAGATGCCCAGCATCCGCTCGGCGATGTGGGCGAACGGCAGGTAGCAGATGTGCTCGACGTGCGGCGGCAGCTCCACCACCGCGTCCAGCGCCAGGGCGTTGGCCAGCACGTGCCGGTGGTTGAGCACCACGCCCTTGGGCTCGCCGGTGGTGCCGGAGGTGTAGACGACGGTCAGCGGGTCCTCGGGGCGGGCGGTGTCCAGGGCCTTGTCGAAGCGCTCCGGCACCGGCTCCGCCCGCAGGGCGGCGTACGGGAGGTGGACGCCCTCGGCCCCGGGCTCGACCACCACCAGCCGCTCCAGCGGTGTGCCGGCGTCGTCCAGCAGCGGCGCCCACAGCTCCACCTGCGCCGCCCCCTCCACGACGGCGAGGCGGGCCCGGCAGTTGCGCGCGATGTGGGTGACCTGCTCCCGGGCGGAGGTGCCGTAGACGCTGACCGGGACGGCGCCGAGGCGGACCAGCGCCAGGTCGGACAGCCAGTGCTCGGGCCGGTTGCCCGTCATCAGCAGCACATGGTCGCCGCGGCCGACGCCGAGCGCCGCGTAGCCGGCCGCGAGGCGGGCGGTGTGCTCGCGGACCTGCGCCCAGGTGAGGGTGGTCCAGCCGTCCGGGCCGCCGTCCTCCTGTTGCCAGGACAGGGCCGGCAGCTCGGGGTACAGCCGGGCGTTGCGTTCCAGTACCAGGGGCACGGTCGCCTCCGCCGGCGGTCCGGGGGGCTCCCCGGTCGTGCGGGGGGCTGATGTCATCAGGGCCTCCTTGCGGGTCGGGGTCGGTGCGGTCGGAGGGGGCGGCGCGGCGGGGCGCCGCGCCGCGGGAGGAACGGGCGATCCGAGGAGCGGCCTCGGAAGCCGGCTCGGGCCTCGGGTCTCGGCTCAGGAGTCGGTTCAGGAAGTCGGTTCAGGAAGTCGGCTCACGCAGTCGGCCCAGGAAGTCGGCTCACGAATCGGTGAAGACCTCGCCCCGTTCGGCCTTGCGCAGCAGCAGTCCGGGCGGGTCGAAACGCTCCCCGTGCCGCGCGGCGAGCTCGCGCGCCCGTGCCGTGAATCCCGGCAGTCCGCCTTCGTAGCCGTTGATGTACTGGAGGACGCCGCCGGTCCAGGCCGGGAAGCCGATGCCGAGCAGGGAGCCGACGTTGGCGTCCGCCACGGACACCAGGACGCCCTCCTCCAGGCAGCGCACCGCGTCCAGGGCCTCGACGAAGAGCATCCGCTCCGTCAGCTCGGTGAGGTCGGCGGGCTGTGCGGCAGGGTCGGTGAAGTGCTCGCGCAGTCCGGGCCACAGCCCCGCCCGCCGGCCGTCCTCGTACGTGTAGAAGCCGGCGCCGGCGGACCGTCCCGGGCGGTCGAACACGTCGATCATGCGGTCGACGACGGCGTCCGCCGGATGCGGCCGCCAGGTGCCGCCCGCCTCCTCGGTGGCCCGGCGGGTCTCCTCGCGGATGCGGCGGGGCAGGGTGAGGGTGAGCTCGTCCATGAGGGCGAGCACCTTGGCCGGGTACCCCGCCTGGGCGGCGGCCTGTTCCACGGTCGCCGGGTCGATGCCCTCGCCGACCATGGCGACGCCCTCGTTGATGAAGTGGCCGATGACCCGGGAGGTGAAGAAGCCGCGGGAGTCGTTCACCACGATCGGCGTCTTGCCGATCTGCCGGACCAGGTCGAAGGCGCGGGCGAGCGCCTCGTCGCCGGTCTCCCGCCCCCGGATGATCTCTACCAGCCGCATCCGGTCCACGGGGGAGAAGAAGTGCAGCCCGATGAAGTCCTTGGGCCGGTCGACGCCCTCGGCGAGCAGGGAGATGGGCAGGGTGGAGGTGTTGGAGCACAGCAGCGCGTCCGGGGCGACGGCGTCCTGCGCCTCCCGGAACACCCGGTGCTTGAGCGCGGGGTCCTCGAAGACCGCCTCGATCACCGCGTCGCAGCCGGCCAGGTCGCGGGCGTCGGCGGTGGGCACGATGCGGTCGAGGAGCGCGTCGCCGCGGGCGCGCGTCGTGCGGCCCTTGGCGACGGCCCGCTCCAGCAGGCCCGCGGAGTACGCCTTCCCGCGTTCGGCCGCCTCGGCGGAGACATCCTTGAGCACGACCTCGATGCCCGCCTTCGCGCAGGCGTACGCGATCCCGGCCCCCATCATCCCGGCCCCCAGCACGCCGACCTTGGCGACGGTGCGGGCGGGCAGGTCCTGGGGGCGGTTGGCGCCGGAGTCGACGGCCTGGAGGTCGAAGAAGAACCCCTGGATCATGTTCTTGGCCGTCTGCCCGGTGACGAGTTCGGTCAGGTAGCGGGCCTCGACGACGAAGGCGGTGTCGATGTCGACCTGGGTGCTCTCCACGGCCGCCGCCAGGATGTTGCGCGGCGCCGGGTAGGGGGCGCCGCCCAGCTTCTTGCGGAGGGTGGCGGGGAAGGCGGGCAGGTTCGCCGCGAAGGCGGGGTGCGCGGGCGTGCCGCCGGGGATGCGGTGGCCCGGTTCGTCCCAGGGCTGGCGGGACTCGGGGTGGGCGTCGACGAACGCCCGCGCGCGGGCGAGGAGGTCCTGCGGGTCGGCGGCGACCTCGTCGACCAGGCCGGCTTCGAGGGCCTGGGCCGGGCCGTACCGCCGGCCCTCCAACAGCACCTTCTGGAGGGCGTCGACGACGCCGAACATGCGGACCGTGCGGACCACCCCGCCGCCGCCCGGCAGCAGCCCGAGGGTGACCTCCGGCAGTCCGACGCGGGCGGCCGGGTGGTCCAGCACGATCCGGTGGTGGCAGGCCAGCGCGAGCTCGTAACCGCCGCCCAGGGCGGCTCCGTTGACGGCCGCGACGACGGGTTTGCCCAGCGTCTCCAGCCGGCGCAGGGCGCGCTTGATCCGCATGCCGGCCTCGAAGGACCGTCCGGCGGTCGCGGGGGTGACGGCGATCAGGTCGCGCAGGTCGCCGCCGGCGAAGAAGCTCTTCTTGGCGGAGGTGAGGATGACGCCCTTGATGTCGTCGCGGCGCGACTCCAGGCGGTCCACGACGGCGTCCAGGGAGTCGATGAACGCGGCGTTCATGGTGTTGGCGGACTGGCCGGGGTCGTCCAGGACGAGGGTGACGACGTGGTCGTCGCTCTCCTCCCAGCGGATGGTGCTGCTGTCGGCGGCTGTGGTGGCCATGGAAGAGGCTCTCCAAGGGTGTGCGGACGGCTGTGGGTGGGGTGCGGCCCGTGCGCGGACGGCACGGAGCCGGCGGGCGGGGCGGGCGGGGCGGCCCGTCCGGGCCGGGGCATGTCCGGGTGGTCGCCGGGCCCGAGGACCCGCACGCTCTAGAGGCGTTCGACGACCGTGGCGATGCCCATGCCGCCGCCCACGCAGAGGGTGGCCAGCCCGTAGCGCAGGTCGCGGCGCTCCAGTTCGTCCACGAGCGTGCCGAGGATCATGGCGCCGGTCGCGCCCAGCGGGTGTCCCATCGCGATGGCGCCGCCGTTGACGTTGACCCGGTCGGGATCGAGGCCGAGGTCGCGGACGAAGCGCAGGACGACGGCGGCGAAGGCCTCGTTGATCTCCACCAGGTCCAGGTCCGCGACCGTCAGCCCGGCCTTGGCGAGGGCCTTGCGGGAGGCCGGGGCGGGGCCGGTCAGCATGATCGTCGGGTCGGCGCCGGAGACGGCGGCCGAGACGATCCTGGCCCGGGGCCGCAGTCCGTGCCGCTCCCCCGCCGCGGCGGAGCCGATGACGGTCAGCGCCGCGCCGTCCACGATCCCGGAGGAGTTGCCCGCGTGGTGGACGTGGTCGATGCGCTCCACCCAGTGGTACTTCTGCAGGGCCACCGCGTCGAAGCCGCCCGCCTCGCCGGCCACGGCGAAGGAGGGCCGGAGCCCGGCGAGGCTCTCCACGGTGGTGCCGGGCCTGAGGTGCTCGTCGCGGTCCAGGACGAGCAGTCCGTTGCGGTCGCGGACGGGCACGACGGACCGGTCGAAGCGGCCGTCCTTCCACGCCTCGGCGGCCCGCGCCTGGGAGAGGGCGGCGTACGCGTCGACGTCCTGGCGGGTGAAGCCCTCCAGGGTGGCGATGAGGTCGGCGCCGATGCCCTGCGGTACGAAGCCGGTGTCGTGGTTGGTGCGCGGGTCCAGCGCCCAGGCCCCGCCGTCGCTGCCCATCGGGGTGCGGGACATGGACTCGACGCCGCCGGCCAGGACCAGGTCCTCCCAGCCGGAGCGGACCTTGGCGGCGGCAAGGTTGACGGCTTCGAGGCCGGAGGCGCAGAAGCGGTTCTCCTGGACGCCGGCCACCGTGTCGGGCAGTCCGGCGGCCAGGGCCGCGGTGCGGGCGATGTCGGCGCCCTGGTCGCCGACGGGGCTGACGACGCCGAGCACGATGTCGTCGACGGCCGCCGGATCGAGGCCGGGGTACCGGCGGCGCACCTCGTCGATGAGTCCGACGACGAGGTCGACGGGTTTGACGCCGTGCAGGGCGCCGTTCGCCTTGCCGCGGCCGCGCGGGGTGCGGATCGCGTCGTACACGTACGCTTCGCTGGTCACCTGGATGCCTTCCGGTCCAGCCGAGTCGAGTCGACTCGGCACGTGGGAGATGCGGGGCGGGGAGAGGGGCGGGTCGGGCGGCGCTCAACCGAGCAGGGAGCGGCCGATGATCTCCTTCATGATCTCGGTGGTGCCGCCGTAGATGGTCTGGATGCGGCCGTCCAGGAACGCCTTGGCGACGCGGTACTCGGTCATGTAGCCGTAGCCGCCGTGCAGTTGCAGGCACCGGTCGACGACCCGCTTCTGGAGTTCCGTGGCCCACCACTTGGCCATCGAGGCGTGCACGGCGTCGAGTTCGCCCCGGCTGTGCTCGGCGACGCAGCGGTCGAGGAAGGTGCGGGCGACGGCGGCCTCGGTGGCCATCTCGGCGATCTCGAAGCGGATGTGCTGGAGCCGCGCCAGGGGCCGGCCGAAGGCCTCGCGTTCCTTCACGTACCGCACGGTGACGTCCAGGATCTCCTCGGCGGCGGCCGCGGCCGCGACGGCGATGGCCAGCCGTTCCTGGGCGAGGTTGGCCATGAGGTAGGTGAACGCCCGGTTCTCCTCCCCCAGCAGGTTCTCCTTGGGCACGCGGACGTCGTTGAAGAAGAGTTCGGCGGTGTCCTGGGCCTTCTGGCCGATCTTGTCGAGGTTGCGGCCGCGTTCGAAGCCCGCCATGCCGCGTTCCACGACGAGCAGGCTCTGGCCGCCGCTGCCGCCCTCGGGGGTGGTGCGGGCCACCACGACGACGAGGTCGGCGAGGATGCCGTTGGAGATGAACGTCTTGGTGCCGTTGAGGAGGTAGTGGTCGCCCTGGTCGGTGGCGGTGGCGCGGATGCCCTGGAGGTCGGAGCCGGCTCCGGGTTCGGTCATGGCGATCGCGGTGATGATCTCGCCGGAGGTGTAGCCGGGCAGCCAGCGCCGCTTCTGCTCCTCGGTGCCGAGGCGGGTCAGGTAGGGCCCGACGATGTCGTTGTGCAGTCCGAGGGCGAGACCGGTGGCGCCGGCGCGGGCGAACTCCTCGGCGAGCACGGCGCTGTAGCGGTAGTCGTCGGTGCCTCCGCCGCCGTACTCCTCGTCGACCGAGAGGCCGAGGAGTCCCTGGCGGCCCGCGGAGCGCCACACCTCGCGGTCGACCACGCCCTGCTGTTCCCACCGCTCGTGGTGCGGGAGCACCTCCTTGGCGAGGAAGGTGCGCACGGTCTCTCGGAAGGCCTCGTGCTCGGGACCGTAGAGGTCACGCTTCATGTCGTCTCCCAGGCAGTGGGGGCGGGGTGCGGCGGTCGCGCGGTCACGGGCCGGCGGGTGGTCACAGCCAGCCCTTGACGCGCTCGACGAGCCGGGCGGGGTCGGGTCCGACGGGGGTGACGTTGAGCATGGTCACGCCCGCCTCGCGGAACGCCTCGACACGGTCGCGCACGTACCCCTCGGGCCCGGCCAGGCTGACCAGTTCGCACAGTTCGGCCGGTACGGCGGCCTCGGCGTCCTTCTTGCGGCCGGCGAGGTAGTGCTCCTGGATGGCGGCGGCCTCGGCCTCGTAGCCGTACGCGCACACGAGGTCGTGGTAGAAGTTGCGGCCCGGTGCGCCCATGCCTCCGACGTAGAGGGCGATCATGGGGCGCATCAGGTCGCGCACCGCCTCGGCGCCCTCGCCGACGGCGAGCAGCCCGCCGGCGACCACGGACAGCGGGCCGAGCGACGGATCGCGCAGCGCGGCGCCCTCCGCGAGGGGCGCGCCCCACACTTTGGCGGCGTGCTCGGGGACGTAGAGGAACGGCAGCCAGCCGTCGGCGAGTTCGGCGGTCATCCGCACGTTGGCCGGGCCGAGGGCGGCCACGTAGACGGGGACGGCGTCACGGACCGGGCGGGTGAGGAGCTTCAGCGGTTTGCCGAGGGTGCCGCCCTTCTCCGGCGGCAGCGGCATGTCGGTGATGCCGTGGTGCTCGATCACCTCGCGGCGCAGGATGCGCCGGGACAGGCCGATCACCTCGCGGGTGCGGCCGAGCGGCCGGTCGTAGCGGCGGCCGTGCCATCCCTCCACGACCTGGGGGCCGGACGCGCCGATGCCGAGGAGGGCGCGGCCGCCGGTGAGGGCGTCGAGCCCGGCCGCGGTCTGCGCGATGAGCGCCGGGCTGCGCGAGTAGACGTTGAGGACGGCCGAGCCGATGCGCAGCCGCCCGGTGCGCGCGGCCAGATAGCCCATGATCGTCGGGGAGTCGAAGCCGTACGCCTCGGCCACCCAGACGGCGTCGAGGCCCGCGGACTCCAGCGCGGCGGCCTCGTCAGCGGCGGCGCGCGGGTCGCCGGCGTAGGTCAGCGGCGTGGACAGTTCCATCAGCGGGGGTCCTTCCGGGATGACGCCGCCGGGGCGGGCGCCGGAGATCCGGGGGCGGGGGTTTCCGGTGCCGGGGGCTCATGGGCGGACGGCCCGGGAGCGGGCGGCTCGTGGACGAGGTCGGGGGCGTGGCCGGGCGCGTGGACGAGGTCGGGGACGTCCCAGTCGCGGGCCACCTCGGCGGTGTGCGCGCCGGGCAGCGGGGGCGGCAGGCGCAGTGCGCCGGGAGTGGCGGAGAAGCGGGGGGCCGGAGCGGGCTGGACGACGCCGTGCGCCTCGGTGAAGGTGCCGCGCGCCGTCAGGTGCGGGTGGCGGGCGGCCTCGCGCAGGGAGAGCACCGGGGCCACGCAGGCGTCGGTGCCCTCGAAGACGGCGGCCCATTCGTCGCGGCTCGCCGTCTTGAACCGCGCGGTGAACAGCGCCCGCAGCTCGGGCCACCGGCGCGGGTCGTCGCGGTCGGGCAGGTGCTCGTCGGCGAGTCCCAGCAGCCGTACGAACTCGGCGTAGAACTGCGGTTCCAGGGCGCCGACGGCCATCCATCCGCCGTCGCCCGTCTCGTAGACGGCGTAGTAGGGGCACCCGCCGTCGAGCAGGTTGGTGCCCCGGTCGTCGCGCCAGGTGCCCATGGCGAGCATGCCCCAGAAAAGGGCGGTGAGGTGGGCGGTGCCGTCGACGATGGCGGCGTCCACCACCTGGCCGCGGCCGGTGCCCCGGGCGCTGAGCAGGGCCGCGAGCACGCCGGTCACCAGGTAGAGGGAGCCGCCGGCGTAGTCGCCGAGCAGGTTGGCGGGGATCGCGGGCGGGCCGCCGGGCGGGCCGATCATGCCGAGGGCCCCGGCGGTGGCGATGTACCCGACGTCGTGGCCCGCCCGGGGCGCCAGCGGTCCGGACTGGCCCCAGCCGGTCATCCGCCCATAGACGAGTGCGGGGTTGGCGGCCAGGCATTCCTCCGGTCCCACTCCGAGGCGTTCGGCGACACCGGGGCGGTACCCCTCGATGAGGACGTCGGCGCGGCGCACGAGCGCCCGCACCGCCGCGGACCCGTGCGCCGCCTTCAGGTCGACCACGACGGACCGCTTGTTGCGGTGGGTCACGTCGCGGGCGGGGTCGAGGCCGAACGGGGCGGGCCCGGGCCGGTCGACGCGTACGACGTCGGCGCCGAGGTCGGCGAGCAGCATCGCGGCGAACGGACCGGGTCCGATCCCGGCCAGCTCCACCACGCGCACGCCGGCCAGGGGCCCGGTGCCGCGGGCTGGGGTGTGACGGGTCTGGCTCATCGGTTCCTCTCTCGGAGGCAGGCCGTCGCACGGCCCGCCTGCCGGGGACTTACTGAGCGTTCGCTAAGAAGGTAGGAAAGGCGATGCCGCCGGTCAACTCCTGGCGCACACCGAGTTTTTGACTATCCTGATCGGGCAGCCTTCAGGCTCGTCCGTGATTCACTGAACGATCGCTAAGTGATCCAGCGGCGGAAGGGCGTCTCCGCGGACGTAGGATGTCCCTCGGCGCCCGACCCGCCCGACCGGTCAGAAGGAGAGTCGTTGAGCACCGAACCGAGCCAGGACACCGCAGCCCCCGCGCACCACTGGCGCTCGTACGGACCGCTCGATCTCCATCCGATCCTGGTGCACGCCATGACCGCGTTCAACGAGCACGGCTACCACGGCACGTCGGTCCGTGATATCGCCGGCCGGGTCGGCGTCACCGTGCCCGCCCTGTACTACCACTACGCGAACAAGCAGGCCCTCCTGGCCACGTTGCTGGAGACGTCCATGAAGGACGTCCTGGACCGCTGCCGGGCCGCGGCCGCCGAGGCCGGCGACGATCCGCTGCCCCGGTTCTGCGGCATGGTCGAGTCGATCGTGCTGTACATGGCGAACCGGAAGGGGCTCGCCTTCCTGGACACCGAGATCCGCAGCCTGGAACCCGAGAACCGGGCCCGTTACGTGGCCCTGCGCGACTACCTCGAGCACATGCTGCTCGACACCGTCGAGGCGGGCATCGCCCGGGGCACCTTCACCACACCGATCCCGGCCGACGCGGTCCGCGCGGTGCTCATCATGTGCCAGGGCGTCGCCAACTGGTACCGGGCCGACGGTCCGCTGACCGCCGAGGAGGTGGCCGAGCGGCACGTGCTGCTCAGCCTGGGCACGGTGGGCTTCCCCGGGCGGACCGGCGACGAGGCCGAGGCCGCGCTGCCCGCGCCGCCCGCGCCGCGCCGCCGGGCGCAGAAGCCGCGTGCGGCCCGCTGACGAGGCGGCGGGGGTGGCGGGGCGGCACGGGCGTGGCGGGGCGGCACGGGCGTGGCGGGGCGGCACGGGCGTGGCGGGGCGGCACGGGCGTGGCGGGGCGGCACGGGCGTGGCGGGTGGACGGGGCTCCCGCCCCTGCTCGGGGGTCACAGGGCGGGAGCCCCTGCTCCTGCTTCCGGCCGGCCGGGCCCCTCGGATGCATCGGCGAAGTTGGCGAGCTGCACCAGCCAGACGAGGACCACGAAGGCGAACATCACGAAGAACGCCTTCCGGGCCTCCGCGACCATCCGCTCGGATCCGGCGGGCCCCGCGCCGGCCCGCCCCACCCGGCTCCTGTCCCCCATGACGTGCTCCCCTCCCCCGGCGGACACTTCCCGCACACGCTGCCGGCACGCCTCGCGGACACCACGGCGGAGGGTCCGCGGCCCTCGGTCGTCTCCGCCGGGACGGCAGGTCAGCGCGTGCCGATCCAGCGCCGGACGGCGGCGTTCGTCATGTCGTCCAGAGCGCTCAGCGCCTCCATGGCGTGCAAATCCTCCGGCGCGGGCGCGACGCCGACGCGGGTGAGGGCGGCGTGCAGCTCCAGCCGCCGGCGGTCCGCGGGGGGCAGCCGCCGGGAGGAGCCGGCGGCGGCCCCGGAGTCGTCGTCCTGCCCGGTCCGCGCCTGGGACGGGACACGCCAGTCCTCGTCGCTCCACTCCACCGTCCAGTCCTGCGCGGCGGCGACGTCGACACCGCAGCGGTAGGGATCGAGGACCAGCCGAGGCACCGTCAGAACCGTCGGTGGGTACTGCCGTTCCCGCATCATGACCTCCAGCTTCCGGGCGTTCGTCCCGAACGGAGAGAACGCCTCGAACGGCCGTCGGTTGCGCGATCCCCCGCAGACCACTCGAACGCCCCCAAAGCCATCTAGTCGCTCTTGTCTCTAGTCTCTTTAGTCGCT
This sequence comes from Streptomyces sp. NPDC059895, assembly GCF_042731035.1. NCBI lineage: Bacteria > Bacillati > Actinomycetota > Actinomycetes > Kitasatosporales > Streptomycetaceae > Streptomyces > Streptomyces sp. NPDC059895. The sequence goes on from NZ_JBHWKO010000012.1 coordinate 205,845, forward strand.
CTAGCCGCTCGTCTCTCTAGTCGCTCTAGTCATTCGTGACTCTGGTCGCTCTAGTCATTCGTCCCTCTCGTCGCATGGTCGGTGCTGTGGCGCCCGTACAATTCGGTACCGAACGACCGGAGCCGCCGGGCCCCGGTCCGATGACGACGCGAGGGAGCAACCGTGCCCAGCCAGCGGTCCATCAGCGAGGCGGAGAAGCTCGCGGAAGCGAAGCTCGGCGGCATTCCCGTCCAGCGGGAGCAGATGGCGGCCGTGGCCAACATCTACCGGGCGGCGTCCGCCGTGCGCCAGCACCTGGAGAACTCCGTGCTGCGCGGCTCGGACCTGACCTGGACCGCCTTCGTCGTGCTGTGGGTGGTGTGGGTGTGGGGCGAGTCCGAGACCCGGCACGTCGCCGAGGAGGCGGGGATCTCCAAGGGCACGCTGACCGGGGTGGCACGCACGCTCCAGTCGCGCGGTCTGCTGCGGCGGGCCGGCCATCCCACCGACGGACGCCTGGTGCTCCTCGCCCTCACCGAGGAGGGCGAGGAGTTCATGCGCCGGGTGTTCCCGGCGTTCAACGAGGAGGAGGCGTTCGTCACCTCCCGGCTGAGCGACGCGGAGTGCCGCGGCCTCGCCGACGGACTGCGGCGCGTGGTGCTCCAGGTCGAGGAGGAGGGCGAGGACCGGCGCCGGACACTGCTGAACGGCGTGGAACCCGCGCCGCGCCGCAGCGGGCGGCGCGCCAGGGGCTGAGTCTCCCTTCAGCGGCTCCCCCTCAGCGGCTCCTCTCAGCGGCTCCCCCTCAGCAGCTCCCCCTCAGCGGGTCCCGCGAGCCGACCGGACCAGGGCGTCGAAGAGCCGCTGCTGGACCGGGTCCTCGTGCGCGGTGTCCTCCGGGTGCCACTGCACGGCCAGGAACCGGCCGTCGCCGCCCGCGACTTCGACGGCCTCGACGGTTCCGTCGGCGGCACGGGCGGTGACCGACAGGCCCTCCCCCAGACGGTCCACGCGCTGGTGGTGGTAGCAGGACGCCTCGGCCTTGTCGGCGCCGGTGACCCGGCTCAGCGCCGAACCGGGAGCGAGGGAGACGGGGTGCCGGACGTGGCGGTGCTCGCGCTCGGGGCCGCCCATGTCCTGGTGCAGCGTGCCGCCGAGGACGGTGTTGACGACCTGGAGGCCGCGGCAGACGGCCAGCAGCGGCATCCCGGCCGCGAGGGCCTGCCGGGCGAGTTCGAGGTCGAACGCGTCCTGCTCGTCGTCCACGTCGTAGACCGCCTCGTGGGCGTCGGCCGCGCCGTAGCGGTGGGGGGCGATATCGCCGCCGCCGGGGAGGAGCAGGCCGTCGAAGCGGGCGAGCCGGGCGGCGACCTCGTCCGGGTCGGCGGTGCCGCCGGGGGCGTGCGGGTGGACGGTGACGGGCTCGCCGCCCGACCGCCAGACGGCCTCGACCAGGGCGCGGGCGTTGACCTCCGCCGCGTACCGCAGGGCCGAGGTGGTGGCGGAGAAGCGCGCGGGGATCGCGATCAGCGGGCGGTGCGTCACAGCTGGATCCAGGTGGTCTTGAGTTCGGTGTACTTCTCCAGGGCGTGGGCGGACTTGTCGCGTCCGTTGCCGGACTGCTTCATACCGCCGAAGGGCACGGTCAGGTCGCCCTCCTCGTAGCAGTTGACCCACACCGTGCCGGCCCTGAGGGCCCGGGAGACCCGGTGGGCGGTGGACAGGTCGGACGTCCACAGTCCGGCCGCGAGGCCGTACTCGGTGGCGTTGGCGAGGGCGACCGCCTCGTCGAGGTCGTCGAAGGCGAGGACGGACAGCACGGGTCCGAAGATCTCCTCGCGCGCCAGGCGGCTGTCCGGGGCCACCCGGTCGAAGACGGTCGGTTCGAGGTAGACGCCGCCGGTCCCGGTCAGGGTGCGCGCACCGCCGGTGCGCAGCCGGGCGCCGTCCTCGCCGCCGCCCCGGACGTGGCCGAGGACGCGCTCCAGATGGCTCTCGCCGACCAGGGCGCCCATCTCGGTGGCGGGGTCCAGGGGGTCGCCCACGCGCAGGGCGCGGGCCCGCGCGACGACGGCCTCGGTGACCTGTTCGGCGATCGAGGAGTGCACCAGCAGCCGGGAGGGCGCGGTGCACATCTCGCCCTGGTTGAAGAAGATCCCCCAGGCGGCGGTGGCCGCGGCCTTCTCCAGGTCGGGGGCGTCGGGCAGGACGATGTTGGGGGACTTGCCGCCCAGCTCCAGCCAGACGCGCTTGAGGTTGGAGTCGGCGGAGTAGCGCAGGAAGTGGCGGCCGACGGCGGTGGAACCGGTGAAGGCCAGCACGTCGACGTCCGGGTGCAGGCCGAGGGCGCGGCCGGCCACGGGGCCGTCGCCGTTGACTACGTTGAGCACGCCCGGCGGCAGACCGGCCTCCAGGGCGATCCGGCCCAGCAGGAGCGCCGACAGCGGGGAGTTCTCCGAGGGTTTGAGGACCACCGTGCAGCCGGCGGCCAGTGCGGGGGCGACCTTCCATCCGGCGAGCGTCAGGGGGAAGTTCCAGGGCACGACCGCGCCGACGACGCCGGCCGGCTCCCGGGTGACCAGGGCGAGCGCGTCCGGTGCGGTGTGCGGGGACTCGTCGGTGAGTTTGTCGGCGAGCTGCCCGTACCAGCGGAAGGTGCCGATGAGGGCGCGGAGTTCGATGTCGTGGGCGTCCCTGACCGGCTTGCCCATCTCCAGGCTCACGGTGAGCGCCAGGTCCGCGCGGTGCTCTTCGAGGAGATCGGCCAGGCGCACCAGGACGCGGCCCCGGTCGGCGGGGGCCAGCCTCGGCCAGGGGCCGTGGTCGAAGGCGCGTCGCGCGGCGGCGACGGCGGCGTCGATCTCGGCGGCGCCGCCGTCGGCGACCTCGGTCAGCACCTGGCCGTCGCGGGGCGAGACAGCGGAGAACGTGCTGCCGCCACCGGCCTCCTCGGCACCGTCGATCAGATGCGCGCGGAGCGGCTCCAGCGCCTTGGCCCGGCGGAGCCATTCCTCGTGGGTGGCAGCGGTCATGCGGTCCTCCAGACCACGTCGTGAACAGTACGAAGGGGGGCGGGGCCGGCCGCCCGGGGCGCGCGTCGGGGGCGCGCGTCCGGGCGGCCGGCGCGCGGATCAGTCGGGCCGGCGCGCGGATCGGTCCGTCGGGGGTGCGGTGCGCCGGCGCCGGACGCGTTCGTTGGCGACGCCGAGCGCCATGACGACGGGCACCGAGAGCACGAGCCACAGCGCCGTGCTCGCCTCGCCGCCGATCAGGGTGGTGAAGTTGGCCAGGACGAGCCAGATGGCGCCGGCGAGGCCGAGTGCGCCGAGCACCGGGGCGACCAGCGTGTTCCAGACCCGGTCGTCCACGCGCCGGCGGCGGAAGAACACGATGACCGACACCGAGGTCAGCAGGTAGAGCAGCATCATGGCGAGCACGGCCAGGCCGCTGAACCAGGAGAAGAGGTGCACCACCGGGTCCTTGCCGGCCAGTGCGAACGGCACGACCAGGGCCGCGGCGATGACGGTCTGCGCGCAGCCCGCGAGCCACGGGGCGTGCCGGCGGTTGAGGCGGCACAGGCCTGCGGGGAGCTGCCCGTCGCGGCCGAGGGAGAACAGGTAGCGGTTGGCGGAGTTGTGGAAGGTGAGGATGCCGGCGAACAGGGAGGTGGCCAGGAGGACCGGCAGGACGTCGCCGGCCCAGCCGCCGAACCGGTCGGCGATGGGGGCGAAGACGAAGCCGGAGGAGTCCCCGGCGGCCAGCGCCCGGCCCGCGGCCTCGGGAGCCTTCGAGGCGCCGTAGGACGAGATCAGCATCCAGGAGGTGAGGGCGAAGAAGCCGGTGACCACGACGACCGACAGGTAGGTGGCGCGCGGCACCGTCTTCTTCGGCTCCCTGGCCTCCTCGCCGTAGATGGCGGTGGCCTCGAAGCCGAACATCGACGCCACGGCGAACATCACGGCGACGCCCGGTGCGCCCTGGAGGGCGGCGGACGGGGAGAAGCTGTCGGCCACGCCGAGCCCCTCGGGCCCGCCGCCCGTGACCAGGGTGACCAGGCCGAACACCAGCAGGATGCTGAACTCGGCGAGCACGAACACGGCCAGGACGCGGGCGCCCATCTCGATGCCGGCCGCGCCCAGCGCCTGCACCACGGCCATGGTGACCAGCGCGTACACCCACCACGGCAGGTCGAGTGCGGTGTGGTCGGCGACGAGGGCGCCGACGATCGAGCCGTACAGGCCGTACATCGAGGCCTGGATGACGCAGTAGGCGAACAGGGCGACGCTCGCGCTGCCCGCGCCGGCGGTCCGGCCGAGGCCGGTGCCGACGTACGTGTAGAAGGCGCCGGCGTCCACGACGTGCCGGCCCATGGCGACGAAGCCGACGGAGAAGAGCAGGATCACGGCTCCGGCCAGCACGTAGGCGGCGGGGGTGCCGGCTCCGTTGCCGAGGGCGACCGAGAGGGGGGCCGCGCCGGCGATTCCCGTGAGCGGGGCCTGGCCGGACAGCACGAAGAAGAGGATGCCCAGAACACCCAGGGCGTTGGGTTTGAGTGTGGCTGCAGTGGGGGCGTCCCGCACGGTCCGCTGGGCGGAAACCGTCTGACTGTCCACTCGGATCACCTGCCAGAGAAAGGGAAGAAGTCGTTTCAGGCCAAACGAGTTGCCTCATCGTGGGGCGGAACTATCCGTTTGACAAGGGGGTGGGGGCAGGGAATCCCGCGGCGCGGCGAATCCTTACGCCACGCGACCGGGCGGCAACGCCACGCCACCCCGACCGGGGGGCAACGCCACGCCACCCCGACCGGGGGGCAACGCCACGCCACCCCGACCGGGGGGCAACGCCACGCCACCGCGATCGGGCGGGCGGACGACCTCGTGGAGCTCGGGATCAGTTCCCGGACGGGCGCTCGGCCAGCCCTTCCAGCAGGGCGCGCAGCTCCGTCAGCGCCTCTTCGGTGACCTCGCGCTCACCGAAGACGAGCTGGTGCAGGACCAGCCCCTCCAGTGCGGCGAAGACCAGCCGGGACATGCCCCGGCCCACCGGCTCGGGCAGCAGCCGGGACAGCTCACGCCGGCTGGCCTCGAAGTACTCCTCGTACAGGCTCCGCAGGTGCGGCAGCAGCTCCGGCCTGCGCCGGGCCTCCAGCAGCAGCTCGTACTGGAAGGCCTGGAGCTCGGGGCCGGACTCGACCATGTCCGGGAGGCCGGTGGCGAAGTCGATCGCCCGGCCCGTGCCGATGTCGAGCGCGCTGCTGTTCAGCGAGGAGCGGATGGCGTGGGTGACGGCCTCCTCGATCAGCGCGTCACGGGAACCGAAGTGGTGAACGACGAGCCCGTGGGTGACTCCGGCCTCCTGGGCGACGGCCCGGTAGGTGAGCTTGCGCAGACCGCCCCGGGCCACCACGCGCACGGCCGCGTCCAGCAGGGCGACCCGCCCGGTGCCGTAGTTCGTCACGCGCTTGCGGGGGCGGTGCTCGCCGGTGGGGTCGACGGGGTCGGTCATGGCGTCGACCCTACCGGCGGGCCTCCGGTCAGCGCTTCGGCGGCCTGATGCCACGGAACTCCCAGTCGCCGCCGAGGGCGGTGGAGAGCACCTCCTCGGACTCGGTGGGCTGGGCGCCGACGTCGGTCCGGACGGCCGTGGGGCCGGTGACGACGTGGTTGGTGAGCCGCCCCAGGCCCTCGACCTCCACCTCGACGACGTCCCCCGGCTGGACGGGCCGGGAGTTGGCGGGCGTGCCGGACAGCAGCACGTCGCCGGGGTACAGGGTGATGGTGCGGGCGATGTCGGCGACGAGGTAGTGCATGTCCCACGTCATCTCGTCGGTGGAGCCGTCCTGGACGACCTCGCCGTTGACGTAGGTGCGCAGCCGCTTGCCGTGGAAGTCCCAGTCGGTGACCAGGCCGGGGCCCAGCGGGCACAGCGTGTCGGAGCCCTTGACGCGGAGCATGGAGCCGGCGTCGGTGTCGCGGAAGTCGTGCAGGCCGTAGTCGTTGGCGACGGTGTAGCCGGCGATGTACTCGCCCGCGTCGGCCGGGGCGATGTTGCGCGCGGTCTTCCCGATGACGATGGCGACCTCGCCCTCGTAGTTGAGCCACTTGCAGCCCTCGGGGCGGACGATCGCGCCCTTGTGGGAGTTGAGGGCGGAGGTCGGCTTGTGGAAGTAGGTGGGGGTGTCGGGCAGGCCGATGCGGAACTCGTCGACGCGGCTGCGGTGGTTGAGGTGGACGGCGATCACCTTCGACGGCACCACCGGGGGGAGGTGCTGCGCGTCGTCGATCTTGATGCGGCGGCCGTCGCCGGCGACGAGTTCGTCACCGTCGACGGTGACCTGGACGGCTGCGCCGTCGAGGAGGATGCGGCGGTACTCGGGCATGTCGGGTGTCCTTCTAGGCGCGGTCGGTGGGAGCGGATGCGGGCCGGCCGGTGCCGGTCCAGCCGTCGGCCGGGCGGTCGAACCAGAGGTGGACCTGGCCGGTGCCGATGGAGTTCTCGTACGCGCCGTACTGGCGGGCCTTCGCCGTGCACGCCTGCTCGCCGAGGGCGCCGGCCATCATCAGGTAGTGGAAGAACTTCGCCTCGGGCTTGTACTTCCAGAACTCGTCCATCGTGTCGAGGACCTTGTCGTGGCGGCCCTCCTTGAACCAGGCGATCCGCTCGTGGTCGGCCTCACGGGCCTCGGGGGTGAAGATGTGGACCGGGTCGCTGGCCTCGTGGTCGCGCAGCTCGCGCAGCGGCCAGAAGGTGTGCGACAGGGCGCCGGAGGCGATCAGCAGGACGCGGCGGCCGGGGGTGGCCGCGATGCCGTCGGCGAGCGCGCGGCCGAGGCGCAGGTGGTCCTCCATGTCGCCGGTCTGGCAGACCCCGATGGTCACCCACCGCTTGTCGGGCAGTCCCTCGCCGAGGAACTTCCACAGGTTGATCGTGGCGTAGTAGACCGGCAGGTACGCGTCGTCGATCGGGGTGATCCAGGTGCCGTGCTGGTCGGCGAACGAGGCGATGTTCGCCGCGAGTTCGGGGTCGCCCGGGTAGTCGTAGGGCATCCGGCACATGCCGCGCGGCAGTTCCTCCGAGGTGAAGAGGCCGGCCCTGCGGTCCTGCGCGGTGACGACGAACTCGACGGTGGTGGCCCAGTGGGAGTCGAGGACCACGACGGTGTCGTAGTCGTCGCGCGCGAAGACGTCCTTCCGGAGCTGCTCCAGGCCGGTGACGAGGGTGATCTCCTTGCCCTCGTTCAGCTCCAGCCGGTCGGCCTCCGGCAGCACGATGGTGGGGACGTGGGCGAGCAGGCCCGCCCCGACGATCTCACCCATGGTCCTTCCAGCCCTTCGGTGCGGTGACGGTGTTCTTCAGGTCGCAGTAGAAGTCGAAGCTCCAGGTGCCGCCCTCGCGGCCGACGCCCGAGTGGCGGGAGCCGCCGAAGGGCGCCTGGAGGTCGCGGACGAAGAAGCAGTTGACCCAGACGGTGCCGGCGACCAGTTGCGCGGTGACGCGTTCGGCGCGCTCTGGGTCGCCGGTGGCGACGGTGGCGGCCAGGCCGAAGCGGGTGTCGTTGGCCAGGCTCACGGCCTCGTCCTCGGTGGTGAAGGTCTGGAGGGTCAGGACGGGACCGAAGACCTCCTCCTGCACGATCTCGGAGTCCTGGGCCACGTCCGTGAGGAGGGTCGGCGCGTAGTACCCGCCGTCTTTCCGGTGGCCGCCGATGACCGCGCGGGCGCCCGCCGCGAGCGCCCGCCGCACGAACCCGTCGATCTTCTCCAGCTGTCGGGGGTGGATGTTCGGGCCGATGTCGGTGGCCTCGTCGCGCGGGTCGCCCTGCCGCAGCCGAGCCGCCTTCTCGGTGAACCGGCGGGTGAACTCCTCGGCGACCGGCTCCTCGACGAGGATGCGGGTGGCCGCGAGGCAGACCTGGCCGGCGTTGTCGTACTGCTCCACCGCGAGGTCGACGGCGAGGTCCAGGTCGGCGTCGGCGAAGACCAGCAGCGGGGACTTGCCGCCGAGTTCGAGGCTGAGCGGGGTCAGGTTGCCGGCGGCGGAGGCGGCGATGTGCTTCGCCGTGGGCACCGACCCGGTGAAGCTGATGCGGCGCACGTCCGGGTGGGAGGTGAGGGCGTCGCCGATCTCGGAGCCGTGTCCCTGGACGACGTTGAGGACACCGGCGGGCAGGCCGGCCTCGGCGGCGATGTCGGCGAGCAGCGAGGCGGTGAGCGGGGACCACTCGGCGGGCTTGAGGACGACGGTGTTGCCGGCGGCGAGGGCCGGGGCGACCTTCCAGGTCGCGAGCATCAGCGGGGCGTTCCACGGGGTGATCAGCACGCACGGGCCGGCCGGGTCCCAGGAGACGTGGTTGGTGTGGCCCCGGGTGTCGAAGTCCTCGTGGTCCAGCGTCAGCAGCCAGTCGGCGAAGAAGCGGAAGTTGTGCGCGACCCGGGGCATGACGCCGCGGCGGTGGGAGCGCAGCAGGGCGCCGTTGTCGTTGGTCTCGACGACGGCGAGGTCCTCGATGCGCTTCTCCACGCCGTCGGCGATGGCGTGCAGGATGCGGGCGCGCTCGGCGCGCGGTGTGGCGGCCCAGCCGGGGAAGGCGGCCTTCGCCGCGGCGACCGCGGCGGCGGCCTCCATGGCGGTACCGCGGGCGATCTCGCCGAGGGCACTGCCGTCGATCGGGGAGACGTCGGTGAAGGTGTCGGTGGAGGCGACGCGTTCGCCGCCGATCCAGTGCCGGGTGTCGACGGCGACTCCGGCCACCGTCGTGATGTGTGCGCTCATGTTCACGGGCTCCAGGTGGTGGGACGAAGGGGTCACTCGGCGCCGGAGGAAGGGGACTCAAGCAGTCGGCCGCCGTCCCACACCACGCCGACCTGCCGGTAGTACGCGGCGATCGGCTCGCGGATCTCCAGCCGGGCCAGCTCCTCGGTGGGCGCCTCGAACAGCTCCAGCTCGGCGTCGCCGACCCAGGGCTGTCCGCCCTCGAAGGAGGCGGCGCCGGACTCGATCAGCTCGTCGAGGGCCAGGCCCTTGCCCTTCTCGATGGAGGGCAGCCAGCGGTGGTGGGCCATCGGGTGGCCGTTGACGAAGCCGTTGGTGTCCGACGGTTCGCGCAGGGTGACGACCGTCTGGGCGAGGCGGCGGTCGGCGGCGGCGAGGGTGGCGCCGAAGCGGGCGCCGGCCTCGATGCGCGGGGCCGGTCCGTAGGGGTGCGGGCGGGTCTGGTGGATCGAGCCGAGCTTCTTCGGATAGCCCTGGTGCAGTCCGCGGGCGATCGCGAAGTCCTTGTCGACCCAGATGTACACGCAGCGGGTGTAGGTCCGGCCCTTGTACTGACAGCGGACGACCGCGAAGGCCTCCTTGTACTGGGCGAGCACCGGGTCGAGGAGCTCCTGGCCCGACGCGGAACAGGACTGCCAGTCGGCCCAGATCAGCGCGACCGCGCCGGGGTCCTCGTCGGCGAGTTCGAGCGGCTCGGGCAGCAGTTCGCGCACGCGGGCCGGATCGGTGCGGTACTCGACGGTGAGCAGGTCGCCGGAGTAGCGCCAGGGCGGAGAGGGGATCAGCGACGAGGCACCCGTCGCCGTCTTGGGGTGGAAGAATCCACGGACACTGGTCACTGGGGGTTTTCCTTATGCGGTGAGGGCGGGCTGCTGGAGGAGTGCGGCGCGGTGGCGGGCGGCGGCGGCCGCGGCGGCCTGCCCGCCGAGGGCGACGACGCCGACCAGGCGGCCGCCGGTGTGGTAGCCGACCAGGACGTCGCCGTCGAGGTCGCCGTCCAGGACGCGCACGTCCTCCTTGCCGAGGGCGGGGGCGCCGAAGGACTGGAGCCGGAAGTCGTGCTGGTCGCTCCAGAAGGTGGGCAGCGGGGCGAACGGCGGGAGGCCGGCGTCGGTGCCGATGAGGTGGGCGGCGAGCACCTTGGCGGCGTGCTTGGCGGTGTCCGTGGGGATCGACCAGTGCTCGACGCGGCGCGGGACGCCGTCGTAGCGGGCGTTGGGGAAGCGGGCGACGTCGCCGACGGCGATGACGTCGGGGCGGCCGCCGGCCCGCAGGTGCTCGTCCGTGAGCACGCCGTCGGTCAGGTCCAGGCCGTTGCCGTCGAGCCACTCGGTGTTGGCGACGGAGCCGACCGACTCCACGACCACGTCGGCGGCGAGCACCGTGCCGTCGGCCAGGACCACGCCGGTGACCCGGTCGTCGCCCTCGAAGCCGGTGACCCCGGTGCCGAGGGCGAAGCGCACGCCCCGCTGCTGGTGGCGGTCGAGCAGTGCCCGGGCGAGCAGGTCGCCCAGCGGGCCGGCCATGGGCAGCGGCAGCGGGTCGACCACGGTGACCTCGGCGGCGCCCAGGGCCACGGCGGTGGCGGCCACCTCGCAGCCGATGAACCCGGCCCCGACCACGACCACGCGCGCGCCGGGCCGGGTGAGCGCCTCCCGCAGTCCCCGGGCGTCGGCCAGGGTGCGGACGGTGTGCCGGCCGGTGCGGGGGCCGGGGCAGCGCAGCCGCCGGGGCCGCATGCCGGTGGCCACGACCAGGCCGCCGTAGGGCAGGACCTCGCCGTCGTCGAGTTCGACGACGTGCCGGTCGAGGTCGGCGGCGACGACCCTGGTGCCCAGGCGCCACCGCACGTCCGCGACGCTGGCGCGGGGCCGGAAGGCGAGCGAGTCGAAGGATGCCTTGCCGGCCAGGACCTCCTTGGACAGCGGGGGCCTGTTGTAGGGCATGTGGGGCTCGTCGCCGACCAGGGTGATCGGCCCGTCCCAGCCGGCGGCGCGCAGCTGCTCGGCGGCGCGCAGGCCGGCCATGGAGGCGCCGGCCACCACGACGGATGCGCTCATCGGCTCAGTCCTCGATCCGGATGGCCTGGAGGGGGCAGACGTCGGCTGCCTCCTCGACCTCGTCGCGCAGCGCCTCGTCGGGGTCGGGGACGTAGGCCAGGTGCCCGGCGTCGTCGAAGCTGAAGACGTCGGGTGCGGCGAAGACGCACTGGCCGTGGTCCTGGCACTTGTTCATGTCGACGACGACCTTCATGGCCGGTCCTCCTGGTGCTGAGGGGGCGTCGGGGAGAGGGGAAGAGGGGCCCGGACCGCTGGGGGCCGGGCCCCGGCCAAAGGGGTGGGCTGACGCCGACCCCAACTCGTTTGGCTTCAAACAACATAGGAAGCGGCGAAGGTCTGGTCAATAGCTATCCGGATGGATAAATTTCTGGGACAGACCCCTTGCGGGAAGGTGAAGACGTCCATACCGTTTGGCACCAAACAAGCGGCGTCCTGCGCACTTCCCCGCAGTCCGAAAGCCGCGCCCCCTTGCCTCTCCCCCAGCGCCCAGTGCTCCGGGAGGCGCCCCCTTTCACTGGAGGAGACACCGGTGAGCGCATCCGACATCCCATCCGTCCGGCACCACATGGAGCGGCTCGCCGCCGAGGGCATCGACGTGGTCCGGGTGACCTATCCCGACCTCATCGGCACCGAACGGGCCCGGGACGTCCTGCTGGACCATCTGCCCTCGGCCTGCGACCACGGCCTCGCCTTCTGCCGCGCCGTCTACCACACCAGCCCCCAGGGCGACGTCGTCCCGGTGGCCGGGGGCCTGGACGCCGGCCTGCCCGACATCTGTGTGCGCCCCGACCTCGACACCCTGACCGCGCTGCCGTGGGAGCCGGGCGTCGCCGGCTGTCTGGGCGACGTCACCGACCCGGCCACCGGGCTGCCCGCGCCGGAGTCCCCCCGCGACCTGCTGCGCGCCGTGATCGACCGGTGTACCGAGCACGGCCTGCGCCCGGTGGTGGGCCCGGAGCTGGAGTACTTCCTCTGCGACGCGGCCCCCGACACCCCCGCGGGCTGGCGCCGCTACAGCGACGCCGAGGGAGTCGTCTACACCGCGGGCCTGCGCGCGGACGGCGACAACCACCTGCTGCGCACCCTGCGCCTGCTGCGCGACCTGGACATCGGCGTCACCAGCGGCAACCACGAGTTCGACGGGTCCCAGTTCGAGATCAACCTGACCCACTCGGACGCCCTCGGGGCCGCGGACCGCGCCTTCCGCTTCAAGGCGGCGGTCAAGGAACTGGCCCGCAAGGAGGGCCGCCTCGCCACCTTCATGGCCAAGCCGTTCAACGGCGCGGGCGGCTCCGGCTTCCACCTCCACCTGTCCTGCGTCGACGACCGCGGTGACAACACCTTCGACGACACGGCCGCCCCCTACGGCCTGTCCGCCACCGCGCGCCACGCGGTCGCCGGCGTCCTCGCCCACGCCCCCGCACTCGCCGCGCTGGCCAACCCCACGGTCAACTCCTACAAACGCTTCGGCCCCGACACCCTCGCGCCCTGGCTGATCGACTGGGGGCTGGACAACCGCAGCGCCATGGTCCGCATCCCGCCCGAGCGCGGCTCCGGCGCCCGCCTAGAACTGCGGCTGGGCGACGCGAGCGCCAACCCCTACCTGCTGATCGCCGGCACCATCGCCGCGGCCCTTCTGGGCATCCTGGCCGGCGAGGAGCCCTGCGCCCCGCTGGAGGGCTACGGCTACGACACCACGAAGGCCGCCGTCCTGCCGACGACCCTGCCCGCGGCGCTGGACGCCCTGGAGGCGGACACCGCGCTGACCGAGGTGCTCGGCAAGGACTTCACCGCCTCCTACCTCTCGTACAAGCGCGACGAGGTCGCGCGCTTCCACCGGCACGTCACCGACTGGGAGTTCACCGAGTACGCCTACCACCTGTGACATCGACGCCGAGGAGCCCACACCCCATGACCACCACCGCCCAGTCCGCGACCGAGGCCGTGCGCGAGCCGCTGCCCCTGGCCGACGTCGACCTCGCGAACCTGGACAACTTCACCGACGGCGTCACCCCGTGGCGCATGTTCCACACCCTGCGCCACGAGGACCCCGTCCACTGGCAGCCCGAGGAGGCCCCGAACTCCGGGTTCTGGGCCGTCACCCGGCACGCCGACATCGCCCGCGTCGACCGCGACGCCGAGACCTTCACCTCCACCCGGTTCGTCAACCTCGAAGAGGTCGACGACGACCAGATCAAGAAGCGTGCCTCCATCCTGGAGCTCGACGGGGTCCGTCACCGGGCCATGCGCAGCCTGCTCCAGCGCCAGTTCGGCGCGACCGTGATCAACGGCTACACCGACTTCCTGCGCGGACTGACCGCCTCGACCCTGGACGCGGCCCTCGCCAAGGGCACCTTCGACTTCGTGAGCGAGGTCTCCGCCGACTTCCCCATCAACGTCCTCGCCCGCCTCCTGGACGTACCGCCGGAGGACAACCAGCAGCTCATCGACTGGGGCAACCGCATCATCGGCAACACCGACCCCGACTACGCCGACGTCCTCCTGCACAGCGAGGAGAGCGAGAAGTACCGCGACCTGCCCTTCCGCTCCCCCGCCTCCCTGGAGGTCTTCGAGTACGGCCGGGAACTGGCCCGGCAGCGGCGCGGCGGCACCGGCACCGACCTGATCTCCCGGCTCGTCAACGAGACCCCGCGCGACGGCGTCCCCCTCTCCCCCCAGGACTTCGACAACTACTTCCTGCTCCTGGTCGTCGCCGGCAACGAGACCACCCGCCACACCATCACCCACTCGATGCTGGCCCTCCTCCAGCACCCCGAGCAGCTCGCCCGGCTCCAGGAGGACCCCTCCCTCATCCCGACGGCGGTGGAGGAGTTCCTGCGCTGGGCCTCCCCCGTCTACCACTTCCGCCGCACCGCCACCCGGGACGTCGAGCTCGGCGGCAAGCGGGTCAAGGAGGGCGACAAGGTCGTCATGTGGTTCGCCTCCGGCAACCGCGACGAGGAGGTCTTCGGCAACCCCTACGACTTCGACGTCGCCCGCCGGGACAACGACCACGTCACCTTCGGCAAGGGCAGCCCGCACCTGTGCCTGGGCAACCTGCTGGCCCGCACCGAGATCCGCATCATGTTCGAGGAGCTGATCCCGCGCCTCGCGGACATCAGGCTCGCGGGAGACGTCCCGCGCGTCCGGTCCAACTTCGTCAACGGCATCAAGAAACTGCCCGTCGAGGTGACCCTCGCCTGAGGGCACGGACAGGACGACTGGGGTGGCCGGCTCCCGCAACGGGGACCGGCCACCCCGCGTTCGCGGGAGCGAGCGTCATGTGCGGCACCGGAGTGTACGACCGTACGTTCCGGAGTGTACGACCGTACGTTCTGGAGTGTACGATCGTACGCATGCCGACGGACCACTTCGCGGGCGACCCGCGCACCAACCTCGAACGCATGCTCGCGGGCGACCTCTACATCGCCGACGACCCCGAGATCGCCCGGCGCCAGCAGCGCGCCATGCGGCTCGCCGCCCGCTACCAGGCCGCCTACCTTGAGGACGCCTGTGCCGCCCGGCCGCTCCTGGCGGAACTGCTCGCCTCCGTCGGCGCCGACGTCGACCTGCGCCCGCCGCTCCACGTCGACTACGGCAGCAACATCACCATCGGGGCCCGCACCTTCGTCAACTACAACCTGACCGCCCTGGACGTCGCGGCGATCACCATCGGCGAGGACTGCCAGATCGGCCCCGACGTCCAGCTCCTCACCCCCACCCACCCCGTGGAGCCCGGCCCGCGCCGGGACAAGCTGGAAGCCGCCCGGCCGATCACCATCGGCGACAACGTCTGGCTCGGCGGTGGCGTCATCGTCTGCCCGGGCGTGACGATCGGCGACAACTCCGTCATCGGAGCCGGCGCGGTCGTCACCCGGGACGTCCCCGCGAACGTCGTCGCCGTCGGCAACCCGGCCCGGCCCGTCCGGGACATCTGACCGGCGCACGCCCATGGCCACCGGACACACCGACCCGCAGCGGCGCGAGCGCATCCTCGCCGCCACCCTCGACCACATCGCCGACGAGGGGGTCGCCGGCGTCTCCCACCGCAGGATCGCGGGCCGGGCCGGCGTCCCCCTCGGATCGATGACCTACCACTTCGCCGGCATCGACGACCTGCTCCACGAGGCGTTCCGGCGCTTCGCCGACCGCATCGTCACCGTCTTCGAGCACCATCTGAGCCCGGCCCGCACCCCCGCCGAGGCCCGGGAAGCCGTCACCGACCTCGTCCACGCCCTGTCCGAGGGCCCCCGCCGCGACCTGATCCTCGCCCACGAGCTGTACACCCTCGCCGCCCGGCGTCCGGAGTACCGCGAGCTCACCCAGAACTGGATGCACCGCAGCCGCCGGCTCCTGGAACGGCACTTCGACGCCGACACCGCCCGGCAGCTCGACGCCCTGATCGAGGGCCTCGCACTGCACCGCTCCCTGGACACCGCCCCCCAGAGCCGCGACCTGACCCTGCTGGCGGTCACCCGCGTCACCTCGACCGACTAGGACGGCTCCTCCGGCACGCCCTGGCACACGCCTACCCGGCCGAACACCTCCCGGCACCCGAACCGGACGGGACACCCCCGGCATCCGAGACCGCCCGTGGGGGCGCGGGCCTGACACCGCGTCCTCACGGGCCCACTGCCGCCGACGACCGTGCGGCCGGGGTGGCAAGTCCGCGGGGATCCGGGGCAGGAGCGGGGATGGAAGAGGTCGCGGTGACGCTCGGCGAACGGGAGGGCCCGTCCGCCGGCGCCGGGAGAACGGGGAGGCGATGTCCGTGTCCGACGGGCGCCCGGTCACTCGTGTCGTCGTCGGAGTCAGCGGCTCGCCCGGAAGCCTCACGGCGCTGCGCCGGGCCGCCGACGAGGCCCGGCAGCGGCGGGCGGAGCTGTGGCCCGTGCTCGCCTGGGAGCCGCCCGGCGGGAACCTCGCCGCGCACCGGCTCCCGGACGCGTCCGTCGCGGGCGAGGACCATGAGCGGCTGGCACGGCGGATCCTGCTGTCCGCGCTGCGTGACGTGTTCGGCGACAGCGGTGCCGACCTGCCCGTCCGGGCCCGCGTCGCCCGGGGCGCGCCGGGCCGTGCGCTGGTGGGGATCGCGGGCCGCGAGGACGACCTGCTCGTCGTGGGAGCCGGCCGGCGCGGCCCGCTGGGCCGGGCGCTGTGGCCGTCGGTCGGCCGGTACTGCCTGGCCCACGCCGCCTGCCCCGTCCTCGCGGTGCCGCCCTCCCCGCTCCAGGCCGAGCTGGCGAGGGCACGCCGTCGCAACCTGTGGCGGCTGCGGCTGGACACCGGCCACCTGGAGCGCGAGTTCGCGTCCGTACCGCCCGACGTCTGACGGTCCCGCACGCCGCGGGAGCGCGGTGGCGGGCGGGCGACGCGTCGGGGGCCCGGCGCGGCACGGTCCGGAGCCCGGCGCGGCGCGGCCGGGCCGCCGGTGTCAGCAGGAGCTGCCTCGCAGGGTGAGCAGCATGCGGTGCTCCACCGTGAGCCGGTCCTCCCGTACGGCGTCCAGGGCGGTGCGGACGTCGGCGACGGGCACCTCCGTCAGGAAGCCCACGCGCCCCAGGTCGACGCCGAGGACGAGGGCGTCGTGCTCGGCGGCCAGCCGGGCGCCGCGCAGGAAGGTGCCGTCGCCTCCCAGGGTGACGACGAGGTCGGGATCGCCGGCGGCGTCGACCTCCTCACCCGCGCTGCGCCGTCCGCGGTCCCGCCACACGTCGATGTCCGCACAGGGCACGGCCTGGTCCGCGCACCACGCGCGGACGGTGCGGGCGGCCGCCACGGCTTCCGGGCGCCCACCGTGCACGACCAGGCCGAGCCGGCTCACCGTCACGTCCGCCTCCCAGCGTCGCGGCCGGCCCTCAGTGCACCGCCCCCGCCCCCGCCCCCGGCGTGCCACGCCGGGGGCGGGGGCGGGGGCGCGAGCCGGTCGGCGGGCGGCCGTCCCGCACACCTTGACGTCGGCTTCCGTGACGTCAGCCGGCCGACGGGGTGGTACGGATGGCGGCGATGTCGAACTGGAGGCGCACCTTCTCACTCACCATCGCCCCGCCCTCGGCCAGTCTGGAGTTGTACGACAGGCCCCAGGCGCAACGGTCGATGGTGGTCGTGCCGTCGAACCCGGCCCGCTGATAGCCGAACGGGTCGGTGACGTGCCCGATGTAGGTGAGTTCCAGCACGACGGGACGGGTGACTCTTTTGATGGTGAGGTCACCGGTCATGCGGTAGACGTCGGTACCGTCGAGTTCGACGGCGGTACTGGTGAACCGCATGTGCGGGTAGGCCGCGGCGTCGAGGAAGTCGCGGCCCACCAGATGGGCGTCGCGCTGTTCCACCCCGGTGTCGACGCTGGCGGTCGACAGCACGATCTCCGCGCGTGACCGGGCCGGGTCGCGGCCGTCGAACCAGAGGCGGCTCTCGTACTCGGTGAACGCCCCGCGGACCGTGGTCACCATGGCGTGCCGGACGGAGAACCCGATCCTGCTGTGCGCGGGGTCGATGACCCAGTCCCCGGTGAGTTCCGCCAGGGCGGGGTCCGGAAGCACGGCGGTGGCGGATGCGGAGGCACCGAAGCCGGGTTCGGGCGCGTCCGGGAGTGCGGGGCGGCGGGACGACGTACCGCGACTGAACAGATTCATGATTCATTTGATTACTGCACGGGAGTTCGCGCGATCAAGTCCCCGTCGACATAAGGGGATTTCGGATTCCGGGGCGGACCGCTCCTGCACTTCCTTCACATATTCGACGCACGGAAATCCATGAAGCCGTCACCGAATCCGCAAGAATTCACGGACGGGCCGTCGACCGGAAAGGGCGCCGGCCGGGCAGGCGGGGCGTGCGGGGGTGTCACGGCAGCAGGCGCTGTTCCTTGGCGACCGCGACGGCGCCCGCGCGGGTGTCCACGCCGAGTTTGTCGTAGATCCGGCGCAGGTGCGTCTTGACCGTGGCCTCGCTGATGAACAGGGCCCGGGCGATCTCCCGGTTGCCGAGGCCGCGGGCGAGCTGGGCCAGGATGTCGCGTTCGCGGTTGGTGAGGGAGGGGCGCGGGCTGCGCATGTTGGCCATGACCCGGCCGGCGACCGGCGCGGAGAGCGCCGTACGGCCCTGGGCGGCGGCGTGGATCGCGGCGAACA
Organism: Streptomyces sp. NPDC059895; assembly: GCF_042731035.1. Classification (NCBI taxonomy): domain Bacteria; kingdom Bacillati; phylum Actinomycetota; class Actinomycetes; order Kitasatosporales; family Streptomycetaceae; genus Streptomyces; species Streptomyces sp. NPDC059895. Next base: position 223,786 of record NZ_JBHWKO010000012.1, read on the forward strand.
GTTCCTCGGGGCGTTCGGCCTTCAGCAGATAGCCGGTCGCGCCCGCCTCGATGGCACGGGTGATGTCGGCGTCGGTGTCGTAGGTGGTCAGCACGAGGACGTGCGGGCGGGGTCCGGGGGCGGTCGTGAGGCGGCGGGTGGTCTCCGCCCCGTCGATGCCCGCGCCCAGTTGCAGGTCCATCAGCACGACGTCCGGCGTCAGCTTGGCGGCGAGGGCGAGCGCCTCCTCGCCGGTTCCCGCCTCGCCGACCACCTCGATGCCGGGGGCGCTGTCGAGCAGGGCGAGCAGCCCGGCCCGGACGACGACGTGGTCGTCGCAGACCAGGATGCGCACGGGGGGCCGGACGGCGGCCGGTCCCGCGGGGTCGGTCATCGGGTTGCCTCCAGGGGGACGGCGGCGGACAGGACGGTGCCCTCGCCCCGCGCCGACTCGACGGTCAGGGTGCCACCGAGCTGTCCCAGCCGGGCACGCATCGCGGGCAGGCCGTGACCGCGCGCCCCGGCGACGGAGGCGGGCGGCGCGGCCGGGTCGAAGCCGCGTCCGTCGTCGGTGACGTCCAGGACCACCTGGTCGTCCAGGACGGTGAGGGTGAGCGCGGCGGAGGACGCGCCCGCGTGTTCCCGGACGTTGGCCAGGGCTCCCTGGGCGATGCGCAGCAGGGCCGACTGGACGCGGTCCGGCAGTCGCGGGGGCCGGCCGCCGGCGTCGACGTGGACGCGTACGGTGAGGCGGTCGCCGGACTCCCGTGCGGCCAGGGCGCGCAGCGCGGCGTCGAGACCGTCGCCGCGGGCGAGGTCGGCGGGGGCGAGATCGTGCACGAAACGCCGGGCCTCGGCGAGATTGTGCTCCGCGACGGACGCGGCGGACCGGACGTGGGCCCGCGCCTTGTCCGGGTCGGACTCCCACACCCGCTCCGCCGCCTGGAGCAGCATGCGCTGGCTGGACAGGCCCTGCGCGAGGGTGTCGTGGATCTCCATGGACAGCCGCTGGCGTTCGGCGAGGGTGCCCGTGCGGCGCTCCGACGCGGCGAGTTCGCGGCGGGTGCGGATCAGGTCGTCGATCAGGGCGCGCTGCCGGGCGGCCTGATCCTCGGTCCGCAGGAACACGGCCGTGGCGATGGCGGCGACGGCGGGCGGCGCGAGCAGCAGGTTCGGGTCGAAGGTGCCGGCCAGCCGGAACTGCGCGGCGACGACGAACGCCGTCAGGACGGCCACCAGGGCGAGGGCCGCGCGGGTCGGCAGGGTGCGCAGGCCCGTGTAGAAGAGCGGCACCGCGCACCAGGAGAAACTGGGCGCGAGCACCACGAGCACCATCCACACCACGACGACGGCGGCGAGCCGGGTTGGTCCGAGCCAGGCGGGTCCGGGCGCGGCGGGTCCGGGCACGGCGGGTCCGGGCACGGCGGAGAGCGGCGGGCGGGATGCTGGATGGTCCGGCGCCCGGTGATCCAGCTCCCGGTGATCCAGTGCCCGGTGATCCAGTGCCCGGTGATCCAGCTCCCGGTGATCCTGGTGGTCCGGTACCCGGGGGCCCGTCCGTCCTCGGTCCCGTCTCGCCGCGGCGCCGCCCAGGGCGGGACCGAGCAGGTCGAGCAGGTGCAGTGCGGCCAGGGCGACGGACAGGGCGATGATCCACGGGGTGCGGGGCTCGCCGGGGTGGCGCAGCAGGAAGCGGGCCAGGGCACCGCCGAGCAGCAGGAAGAACGCCGTGTGCATGACGGCACCCGGCCACCGGTTGTCCGGGTCGTACGGCTTCGGCACGCGCACCCGTCTCCCTTCCGCCCGTTTCCTCGGTCCTGCCGCGCTGAACTGCGCAAACACTCCCATTGTGCGGGCTCCGCACAACCGGCGGGTCAACCGATCGGATGACACCGCCGTCACCCGTTCCGCAGGCCGGGAGCAGCCGGACCACCGACCCTCCGGCCCCTGGTGCGGGGCGAGGGTGGAGAGCAGACGGGCAGCCGGGACCACACAGCGGCCGCCCCATCCGATCCGAGGAGCAGACCAGCATGAAGTCCCTCTCCAGGCGTGCCCGCATCACCACCGGCGCCGCCGCCCTCGCCGTCGTCGGCGCCGCGGCCTTCGGCACGGTGTCCGCGAACGCCTCCGCTCCGGCCACCGTCCCGGCCGCGGCCGCCGCGGCCGGTACCACCACCGCCTCCACCCACCTGACGATCGAGGCCGCCACCAAGGCCGCGCAGGCCGCCCTCCACGCGGCCGAGGAGGACGGCCAGCGGGTGACGGTCGCCGTCGTCGACCGCAACGGCAGCACGGTCGTCACCCTGCGCGGCGACGGCGCCGGTCCGCAGTCGTACGAGTCGGCCGAGCGCAAGGCGTTCACCGCGGTGTCCTGGAACGCGCCCACCTCCGAGCTGGCCGGGCGCCTGGAGCAGACGCCGAACCTGAAGGACATCCCCGGCACCCTGTTCCTCGGCGGCGGCGTCCCCGTCACCTCCCGCAACGCGCCGATCGCCGGCATCGGCGTCGCCGGCGCGCCGTCCGGCACGCTGGACGAGAAGTACGCGCAGGCGGGCGCCGCGGCCCTGGGCCGCTAGCACGGACGGTCGCCGGCCGGCGACCGTGGGCGGGCACCGGCCGGCGACCGTGGAAGGTCGCCGGCCGGTGCCGTGTGTCGTACGGCATCACCCCACGACGTCGGCGAGCCGGGGCACCACCCGGGTCAGCCGGATCACGCCCCACAGGATCAGGAGTGCGCCGATCGCCTCGGGCACCAGCCACCAGCCCGCGCGGACCGTCTCGTCGAACAGCGCGACGCCCAGGACCAGGCTCACCGCCGCGTCCCCGACGGTCAGCGCGGGCTGCGAGGCGACCAGCGGGCCGGCCTGGAGCGCGTTCTCCAGGAGCAGGACGGAGGCGACGCCGGTGAGCGCGAATCCGTAGGTCTGCCAGGTGGTGAGGAAGGCGGGCAGCCCGTCGTCGGCGAGACGGTCCGTGGCCGACTTCAGCAGGGCCGCGGTGAGCGCGTTGCCGACCGCGGCGGCCGTCGCCAGCGCGGCGGCGCGGAACAGCGGCGAGGACGCTGAGCGGGCGAGGACGACCGCCACCGTCATCGCTCCCAGGGTGAGCACCAGCACGGGGATCCACCGCTCCATGGAGGCCTGGTGCAGGTCTCCGGAGGGGGCCGCCGCGATCAGGAGCAGGGCGAGCCCGGCCACCACCGCGGCGACCGCCCACCAGGCGGCGGCCGACAGCCGGCGGTGCAGCAGGGGCACGGCGATCAGCAGGGCGAACGGGAGTTCGAGCATGAACAGGGGCTGGACCAGCGCCATGGGCCCGTTGACCAGGGCGAGGGCCTGGAACAGCGCGGCTCCCACCACGCCCGCGATACCGATCGACCACGCGGGCTTGCGCACCAGCGCGCGCAGCAGCCGCAGTCCGCCCCCCTGGGCCACGGTGGAGGCGGCCTTGCGCTGGAAGGCGGTGCCCACGGCGTTGCTGGCGGCCCCCAGGACGGCGAAGAGCACGGCGAGCTCGATCATGAGTCCACCATGCATCCGTTTCGCCGCCCGCTCAGCCCGGGCGCCCGCTCAGCCCGGGCGCCCTCTCGGACCGAACCGCGCCGTCACGGTGGCCGCGGGCGGTGGCGCCGCGCGGCGTACGGCCCGTTCGACGCACGCGCGGTTGCGGACGGCGGGCCGCCGTGCCGGGGATGGACCATGCAGACTTTCCTGCCGTACCCCGATTTCGCCGCGTCGGCCGCCGCCCTGGACCCGCGCCGGCTGGGAAAGCAGCGCGTCGAGACGCTTCAGGTGCTGCGCGGCCTGACGGTCCCCGGCTACGGCTGGCGGCACCACCCGGCGGTGCGCATGTGGACCGGGTACGAGGAGGCGCTGGTGCGCTACGGCCTCCAGATGTGCGCCACCTGGACGGCGATCGGACGCGCCGACACCTGCGCCGCCTCCCTGGTGACCGACTTCGCCGGGCGGCGCGCCGACGCGGAAGTCCGCACGCAGGAGCAGCTCGCCGAGGACGGTGAGCTGCCGCCGTGGCTGGGTGATCCGGCGTTCCACCGCAGTCACCGGTCGGCGCTCGTGCGCAAGGACCCGGCGTTCTACCTGCCCCTCTTCCCGGACGTCCCCGACGATCTGCCGTACGTATGGCCGGCGTCGGACCGGGACGCCCGGCGCGAGGGGTGACCGGCGTCCCGCCGCCGTCCGCGCGCGGCAGACCGTCGCTCCTCCGGGTGATCGGACCGGCCGGCACCGGCCTCCCGCCCGTGCCGGGCCGGTTCGTCCGGATCGCGTGCAACCTCCGGGCCCTCCCCGGTGTCCTCATCGACAAACGGGATGATTCCCGGCCATCCGTACCAGCTCGTTCCAACGGGGGAACACTCATGAACCTGGCTCGTCCTCGCGTCCGTCGCCGCACGGCCGCCGCCCTCGTCGCCGTGGCGGCGACCACCGCCGTGGCCGTCGGCGCCGGCGCCTCCCGGGCGGACACCGCCGCGCCGCGGACCCGGCAGATCGCCTCGTCCGTCCTCGGCACCGACTACCGGATCACCCTGACCGCGCTGCGTTCGACGGAGGACGAGTACGCCGCCTCCGTACGCCTCCAGGTCTTCACCCGGGCCGACGGCGCCTGGAAGGCGGCTGACCGCGTGACCGTCGGCGATGTCGACGGCTGGTTCTGGTACCCCCTGACGGGCCGGGGCGCCGTCTGCCAGTTCTCGACGGCGGGCACCGAGCCCGCGCCGCTCACGGTGAGCCTGCTGCTCACGCCGTCCCTCGGCTGCTCCGAGCCGGCGCACTACGTCGTGAAGCAGGGCCGGGTGTACGCCGGCTGACGGCACGGCGCCCCGACCGCGGAACCGGGCCGCGGCGGGCGGCTACCGCCGACGCGGTAGCCGTCACGAGGTGTCCCGGGTCGGCGCGACGCGCCGCCGGTAGGCGGGGCTGCCGCCGTCGTGCCACTCGTACGCGTCACCGCGGTCGAGGCCGGCGAACTCCAGGAGGCGGGTGACGAACTCGTCGTCCATCTCCTCCAGGGTGCGCGGGACGTTGTAGTACGTCGGGATCATCGGGTAGACGACGGCGCCCGCCTCCGTGACCTGGGCCATGTTGCGCAGGTGGATGAGGTTGAACGGCGTCTCCCGGACGCACAGCAGGAGCGGGCGGCGCTCCTTCAGGCACACGTCGGCGGCGCGTTCGATCAGCGTGTCGGACTGGCCCTGCGCGATCCGGCTCATCACGCCCATGGCGCACGGCAGCACGATCATCCCCCAGGTGCGGTAACTGCCCGAGGACGGCGGGGCGGCGAAGTCCTCCTCGGGGTGCAGCACGGTCACCTTCCGCGACGGCCCGCCCAGCAGCCGCGCCAAGGGGTCGTCCGCGGGAGTGCCGCCCAGTTCATGGGCGATCAGCCGACGGCCGTTGGGGGACACGAGCAGGTCCACGTGGCCGACCCGGTCGTCGTCGACGAGGGCGTGCAGCACCCGTCCGGCCAGTCGGGTGCCGCCCGCTCCGGTCACCGCGAGGATCACCCGGCGCTGTTCGGGCATGGTCTTCTCCTTGGTCGGTCCGGCAGGGGGTGGGGGGTCAGTCGTGGTGGCTGCTCTTGGAGCGGGTGTGGTGGACCTGGTGGCCGGTGCCGGGGGCGTCCTCGCCCGCCGGGGAGTCGGCGGTCCCGGGGAAGAGGCCGGGGGCGTAGGGGCGGGGGTCGACGTCGCGGAAGTGTGCGCGGGTGAACTCGTCGCGCAGCGCGTAGGGGGCGGTGGCGTCGTAGACGGTCTTGGCGGTGGTGCCCTTGGCGGGCAGGGTCGGGTCGTACTCGGGCGTCTGGGAGGGGTCCAGGACGTGGCCGGCGACCCCGGGGACGGCGATGATGTCCCGGTTGCCCTGCATACGGGTCTGCATGGCCCACAGCACGTCGTCGGTGTCGAAGACGTCCACGTCCTCGTCGACGAGGATGACGTTCTTCAGCTCCGCGTAGACGCCGAAGGCGACCAGGGCCGCCTGCCGGGCGCGTCCGTCGTCGAAGGAGTTCGTCTTGTTCACCTTCAGCACGGCGAGGAACTTGCCGCCGCCGGAGCGGTGGGAGTAGACCTCGGTGACGAAGCCGGGCATCGCGGCCTCGCACGCGTTGTAGATGCTCGCCTCGGTGGGGATGCCGGCCAGACTGACGTGCTCCTCGCCCGGTCCGACCAGGGTCTGCAGGATGGGGTCGGTGCGGGTGGTGATCGCGGTGACCCTGAGGACGGGCAGGGCGGGATTGGCGGGGCCGTCGTAGCCGGGGAACTCCGGCATGGCGTGCCCGGTGTGGGTGTTCTGGTCCTCCGCCTCGCGCACGCCGGGCAGGATCTCGCCCTCGATGACCACCTCGGCGGCGGCGATGCTCTTCTCCGGCTGGGTGACGCAGTCGACGAGTTCGACGGGCTTGCCGCGCAGCCCGCCGGCCACCGCCAGTTCGTTGTAGCCGTACGGGGTGGTCGGGGCCTCGAAGCAGGCGCCGATGTGGATGGCCGGGTCCAGGCCCATGTTGACCGAGACCGGCAGCGGCTCGCCCCGCGCCTCGGCCTTCCGGCGGAAGGCGTCGATGTGCCGGCCGGGGGCGAAGAAGATGGTCAGCTTGTCCTTGTCCTGGACGCACAGCCGGTGGATGGTGACGTCCGTGCCCTTCTCGCCCTCCGGGTCGCTGCTGAGCACCAGGCCGAGACAGAAGTACGGACCCGCGTCCTGCTCCGTGTTGGTCGGTGCGGGCAGCAGCCTGCGCAGATCGAAGCCGGGGTCGTCGGCACGGTGCACCACCTCCTGGCAGCGCGCCCGGTCCGGGCCGACCGTCACCGGGCTGATCGCGTCCTTGATCGCCTGCCCCATGCGCTGCGTCAGGCGCCGCGGCGGCGCGTCCAGCAGCAGGCCGACCCGGTCGCGACTGGCCATCAGGCCCACGAGGACCCTCGCGTCCGGGTAGCCGGTGACGTTGTTGAAGATCATCGCCGGGCCGGTGCGCGTGGGGCGCTCCACCGTGCCGCCCGCGCCCACCCGCTTGTAGACACCGGCGAGTTCGGCGCTCGGGTCCACCGGGTGGTCCGTCTCGATCAGCTGGCCGGGGTGCCCCGCCAGCCGGGCCAGCGCGGACCGCAGGTCGTGCACGTCGGCGGAGCCGTCCGGGGCGCTCGGGTCCTGGGCGGCACCCGTGCCCTCCGGGGCGCTCGGGTCCTGGGCGGCACCCGCGCCCTCCGGGGCGCTCATGTCATCTGAGGCGCTCATCACGTTCCTTTCCTCACTGGAACCAAGGCTGCTCGCTCCCGGGCGGGACGGCACGGTGTGACCGTCCGACCGTGGTGAGGTCACCGGCGGACGACCGGCGGACGGGGCGGTGGTCCGGGGCCGTCACCGGAGCGGTCGAACCCCCCTTCCGGCAGGCGTCCGGGGCGCGTCGACGGCCGCGGGACCGGGTGCCGCGCCGCTCACCCGAACAGGTCAAAAACGGAGCGTGCACCCCTTGTCAGCACTGGGGCGTACCCCATTCGGAGTTGCGTCCGCACGGGTGCCATGAGTCGGTGGGATGCGTGTCCTGCCGGATCTCACCCTCAGGAGGAGACATGGGCACCGAACACAACGGCCGTTCGGCCGAAACGCTGGGCGTGGTCTTCACGGTTCGCGTGGTCGAGGGAGGCGAGCAGGGCTTCCTGGAGCTGTACGACCAGATCCGCAAGTCCGTCGCCCGCACCCCGGGCCACATCGTGGAGCGGCTGGGAGAACCCGTCGACGACTCGCGTCAGTGGGTGATCACCAGCGAGTGGAAGACGGCCGAGCACTTCTTCGCCTGGCAGCAGAGCGAGGAGCACCGCGAACTCGTGGCCCCGCTGCGCCAGTGGGTCGACTCGACGCAGTCGCTGCGGTTCCGGGTCGTCAAGGAGACGAAGGGGGTGACGTCATGACCCGCATGACCGACGGCCCCGTCGCCGTGCTCGGCCTCGGCCGGATGGGCACCGGCCTGGCCACCCGCCTCCTCGAGCAGGGGGTCGAGGTCCGGGTGTGGAACCGCACTCCGGAGCGGGCCGCACCGCTGGCCGACGCGGGCGCCCGTGTGGCGCCCCACCCCGCCGACGCCGTCGAGGGCACGAGCACGGCCATCTGCGCCGTCGCCGACAGCGAAGCCCTCAGCGCCGTGCTGCGCGGACCGGACGGCCTCCTGGCCAGGGGCCCCTACCCCGGCACCCTGATCTGCGCCAGCACCGTCGCCCCCGAGGAGGTGGTCCAGATCGCCGGGGACGCGCCCGCGGTCCTGGACGTCGGCATGCTCGGCAACCGCGACCACGCGCGCGACGGCGAACTGCGGCTGTTCGTCGGCGGTGAGCAGCGGGTGTTCCAGGCCGCCCTCCCGTTGCTGGAGAGGCTGGGCAAGGAGGTCGTCCATCTGGGCGCACTCGGTTCCGGCATGCGGATGAAGCTGCTCCTCAACCTCCTGATGGGCGTCGAGGTGCAGGCGATGGCCGAGGCCACCGAGCTGGCGGCCGCCGCCGGACTCGACCGGCAGCTGGTCCTCAAGACGATCGCGGGCAGCGGGTTCGCCTCGCCGGTCATGGCGTTCAAGTCCCGGCGCCTGGCCACCGGCCGCTTCGACGAGCCGGACTTCCGGCTGCGGCTGATGGCCAAGGACCTGATACTCGCCTCGAAGCAGGCGGCGTCGGCCGGCCTGAACCTGCCACTGGCGACCGCCGCGGCCGAGACCCACGTCCGCGCCGCCGAGCAGGGGCTGGGCGACGAGGACTGCGCCGCGGTCGTCCGCGCCCTCACACCGAACCCGAACCCGGGAAACACCACATGATCATCGACATCCACGGGCATCTGTCCCCACCGGAGGCGGCCGAACGCTTCCCCATGCCCCCGAGCCTGACCGACGTCGACGGCATGCTCGCCGCCCGCGCCGAGGCGGGGATCGACCTCACCATCATCGGCAGCCCCGTCGGGGCCGGCGCCATGGCGCGGGTCCCGGGCGTCGACAACTACGCTCAGCCACGCGACCGGCTGCGTGGCTTCCACGCCTGGATGTCGGGGCTGATCGCCAGGTTCCCGGACCAGTTGCGCGGCTACGTGTACGCCAACCCGTTCGGCGACGACGATCACCTCGACGGAGTGCGGGAGACCCTCGAGGATCCCGCGTTCGTCGGTCTGATCACCACCTCCAGCGTCCACGGGCAGCTCCTCGGCTCCCCGCGCGCCGACTCCTTCTTCGCCCTGGCGGCGGAGGCCGGAGTGCCGGTCCTGGTGCACGCCCCGGCCGAACCGGCCGGCACGGAACGGGTCGACGAGATCGGCTTCGTCGAGCAGATCGGCCGGTTCGGCGACCTCACGATCGGCCTGGCCATGATCGCGTTCGCGGGATGGCTGGACAAGTACCCGGATCTGCGGCTGATCGGCGCGACCGGCGGCGGCGCCATGGCGCTGCTGCCGGAGCG
>NZ_JBHWKO010000013.1:0-220862 GCF_042731035.1 Streptomyces sp. NPDC059895
CTCACCAAGTGAGCGGCCGGCCCCTCGCCGTGTGTCGTGTGTCTTCTGTCATGCGTCCGGCGTCCGGCGTCCGGCGTGCGGGGGGCGCGTGGCGTGGTGTGGGGGCGCGCGGTTGCCTTCGGCGGCGGAATCGGCTGGTCAGGGTGGTCGCGGACGGTAGCGTCCTGATCGGCGCCCCAGTTGTGTGGGGTGCCCCCTTCCAAGGACATGGTCCGGACCCCGCCCTCGGGGCCCGGCCCGATTCCGTACGTGTCGTCCACCGGGCCACTGGGCGGCGTCGTGGAAGGGGGCGCCCATGGGACGCCACCGCAAGCCCACCCGCTGGGACCGACTCCGTCTGTGGACGGGGAAGTGCCGGAGGAGGTGGATTTTGCGGATCTTCGGATGGTGAGCGGCCGCCCCCACACACATTAGGGGCGGACACTCCGTGATCCATCCAGGAGCCTGCCGCAGTAGCCCCTGCGGTGGGCTCCACCTGTTTTCGGATGGTGAGCGGCCGCCCCCACACACATTAGGGGCGGACACTCCGTGATCCATCCAGGAGCCTGCCGCAGAGTCCGCTGCGGTGGGCTCCACCCGCTTCGTACGGTACCGGCGTACCCCGGCCCACGCCACCAACCCCGGAGTCAGCCGACGTTCCGCGCGCCCCGCTTCACAACCGGTGCGCCGCCCCCGTGGGGGTCGCCCCCCGCGTGTCCAGCAGCAGCTGGGCCTTCACCGACAGGCCCTGGAGGTCGTAGGTGCGGTGCTGCTGGAGCAGGATCGTCAGGTCGGCGTCGGCGGCGGCCTCGTAGAGGGACTCGGCGCGGGGGACCGGGCGGTCCAGAACGCTCCAGGACGGCACGTGGGGGTCGTGGTAGCTGACCGCGGCGCCGAGCTCGGTGAGGCGGAGCGCGATCTCGCGCGCGGGAGTGCCCTGGAGGTCGGCGAGGTCGGGCTTGTAGGTGACGCCGAGGAGGAGGATCCGGGCGCCGCGGGCGGACTTGCCGTGCTCGTTGAGGAGGGCGGCGGCGCGCTGGACGACGTAGCGGGGCATGCGGTTGTTGACCTGCTGGGCGAGTTCGACCATGCGCAGGGTGCCGCCGTCGGGGTGGCCGGTGCGGTCGAGGGGGACGGAGTGGCCGCCGACGCCCGGGCCGGGGCGGAAGGCCTGGAAGCCGAAGGGCTTGGTCTCGGCGCAGCGGATGACGTCCCACAGGTCGACGCCGAGGTCGTGGCAGAGGACGGCCATCTCGTTGACGAGGGCCATGTTGACGTGGCGGAAGTTGGTCTCCAGCAGGTGCACGGTCTCGGCCTCGCGCAGGCCGCGCGCGCGGACCACCTTGTCCGTGAGGCGGCCGTAGAAGGCGGCGGCGGACTCGGTGCAGGCGGGCGTGAGGCCGCCGATGACCTTCGGGGTGGTGGCGGGGGTGAAGTCGCGGCTGCCGGGGTCGACCCGGCTGGGGGAGTACGCCAGGTGGAAGTCACGGCCGGCGCGCAGACCGGACATCTCCTCCAGGAGCGGGCGCAGGAATTCCTCGGTGGTCCCGGGGTACACGGCCGACTCGAGGATCACGGTGGTGTGCGGACGCAGGTGCCCGGCGAGGGTGCGGGCGGCCGCCTCCACCTGGCTCAGGTCGAGTCCGCCGTCCGCGTCGCGCGGGGTGGGGGCGCAGATGACTGCGGTGCGCACCCGGCCCAGCTCGGCGGGGTTGGTGGCGGGCCGGAAACCCCCCGAGAGCATCCGGCGCAGCTCGGCGGGGCTGAGCGAGCCCGCCTCGGGGCCGGTGCGGTAGCCGAGCGTGGAGATGCCGGCGGCCACGGCGGCCTGGGCCAGGGGCAGGCCGAGCGGTCCGAGTCCGATGACGGCGAGATCTGCGGGCATGGCGTGGGCCGTCCTTCCCAATAACCGAAGCGGGACAGGCGCGCAAGCCCTGTGGACAGGACAGGCGAGCTCAATGTCACACTAGGAGTAAATATGACCGTTATGCGGGATTGATCGGCTGTGTTGATCCAACGAGTTGTCCCGCGCGTCCGCACGGGTTCCCCGAGAGTTGTCCACAGGCTGGGGGCGAGTGGTGGCTGGAGTGGCGCGACACGGTCAGAATTTGGGCATGGGGGGACGGACCGGGCCTCGCCCCGAGCGGTGCGGCCGACGTGACCGACAGTGGGAGGCAGCGGTGAGGACAGCGGCACTGGGGCCGGTACAGCGAGCCGAGTCACTGGCGGCCATGGCCGAGCGCGAACTGGACGTCCTGGTCGTCGGAGGCGGCGTGGTCGGCGCGGGCACCGCGCTGGACGCCGTCACGCGCGGCCTGTCCACGGGCCTCGTGGAAGCCCGCGACTGGGCGTCGGGCACGTCGAGCCGGTCCAGCAAACTGATCCACGGCGGCCTGCGCTACCTGGAGATGCTCGACTTCGCCCTCGTCCGCGAGGCGCTGAAGGAGCGCGGCCTGCTGCTGGAGCGGCTGGCCCCGCACCTGGTCAAGCCGGTTCCCTTCCTGTACCCGCTCCGGCACAAGGGCTGGGAGCGGCTGTACGCCGGGTCGGGCGTCGCGCTCTACGACGCGATGTCCCTGGCCCGCGGGCACGGCCGAGGTCTGCCGGGGCACCGTCACCTGACCCGCGGTCACGCCCTGCGCGTCGCCCCGGCCCTGAAGAGGGACGCGCTGGTCGGCGCCTTGCAGTACTACGACGCCCAGATGGACGACGCCCGCTTCGTCGCCGTGCTGGTGCGCACGGCGGCGGCGTACGGCGCGAAGACGGCCAACCGCGCGCGTGTGACGGGCTTCCTGCGCGAGGGCGAACGGGTCGTGGGCGCCCGGGTGCGGGACGTCGAAGGAGGCGGGGAGTACGAGATCCGCGCCCGGCAGGTCGTCAACGCCACCGGCGTGTGGACCGACGACACCCAGGCGATGGTCGGGGAGCGCGGGCAGTTCCACGTCCGCGCCTCCAAGGGCATCCACCTCGTCGTCCCCAAGGACCGCATCCACTCCTCGACCGGGCTGATCCTGCGCACCGAGAAGTCCGTGCTGTTCGTCATCCCCTGGGGCCGGCACTGGATCGTCGGCACCACCGACACCGACTGGGACCTCGACAAAGCCCACCCGGCCGCCTCCAGCGCGGACATCGACTACCTGCTGGAGCACGTGAACTCCGTCCTCGCGGTGCCGCTCACCCGTGACGACGTCGAGGGCGTCTACGCCGGTCTGCGGCCGCTGCTCGCGGGCGAGTCGGACGCCACCAGCAAGCTGTCCCGCGAGCACACCGTCGCCCACCCGGTGCCGGGGCTCGTCGTTGTGGCCGGCGGCAAGTACACGACGTACCGGGTGATGGCCAAGGACGCCGTCGACGCGGCCGTGCACGGGCTCGACCTGCGCGTCGCCGAATGCGTCACCGAGGACGTGCCGCTGCTGGGCGCGGAGGGCTACCGGGCGCTGTGGAACGCGCGGGCGCGCATCGCCGAGCGGACCGGCCTGCACGTGGTGCGGGTCGAGCATCTGCTGAACCGGTACGGCACGCTGGCGGAGGAACTCCTCGACCTCGTCGCCGGGGACGCGTCCCTGGGCGAGCCGCTCCAGGCCGCCGACGACTACCTGCGCGCCGAGATCGTCTACGCCGCCTCGCACGAGGGGGCACGGCACCTGGACGACGTGCTGACGCGGCGCACCCGGATCTCCATCGAGACCTTCGACCGGGGCACGCTCAGCGCCCGTGAGGCGGCCGAACTGATGGCGCCGGTCCTCGGCTGGGACAGGGACCAGATCGAGCGTGAGGTCCGGCACTACGAGAAGCGGGTGGAGGCCGAACGCGAGTCGCAGCGGCAGCCCGACGACCTGACGGCGGACGCGGCGCGGCTGGGGGCGCCGGACATCGTGCCGTTGTAGGACCCGGTCCGGCGCCGTCCGGCCGTTTCACTCGAACGGGTGTAGCGGGCCGGGATCTCCGTTCGGCACCGGCTCGTTCTATGGGGTGCGAGGGCAGAACTCGGCGGCGAGCAGGGCCGGTTCGAGGTCGGGGTCCGCCAGCGCCGTCGTGTTCACGCGGAAGGTGAGGACACGCCGGCCGTCGACGGTGGCCGCGGTGCGCACGTAGCTGCCGGGTATCCGGCCGTTGTGCCCCCACACGGTCACACCGCAGGGAAGCGTCGCGGGGAACAGGCCCATGCCGTACGAGCCGTGTGCGGTGCGGGTGTCGAGCATCTCGCGCAGCCAGCGCGGGGTGAGCAGGTCGCCGCCCAGCAGGGCCGCGTAGAAGCGGTCGAGGTCGGCGAGGGTCGTCACCAGCTCGCCCGCGGCTCCGGCCGTCCGCGGGTCGAGTTCGGTGACGTCGGTCCCGTCCGTGTCGTAGGCGCGGCCGTGCGGGGAGGGCAGTGAGGTGCGGGAACCGGGAAAGGAGGTGCCGTCGAGACCCAGCGGGCCGATGATGCGCCGCTCGGCCTCCGCGGCGTACGGGCGGCCGGTGACCTGTTCGACGACCAGGCCGAGCAGGACGTAGTTGGTGTTGGAGTAGGCGAAGCGGCCGCGGTCGGCCGGAGGGTGGGTGAGGGCGATACGGACGGCTTGGACAGCGGTGACGGGGACGGCGGCCTCGGTGTCCCGGGTGTAGTCGTACACGCCGCTGGTGTGGGTGAGCAGGGAACGCAGGGTCAGCGCGCGCCCGTCGTTGCCGGCTCCCCGCACCAGGCCGGGCAGGTACCGCTCCACCGGGTCGGACAGCGAGAGCCGGTCCTCGGCCGCCAGTTGGAGGACGACGGTGGCGATGAAGGTCTTGGTGATGCTGCCGGCCCGGAAGTGGTCGGAGCGGGCGATGCCCGGACCGGCCTCGGCGTAGCGGGTGCCGGTGCCCTCGAGGGCCAGCAGCGCCGCGGCCGGAACCTCGCCCCGGGTCAGCAACAGGGAGAGGAGGGGGTCCGTGGGCGGAGGAGCGGACGCGAGGGAACCGGCCGTGGTCAGGGCGAGGATCACCAGGGCCATCGGCAGGGCCGGCAGACGCCGCAGCGGAGGTGTCACGGGGGCTTCGTTCTCCTTCGGCGCGCTTCACAGCCCTTGCTCGCGCCCATCATCCAGGGCCCACGGGCGGACACCTCACCGGGTCCCCGGCGGCCGGAGCGGGGCGCGGCCTGCCTCCCGTCCGGAGGGCCGGGCCCGCCCCGGCCGGTGCTCGGGGCGTGCCGTCGGCGGGCACGTTCGGGTGCCTGGCCGGAGTGTGACGCACCTTCTGGCCGGAATGCGCCGGTTCCTCGGCGCGGTGAGGGGCACCCTGGGCGTCGGGCACTTGTCGGGTGAGGGACAATGGAGGCTCTGTCAGGGCGGGTTGCATGAGGGGACGCATGTCGGAGGCGGAGCGGGCGGGGACATCCCGTCAGGACAAGAGCGCACGTCTCCTCGCCGGGCGGTACCGGCTGGGAGACGTACTCGGCCGCGGCGGCATGGGTACGGTGTGGCGCGCCGAGGACGAGACCCTCGGACGGACGGTCGCCGTCAAGGAGCTGCGGTTCCCGACGAACATCGACGAGGAGGAGAAGCGCCGGCTGATCACGCGGACGCTGCGCGAGGCCAAGGCCATCGCGCGGATCCGCAACAACAGTGCGGTGACGGTCTTCGACGTGGTCGACGAGGACGACCGGCCGTGGATCGTGATGGAGCTCGTCGAGGGCAAGTCGCTCGCCGAGGTCATCCGCGAGGACGGCGTGCTCGAACCGAAGCGGGCGGCGGAGGTCGGGCTCGCGATCCTCGACGTGCTGCGGTCGGCCCACCGCGAGGGGATCCTGCACCGTGACGTGAAACCGTCGAACGTGCTGATCGCCGAGGACGGCCGGGTCGTGCTCACGGACTTCGGCATCGCCCAGGTCGAGGGCGATCCGTCCATCACCTCCACCGGCATGCTCGTCGGCGCGCCCTCCTACATCTCCCCGGAGCGGGCCCGCGGTCACAAGCCGGGCCCGGCGGCCGACCTGTGGTCGCTCGGCGGTCTGCTGTACGCGGCGGTCGAGGGCACGCCCCCGTACGACAAGGGTTCCGCCATCGCGACGCTCACCGCGGTGATGACCGAGTCGCTGGAGGAGCCGAAGAACGCGGGTCCGCTGAAGGACGTCATCTACGGCCTGCTCACCAAGGATCCCGAGCGGCGGCTCGACGACGCCGGCGCGCGGCGGATGCTCAACGCGGTGATCCGCGCGCCCGAGCCCGGGGAGGCCGAGCCGGCGGACGCGACGAAGCTCGTCCCGCTGCCGGTGCAGCCGGACGGTGCCGGGGGCAAGGACGGATCGTCGGCCGGGGAAGCGGCCGACAAGCTGCGCGGGGCCCTGCGGTCCGTGCGCAGGGCCGCCGTCGCGGCGGGCACCGCCACCTCGGCCGCCGCCCGCGCCAAGTCGGCCAGCGGCACGGCCGCTTCGGGATCCGTGGGGACGGAGGAGGCGGCGAAGGGCGGTGCGGGCGCCGCTGCTCCCGCGGCCTCGTCCGCGGCCCCGGCGAAGACGAGGAGCACCACGGCGGCGAACGCGGCCGTCCCGGTGTCCGGCTCCATGGCCGGGGTGAACGGCAGCCGGACAGCAGGCGCCCAGGGCGCTCGTGGCGCGGACGCCGGACCGGGCGGCCGGAGCTCGGGGTGGCCGGTGATGACCCCGCCGGATCTGCCGCCGCGCCCCGTGCCCAGGGCGCCGCTCACCGACGTGGTGCCGAAGCGGACGCTGGTGATCATCGCCGTCGTGGTGGTGCTCGCGGTGCTCGGCACGGTGCTGGCGCTCACGCTCGGCGGGGACGACGACAACGCCGACGGCGCGCAGGGCGGGGGTACGACGACCGTCGCCAGTGCGAGCGCGAGCACGGACACCAAGGACGACGAGTCCGGCGGCACCCGTACGGACGGGGACGCGTCGCAGTCCGCGCCGTCCGGTTCCGCGTCCGGCAGCGGCACCACGCCCGGTGCCGCCGCCTCCACGGCCGGCGGCTCCGGCTCCGATGTCTCCGCCACCGAGAGCAGCACGGCGGCGACGACGTACTCGGGCAAGCAGGGGTACTCCATCGGGCTGCCCACCGGCTGGAAGTACCGGACCTCGGACTCCGCGGGGGACCGGTTCACCGGGCCCGACGGCCAGAAGCTCCTCGTCGCCTGGACGACCACGCCCAAGGACGACCCCGTCGCGGACTGGGAGAACCAGGAGAAGTCCATGGCGCGCTCCCAGTACAAGAAGATCCGAATAGAGAAAGTGACCTACCGCGGCTGGAACACGGCCGACTGGGAGTTCACCTCCGTGTCCAGCGGGACCACCTACCGCACCATCGACCGCGGATTCGTCGTGAGCGACAGCCAGGGGTATGCCCTGATGTACACGGCGAAGTCCGCCGCGTGGGACAGCGACCTGCGGGAGAGCACGTGGAAGACGCTGACGGAGACGTTCGAGCCGAAGGAGTAGTCACGGCGGTCCTCCGGGCGGGGCGTTCGGGCGGCGCACCCGGACCGGCGTGTTCGGGCCGTGAGATCTCGCATCCTCTCTTTGCGGGTCGCCTCCGGCACGTATCGTGAATGCTTGCGAACCGTACGCATCCAGCTGTCCGGCCGGATATGACCGGCATGCTTATGACCGGAATGGTTATAACCGGCATTGCGCGTAACGGACCGCTGAGCGTACGGAATCGACCGACCGGGTGGCCGGGGGAGGCAACGTGGACGACTATGCGGGGCGAGTGCTCGCCGACCGCTACCGCCTGCCGCTGCCCCCCTCCGACGAGTACGAACTCACCGAGACCCGGGCCTTCGACACCTACAGCGGGCAGGAAGTCCTGGTCCGGCAGGTGCCGTTGCCGGAGGTCGTCGAGGCGGAGGTGCTCGACGCGGAGGGACTGCCCGAGGGCTTCACGGCGCGGGAGCGCGGCACCCGGCGTCCCACGGGCCGCATGGGCGCCGGCACCCGTCGGCCCGCCGATCCGGTCGTACGGCGGGCGGTGGAGGCCGCGCAGGCCGCGGCGAGCATTCCCGACCACCCCCGGCTGGACCAGGTCTTCGACGTGTTCGCCGAGGGCGGTTCGCTCTGGGTCGTCAGCGAACTGGTGCCGGCCCGGCCGCTGGCGGCGCTGCTCGCCGAGAAGCCGCTCACCCCGTACCGGGCGGCGGAGGTCGCCTCCGACGTGCTCACGGCGCTGCGGGTGCTGCACGCGCACGGCTGGGTGCACCGGAACATCACCGCGCGCACGGTCCTCGTCTGCGACGACGGCCGGGTCATGCTGACCGGGCTGGCCGTCGGGGCGGCGGAAGAGGCGCTGTGCGGGTACGACCCGGTGCCGGCCGAGGAGGGCGAGGAACCGCACGGCGGCCCGCAGGGCCGTCCCGCCCAGGAGAGCGCGGGGCCGGGCGGACCGGCGGCGGGTCAGGGTGCCATTGGCGGGTTCGGCGGTGGTGGGTTCGGCGGTGGCGGAAGCGGTGGTGGTGGGCTCGGCGGTGGCGGGTTCTCCGGTGACGCGTTCGGCGGTGCTCCCGGTCCCGGGGGCGGTGGTCCGGACGGCCGGCCGGGGCCCGGCGGGATCGGGGCCGTCGGCGGCGCCGATCCCGACCCCGAGGCCGCGCGACGGGCGGCGATCGAGGCGCGGGCGGCCGGAGGGCTGCCGACGTCGGCAGCCGAGCCGGCGAACGGGGCCTCCGGCGCGGTGGCCCGCAGGACCGTGGAGACCGGCGGGGACGTCCGCGCCGCGCGCGCCGGGGCGATCGCCGCGTACCGGGCGGGGGCACGGGCGGCGGCCCGCGTGCAGGAGGCCCAGAGCGGCCGTGCGGCACTGCCGGGTGCCCGTACCCCGGCCGGCGGTGACACCGCAGCCGGCGGCACGCCCGGCGTCGGGGGCGCGGCGACGCCGCCGTACGCCCTGGGCACCGGACGGGAACACGGGCCGGGGGAGACGCGGGGCACGCCCCCGGGGCAGATCGCCGACCCCTACGGCGTGCGGGGGGCACCGGGTCCGAGGAGCGGCCCGGCGGGTCCGGCGGGGCATGTCTCCGTGCCGCCGCAGGGCCTGCGGCCGGGCGTTCCGCCGCACGCGCCGGGCGCCGCGGCGGGCGACTTCCTGCCCGCGCAGAACACGCCGGCCGGCGCTCCCGTGCCCGGACAGGACGCCGGGGCCGCGGATGAGGCACGGGCGGGTGCCCGGTGGGACGAGGCGGCGGCCGGGGCCGGGGTGCGGCGCGGACCCGCCACCGCGCTGGCCGCCGAGCGGGCGCGGCAGGCACGCATGGCCGTCGTCGGGCCCGTCACCGAACGGTGGGCGCCGGAGCAGGCCGGACCCGTGCACGAGAACTGGCAGCTGGCCGCGCCCATCGGGCCCGCCACCGACCTGTGGGCGCTCGGCGCGCTGCTCTTCCGGGCAGTCCAGGGCCACGCGCCGTATCCGGAGGAGTCGACGGCGGAGCTCGTGCAGATGGTCTGCGCCGAGCCGCCGGCCTTCGCCGAGGAGTGCGGGCCGCTGCGGCCGGTCGTGGAGTCGCTGCTGCGTCAGGACCCCACCGACCGCCTCGACTTCGAGGAACTGCGCGGCTGGCTGCGCTCCCTGGTGCGGTCGGCACCGGAGCCGGAGGCGGGCACGTACGTCGTCGCCGCGCCGCCGACCGACCCGCGCCGGCTGCCGATCGTGCGCCGCAAGGGCGAGCTGGTGCGCAGACGCCGCGCCGGGCTGCCCGCGACCAGCGGACGGCACAAGCGCGCCCGGCAGGAGACGAACCGTTCGCCGCGCAGCCTGGGCCGCACCCTGCTCGTGCTGGTGCTGCTCGCGCTGGCCGCGGCGGTCGCGTACGCCGTGCTGTTCATGCCCAAGGCCGGCGAGGAGGGCTCGGGCGGCACCCCGGGGGCCGAGCGGACCGGGGCCGCCGGTCAGAGCGGTCAGGCGCCCGAGGCCAGCAGCGAGCCCCGGCCCGACGACCAGGGCCCGACGGCACCGGACGGCAGTGCCTCCGCCTCCTCGGCCCCCTCCGGATCGTCCGGTTCCACCGAGACGCAGTCCGGGGCCGACGTCCCCGACGGCTTCACCGTGCGCAAGGACGCCGAGGGCTTCAGCATCGCCGTCGCCAACGGCTGGGACCGCACCCCGAAGAACGGCAGCGGGCAAGTGGTCTACTCGCACGGCGACTTCGAGCTGATCGTCGTCCCCGGCCGGGACTCCGCGTCCACGTACGGCAGCGACCCGATGGCCTACCAGCGGGAGAAGGAGAGCGAACTGCAGCCCTACCGCGACTCCACCTGGGCCACGGCCTCCGGGCTGCGGACGATCCAGGTGGGCGGACGGACCATGGCCGAGGGCCAGTTCACCTGGACGGCCGCCGACGGCCGGGAGCTGTTCGTACGCAACCTCGCCGTCCTCCTCGACGGCCGCTACCACGTCGTCCAGCTGCGCGGCCCGGAGGCCGAACGGGACGAGGTGACACGGCTGTTCGAGCAGGCGTCGGCCACGTACGCGTACACGGGCTGAACGACTCGCCGGTGACTCCGGCCGATCGCGCGGCAGCCTTCGGCCGATCGCACGGGAACCTTCGGCCGATCGCGCGCAACGTGCGGCCGATCGCGCGCAACGTGCGGCCGATCGCGCGGGACCTTCGGCCGACGCCGCGGGGGCGCGTCCGGTTCCCGGTCCGGCCCGGAAGCGACAACCGTCACAGTGCGGTCTCCGTGGGCGCGGGCAGGTTCCCCGGACGGTGGCCGATCCCTAGGGTTGATCTGTCAAGACCATTGCGGGGCAACGTGAATCAGATGCAGGGCCTGCTCGTCGCGGGCCGTTACCGGCTCGTCGACACCATCGGCAGCGGCGGCATGGGGCGCGTGTGGCGCGCGCACGACGAACTGCTGCACCGGGCCGTCGCCGTCAAGGAACTGACCGCCGCCCACTACCTCTCCGAGAGCGACCGGGAACGCCTCCTCGCCCGCACCCGGGCGGAGGCTCGCGCGGCCGCGCGGATCAACCACTCCGCCGTGGTCACCGTGCACGACGTACTCGAGCACGACGGCCGTCCCTGGATCGTGATGGAGCTCGTCGAGGGCCGTTCGCTCGCCGACGCGATCAAGGAGGACGGGCGCGTCGAGCCGACCGAGGCGGCCCGGATCGGCCTGTGGGTGCTGCGCGCCCTGCGCGCCGCGCACGCGGCCGGCGTCCTGCACCGCGACGTCAAGCCCGGCAACGTGCTCCTGGCCCACGACGGCCGCGTCCTGCTCACCGACTTCGGCATCGCCCAGATCGAGGGCGACACCACCATCACCCGCACCGGCGAGGTCGTCGGCTCCGTCGACTACCTCGCCCCCGAGCGCGTCCGCGGCCAGGACCCCGGCCCGTCCTGCGACCTGTGGGCGCTCGGCGCGACGCTGTACACCGCGGTGGAGGGCCGTTCGGCGTTCCGCCGCACCTCGCCGCTGAGCACCATGCAGGCGGTCGTCGAGGAGGAGGCCCCCGAGCCGCGGTACGCCGGCCCGCTCGAGCCCGTGATCACCGCCCTGCTCCGCAAGGACCCGGCGACCCGCCCCGCCACGGCCGACGCCGAGCACCTGCTCGCCGAGGCGGCGGAGGGCCGCCGTCCGGCCGGCGCACAGGCGTACGTGCCGACGCAGTACGCGGGGCCGGGCCGGGCGGGCGAGAGCACGCCCCCGTTCCCGTCCCCGCACTCCGTGACCGGGCCCACGATCCTCACCCCCACCAACCCCACCACCCCCACCAACCCCACGACCGTCACGCCCACCCCCTTCGGCCCTCCCGCCCCCGTTCCCGCCTCCGCCCCCACCCCCGCACCGGCGCGGCCCCCGGCCTCGCCCCGGCCGCCGTCCCGGCACCGAAGGCTGCGCCTGCTGGCGCTGGTGGCCGTCGTCGCCGCGCTGGTCGGGGGCGGTACGGCGGTGGCGTTACTGAAGTGGGACACGGACCGGCGGCCGAGCGCCGGTTCGGCCTCCTCGCCGGGCGCCACGACATCCGAGACGCCCACGGCCGGCACGACTCCCACCGCGACCGGCACCGAGTCCACCGCGACCGGCACCGGCGAGGGCGCGGAGCAGGGCACGGCCCCCGGCACCTGGCAGCAGATCACCGACCCGTTCGGCTTCGGTCTCTCCCTGCCCGAGGGCTGGGAACGGCAGGTGTACCAGGACGACGGAGACCTGAGACAGGTCGACTACACGCCCGACGCCGGCGAGCACTTCGTCCGCATCGCCATCGACACCTCCCCGGACTTCGACGACCCCTACGCCCACCAGACGGACCTCGAACAGCAGCTCCAGCGGCTGGTCGACTACGAGCGGGTCACCCTGGAGCGGAACGTCTACCGCGACCGCGAGGGCGCCGAGTGGGAGTACACCTGGACCGCGCTGGCCAAGGACACCGACTTCCCCGGGCCGCGGCGCGCGATCGAGGAGGCGTACATCGCCCGCGACGGCACCGAGTACGTCATCTACATGTCGTCGCCCGCCGAGGACTGGGCGACGGCCGTCGAGCAGTTCCGGGCCGTGCTGCGGAGCTGGCGGGAGCCGCAGAGCACCTCGTGACGCCCGGCCGCCGGACACCTGTTCGGCGTGGCCGACTTGGCCGGTCGGCGCCCCGGAGGCGGGCGGTCCGGTGCGGCATGATGGGGCGCATGGGGACCGAGGGGGAGGGTGGCGGCCGGGTCGTCGCGGACCGCTACCGGCTCGAGGCGCGGCTCGGACGCGGTGGCATGGGCGTGGTGTGGCGGGCCACCGACCTGCTGCTGGGGCGGCGGGTGGCCGTCAAGGAACTGGTCCCCGACGACCTCCTCACCGCCGAGGAGGCGCGCGGCCGCCGCGACCGGACGCTGCGGGAGGCCCGTGCGGTCGCCCAGTTGAGCCACCCGCACATCGTCGTCGTGCACGACGTCGTCGAGGAGGACGAACGCCCCTACATCGTCATGGAGCTGATCGAGGGGGGCTCGCTGGCCGACCGGATCGCCGAGCGGGGGCCCGTCGAGGCCCATGAGGCGGCCCGCATCGGCGCCGACCTGCTGGGCGCCCTGCGGGCCGCCCACGCGGCCGGGGTCCTGCACCGGGACATCAAGCCCGCGAACGTCCTCGTCGACTCCGCCACCGGGCGCGCCGTCCTCACCGACTTCGGCATCGCCCAGGTCGCGGGCGCGACCACGCTCACCGAGACCGGCGCGTTCGTCGGCTCGCCCGAGTACACCGCGCCGGAGCGGGTGTCCGGGGAGCGGACCGGCCCCGCCTCCGACCTGTGGTCGCTGGGCGCGCTGCTGTGCACCGCGCTGAGCGGCGAATCCCCCTTCCGCCGCGACTCGCTGGGCGGCATCCTGCACGCCGTCGTCTCCGCGGAGATCCGTACGCCCCCGCAGGCGGCGCCGCTGCTGCCCGTCGTACGGGGGCTGCTGGAGCGGGATCCGCGACGGCGGCTGGACGCGGCGGAGGCGGAGCGGATGCTGCGCGCCTTCCTGGAGACCGGGCACACGCCGGTGGTGGCGCCGGAGGGCTCCACGACCGGCCGTACCGCCCCGGACACGGCCGGTCCGGCGCCCCGCACCGGCCGGTTCCGGATCCGTTCCGCCCCGCCGGCGGACGTGCCGGGGCAGGCCGGGCGGGAGCGGCCCACGCGGGGTGTGCTGGTGGCGGCGCTGCTGGTCGCCGCCATGGCGGGCGCGGGCGTGTCCGCGGCGGCGCTGCTGGTGGACCGCGGAGGCGACGGAGGAGGTCCGCTGACGCGGCCCGGACCCACGGCGAACGGCACCGCGTCCGGCTCGGCCTCCGGCGGGACCGCCGGCCCGGCGCCCGGCACCACCCCCGAACGCCCCAGTGCGCCCTCGGGGTACCGCGTCGTCGACGACCCGGCCGGGTTCGCGCTCGCCGTGCCGGAGGGGTTCACCCGTGTCCTGGAGGACGAGCGGATCTTCTACATGTCGCCCGGCCGGACCTTCCGCCTCGGCGTCAGGATCAGCACCGCCGCGCCGGGCGGCCCCCTGGGGGTGCTGCGGCGGGCGGCCGCGCAAGGACCGGAGACCTACCCCGGGTACCGCGACGGCAGGGTCACCGAGACCACCCGAGGAGGAGGCCCCGCCGCCCTCTGGGAGTTCACCTGGAACGGCTTCACCGCGACGGAGGGCCCCCGGCACACCTACGACCTGTGCTGGGAGGAGGGCGCGTGGCTGTACGACGTGTGGGTGTCGGCGCCGGTCGGGAAGGCGCGGGAGGCGCGTGAGTACTTCGACGTGGCCGTCGACACGTTCGTACCGGGATGAAGAGGAGATAAGGGGTGGCCCGGGTCACGGGTCTGTGACCGGTGGCGGCCGCCGGTGGAATCCGGTCCGGCCGGCGCGATATGGATGGACGCATGAGTCACGACGGGGGAACCGGCCACGGGGCCGACGACACGACGAGTTTTGTTCTGCAACCGCCGCAGTCGCCGCCGGCACCGCGGTCGCCGGCACCGCGGTCGCCAGCACCACGGGCGGCGGCAGCACAGGCGTCGGAAGCACAGGCGTCGGGAGCACAGTCGCCGACACCGCAGCCGTCCGCACCGCAGCCGTCGCTGCTGTCGTCGCCGCCCCGGACCCCGTCGCCGTCATCGCCCGACACGCCGTCCCACACGCCGTCCCACACGCCGCCCGACACGCCGCCCCACGCGCAGTCCCACACGCGGCCCCACACGCCGTCCCGGCAGCCGGACCAGCCGCCCGCGCCGCCACGACCGCACGGGTCGGCCGCCGTGCCGCCGCAGGCGGTGCCCGCGTCTCCGCAGGCGGTGCCCGCGTCTCCGCAGGCGGTGCCCGCGTCTCCGCAGGCGGTGCCCGCGTCTCCGCAGGCGGTGCCCGGGCCGCCGGAGTCGGGTGCCGGGCGGCTCATCGCGGGTCGGTACCGGCTCGTCGCCAAGCTCGGGCACGGCGGCATGGGCACGGTGTGGCGGGCGAAGGACGAGACGGTGGACCGCGAGGTCGCCGTCAAGGAACCCCGTGTGCCGGACCATCTTCCCGAACGCGAACGCGCCAACGCCTTCGAGCGGATGCGGCGCGAGGCGCGGGCCGCGGCCCGGCTGGACCACCCGGCGGTGGTGAACGTCCACGACGTCGCCGTCGTCGACGGCAGGCCGTGGATCGTCATGGAACTGGTCCACGGGCGCTCCCTCGGCAGCGCCCTCGGCGAGGGCACGCTCAGCGTGCGCGAGGCGGCCCGGATCGGTCTGGAGGTCCTCGGCGCGCTGGAGGCCGCGCACGCGGCCGGCATCCTGCACCGGGACGTGAAGCCGGACAACGTGCTGCTCGGCCGGCACGACCGGGTCGTCCTCACCGACTTCGGCATCGCCCAGATCGAGGGCGAGACGAACCTGACCGACACCGGTGGTTTCGTCGGTTCGCCCGAGTACATCGCCCCCGAGCGGGTGCTCGGCCAGCGCCCCGGACCGGCGTCCGACCTGTGGTCCCTCGGCGTCGTGCTGTACGCGGCGACGGAGGGCGTCTCGCCGTTCCGCCGCAGCAACACCCCGGCCACCCTCCAGTCCGTGCTCAACGCCGTGCCCGCGCCGCCCGCCGCCGCGCGGGGACCGCTCGCCGAGGCCATCAACGGGCTGTTGGAGAAGGACCCGGCGCGCCGTCCGCGGGCCGCACAGGTCCGGGCCCTGCTGGAGCACGCCGCGCACCCGCCCGCCCCGGTGCCCACCCACGTCGTCCGGCAGGCCGAGGAGCCGCGCCGGCGGTTCCGGTTCGGGCGCGCGGCGTGGACCGGGCTCGGGGCCGCGGTCGTCGCGGCGGCGGTGGCGGCGTACCTCGTGGTGGCCGACCCGTTCGCGGGACCTCTGCCGGACGGCTGGAAGACGGTCCGCGCGAAGGACCTCACGGCGACGCTTGCGGTCCCCGACGGATACCGCAAGGCCGTCCCCGAGCGGGACTCCGCCGACAGCCACTGGGTCAGCTACACGGATCCCAGCGGAGTCCTGTCGATCGTGCTGTCGGTGGAGCGCGAGGCGGAGGCGACCGGTGACGAGATCAAGGACTCCGCGGCCGCCGAGATGTACGCAGACAACGACGAGTTCAAGAGCGACGGCAGCTACGCGCTCGACATGCCGGAGGGGCCGCGTACCCGTCCCGACGACAACGTCACCTTCCACGGCGGGAAGGCCGCCGAGAACACCGTCGCGTACACCACCGACGACAGCCAGGACCCCCGCCCCCGCGAACTGAGGATCCTCTACTACAAGTCCACCGCCGGTGACATGTACCGGCTCACCATCGCCTACCCCGGCGCCGGCGACTTCACGGAACGCGGCCGCGAGGTCGCCCGCGCGGCGATCGCGAACCTCACCCTCGACAAGCTCTAGGTGTGCCGAGGAGGGGACCGGTCCGGACGGCGTCCCGTGGATCGTCATGGAGCTGGTCCGCGGCGAGTCCCTGCACGAGGTGCTGGGGCGCGGGCCCCTGCCCCCCGCCGAGGCCGCCCGCATCGGCCTCGGCGTCCTCGGCGCGCTGCGCGCCGCCCACGCGGTCGGCATCGTCCACCGGGACGTCAGACCCGCCAACGTGCTGCTCGGCCCGCACGGCCGCGTCTTCCTCACCGACTTCGGCATCGCGCCCGTCGAGGACGGGGAGTCCCGCACCGGAACCGGGGAGCCGGCCGACTCCCTGGAGTTCCTCGCCCCCGAACGGACCTCCGGCCGCGGCGCCGGCCCCGCCTCCGACCTGTGGTCCCTCGGCGTCCTGCTGTACGCCGCCGTCGAGGGCCGGTCCCCGTTCCGCCGTACGACCCCGGAGTCGATCCTCGGCGCGATCCTCGGCGCGGACCTGCCCGGACCCGACCGCGCCGGCCCCCTGCGCCCGCTCCTCTCACGGCTCCTGCTCCGGGACCCCGACCGGCGGCCGGGCGCGGCGGAGGTCGCCGAGGCTCTGGAGGCGGTGGCGGAGGACCGGCCGACCCACCCGCCCACCGCGGCGGACGAGGGGGAGGAGGAGACGGGCCGTCTGCCGGCCGGAACGCCGTAAGACGCACGGCACCGCTGAAGCCACCGAACAACGCCCTGATCAGGAGGTTTGTTGCCAGTGACCACTGGCGCCGTGTGAGCGGTCGGTGAATGCCGTTACCGACGGGTACCAAAAGCCTTCCCCACGTCATACCCTGCGCGTCATGACGGACTCGCAGGCCCCGGAAAAGACCGGTACCACGACGGCTGCCGGTACCAACCCCCTCGCCCCCGCCCCCGCCCCCGTCGGCGTCCGCACCGCCGCCGACGTGGTCACCCCTCAGCTCGTCGCCCAGCTGACCAAGGGCGTCGCGGGCTCCGGGCGCACGGCCAACCACACCCCGTTCACCGGCGAGAAGCTCGCCGACCTGCCGGAGTCCACCCCCGAGGACGTGGAGAAGGCGTTCGTGGCGGCCCGGGCCGCCCAGCGGGTGTGGGCGCAGGTGCCGGTGCGTGAGCGTGCCGCGGTCCTGCTCCGCTTCCACGACCTGGTGCTGGAGCGCCAGGGCGAGATCCTCGACCTGATCCAGCTGGAGACCGGCAAGGCCCGCCTCCACGCGCACGAGGAGGTGCAGGCGGTCGCGGTCGCCGCCCGCCACTACGGCCGCCGGGCCGGCGCCTATCTGCGGCCCCGACGGCACGCGGGCGCCATGCCGACCCTCACCCGGGTCACCGAGCTGCGCCACCCGCGCGGTGTCGTAGGCCAGATCGCCCCCTGGAACTACCCGCTGGAACTCTCCGTCGGCGACGCGCTCCCCGCGTTCGTCGCGGGCAACGCGGTCGTGATGAAACCCGACACGGAGACCTGCCTCACCGCCCTGTGGGCCCGTGACCTGCTCATCGAGGCCGGACTGCCCGCCGAGGTCTTCCAGGTCGTCCTCGGTGACGGCCCGGTCGTCGGCCCGGAGGTCGTCCGGCACGCCGACTACGTCTCCTTCACCGGCTCCACCCGCACCGGCCGCGAGGTCGCCCAGGGCGCCGCCGCCCGCCTGGTCGGCGTATCCCTCGAACTCGGCGGCAAGAACGCCATGCTGGTCCTGGAGGACGCCGACATCGACAAGGCCGCGGCCGGCGCCGTCCGCGCCTGCTTCTCCTCCGCCGGCCAGCTCTGCATCTCCATAGAGCGGCTGTACGTCCACGAGTCCGTGGCGGACGCCTTCCTGGAGCGCTTCGTCGCCCGCACCCGGGCCATGCGCCTCGGCAACTCCCTCGCCTACGGCGCCGACATGGGCTCCCTCGTCGGCGCACGTCAGCTGGAGACGGTCAGACGGCACGTGGAGGAGGCGGTGGCGAAGGGCGCGAAGGTGGTGACCGGCGGTGTCGCCCGCCCCGACATCGGCCCGTACTTCTACGAGCCGACGATCCTCGACGGCGTGACCGAGCCGATGTCCGTCTGCACGGAGGAGACCTTCGGCCCGGTCGTCTCCCTCTACCGCTTCACGACCGACGACGAGGCGGTCGACCTCACCAACGCCACCCCGTACGGCCTGAACGCGTCGGTGTGGACGAGGGACGGACGCCGCGGCCGCGCGGTCGCCGCCCGCCTGCGCACCGGCACGGTGAACGTCAACGAGGGCTACGCCTCCGCCTACGGCAGCGTCCAGTCCCCCATGGGCGGCATGAAGGACTCCGGCCTGGGCCGCCGCCACGGCTCCGAGGGCATCCTCAAGTACACCGAGGCCCAGACGGTGGCCCAGCAGCGGCTGCTGCCGATGGCGCCCTCGCTGGGCATGGACGACGAGACGTACGCACGGTTCATGAGCAGGAGCCTGCGGCTGATGAAGGCGCTCCGCTTCCGCTAACCCGCACCCGCACCCGCACCGCACGCGCACCCCCATCGCACCCGCACCCGCGCCGAACGCGCACCCGCACCCCCATCGCACGCGCACCCGCGCCGAACGCGCACCCGCACCCGCACCCGCACCGCACCCGTTCTCGACGAGGAGAGCACGTGTCACAGGACAACTTTGCCCAGACCCGGGACGAGGACGGGTACGACTACGACGTCCTCGTGGTGGGCTCCGGCTTCGGCGGTTCCGTCACGGCCCTGCGCCTGACGGAGAAGGGCTACCGGGTCGGCGTCCTCGAAGCCGGCCGCCGCTTCACCCGCGCCACCCTCCCCAAGAACTCCTGGGACCTGAAGAACTACCTCTGGGCCCCCAGGCTCGGTCTGTACGGCATCCAGCGCATCCATCTGCTGGGCAACGTCATGGTCCTGGCCGGCGCGGGCGTCGGCGGCGGCTCCCTCAACTACGCCAACACCCTCTACGTACCGCCGAAGGCGTTCTTCGAGGACCCGCAGTGGCGGGACATCACCGACTGGCAGGAGGAGCTGCGGCCGTACTACGACCAGGCGCGCCGCATGCTCGGGGTCCGGCTCAACCCGACGATGACCCCCTCCGACGTGCACCTGAAGGCGGCGGCGGAACGGATGGGCGTCGGGGACACCTTCCACATGGCGCCAGTCGGCGTGTTCTTCGGCGACGGACAGGACGCCGACGGGGCGGTGCGGGCACGGCCGGGAGAGGAGGTGCCGGACCCCTACTTCGGCGGCGCGGGACCGTCCCGCCGGGCCTGCGCCGAATGCGGCGAGTGCATGACCGGCTGCCGCCACGGCGCGAAGAACACCCTCAACGAGAACTACCTCTACCTCGCCGAGAAGGCCGGCGCGGCCGTCCACCCGCTGACGACGGCGGTGTCGGTCACGGACGACTCGCGGGGCGGCTTCGCCGTGGCCACCCTGCCCACCGACCAGCGGGCCAAGGGCGGGGGACGCACCTTCACGGCACGCCGTGTCGTCCTCGCCGCCGGCACCTACGGCACCCAGACCCTGCTGCACCGGATGAAGGCGAACGGCCAACTGCCGCACCTCTCGGACCGGCTGGGCGCACTGACCCGCACCAACTCCGAGGCGCTGGTCGGCGCCCAGACCGACGACCGCCGCTACCGCAGGAGGACCGGGCAGCCGAAGGTCGACTTCACGCGCGGGGTCGCCATCACCTCGTCCATCCACCCCGACGCGAACACCCACATCGAGCCCGTCCGCTACGGCAAGGGCTCCAACTCCATGGGCGGCCTGTCGATCCTCCAGGTGCCCTACGCGCAGGGCTCCTCGCGAGTGGCGGGCTGGCTCGCGAACGCCGCCCGCCACCCCCTGCTCGTCGTGCGCTCCCTCTCCAACCGCCGCTGGTCGGAGCGGACCATCATCGGCCTGGTCATGCAGTCGCTGGACAACTCCCTCACGACGTACCTGAAGCAGACGGGCGTGGGCAAGGGCCTGCTCACCGCGCGCCAGGGCCACGGCAGCCCCAACCCCAAGCAGATCAAGGCCGCGTCCGAGGCCGCCTCCGCGATCGCCGCCGACATCAACGGCTTCCCCGGCTCCAACGTCGGCGAGCTGATGGGCACCCCGCTCACCGCCCACTTCCTGGGCGGCTGCCCGATCGGCTCCTCCCGCGAGACCGGCGTCATCGACCCCTACCACCGCCTGTACGGTCACCCCGGCATCTCCGTCGTGGACGGCTCCGCCGTCTCGGCGAACCTGGGCGTGAACCCGTCCCTGACGATCACCGCCCAGGCCGAGCGGGCGATGTCGTACTGGCCGAACAAGGGTGAGGCGGACCCGCGCCCGGCGCAGGGCACGGCGTACGAGCGGCTGCAGCCGGTGGAGCCGAAGACGGCGGCGGTCCCGGCGGAGGCCTTCGCCGCGCTGCGGCTGCCGTTCCTGGGGATGCCGACGGTACCGCCGAAGAAGTAGGAGCAGGGGAGCGGGCCCGCGAAGGGGGCCTTGCGGAGCGGGGTGGGGGCGGGCCGGAGAAGCAGCCGGGCCGGACATGCGAAAGGGACCCGCGCCCCCCTCCGAGCGCGGGTCCCTCCCTGTCGACGGTCCGTCAGGACCGGTGTCGGCTCACGCCTGCACCTTCCGACGGCGCACCGCGAACACCGCCCCCGCACCGGCCACGATGGCGATGCCGCCGACCAGGCCGATCATCGGCAGGGCGGAGCTGGAGCCGGTCACGGCGAGGTTGCCGGTGACCTGCGGGGTGTCGCTGCTCGGCTCGCTGTCCGAGACGGGGGCCTTGCCGCCTTCCTGCGGCTCGGTGCCCTCGGTGTCGGTACCGGCGGCGACGATCTGGAACTTGTACGAGACGTCGCCGAAGCCGAGGCAGTTCCCGTCGTTGTCGCCGTAGATCGTCGCGCCCAGCGAGAAGCCGGCGCCGACCGGGGCGGACGCCTTCACGTTGAGGCGGAGGGGGATGTTCACCTCGTAGTCGGGCTTCAGCTCGTCGGTGTAGCCGACGTAACCGACCGCGTAGCCCTCCTCGTCGAGGTCCTCCCAGACCTTGTCCTCGGGGTTCCATGCCTGGAGCTGGACCTGCTTGCTCTGGAAGAGGTCCTCGCCGTACTCGTCGGACGAGGCCCCGGCCAGGAAATTCAGGTCCTGGAGGGTGGAGTCGGAGTTGTTGGCGACGTTCAGCGAGAACTTGTGCCAGCCGCTGCCCGCCGCGATCTTGCCCGCCAAACCGGTGATGCTGACGTCGACCTTGGTGTCGTCGCAGACCGACGGCTCGGGCTCCGGCGTCTCCGACTCCGAAGCGGACGCGCTGGGCGAGCTGGAGGTGCCGGTCGTCTCCGACTCCGAGGCGGACGCGCTGGGCGAGCTGGAGGTGCCGGTCGTCTCGGACTCGGAGGCGCTCGGTGAGCTGGAGGTGCCGGTCGTCTCGGACTCGGACGCCGAGGCACTCGGCGAGCTGGTGTCGGAGGCGGACGCGGAGGCGCTGGCGGAGGGGGACGCGGAGTCGGAGGCGAACGCGGCCGGGGCAGACAGGAGCGCCAGCGGCGCTATCGCGGCTGTAGCGGCGGCGACTGCCATGGCACGGCGAAGCTTCATGTTGTCCTCAAGGAGTCCAGTGGGAGGGCTCCGCGTGTGGGGCGCGGGTGTGGCCCTTGGTTCGAGAGGTTTGATCAGCGAAACCTGTGAAAGGTTGCAGCGCCTTCACAGAATTCTTATGTGGCCTGGATCACGACCGCTGGGCGCCTGGGGCGTGTCCCACCGGAACCGACTCGCCCGTTGTCAGGGACGGGTCTCAGGAGGTACGGACGCCGTCCGCGCCCTCGTCGCCGACTGCCGACTGCCGACTGCCGATTGCCCGGGGCCCTGGTCGACTTCACCGAGACCGGCCCGGCCGACAGCCTTCCCGCGGACGCCGCCCGCCTCGTGGGACGCGTGGTCATGGAGGCGCTGACGAACATCCGCAAGCACGCCCGCGAGGCGCTGAGGCACCTGCGCCGTCCCGGGGCCGCGCCCACCTCGAAGGTCGTCATGGTGACGACCTTCGACGACGACGAGTACGTCCACCAGGCCCTGCACCACGGTGCCTGCGGCTTCCTCCTCGAGGACGCGGGTCTTCGCCTGCTGGCCGAGGCCGTCCGCTCCGCCGCCTCCGGCGAGGCCCTCATCAGCCCCTCCATCACCGTCCGCCTGCTCGGTGCCCGTAACCGGGTCGAGACAGCGGCCTGGGCCTGGGAGTCGGGCCTCGCCCGCTGACCGGACCGCGAGTGGCGGTCCCGTGACCGGACCGCGAGTGGCGGTCCCGCGGACGGGACGGACCGGTGCGGCCGTCACGTGACCGCCCGGACGAGCCACGGACGAGAAGGGCCCCGCGGAACGGATCCGCGGGGCCCTTCCTTATCGTCAGCACCGGCGTCAGGGCAGCGCCGGTGCCTGGGAGCGGCGCCGGGGGGTCGCGCCGCTGGCCTGTCGAGTGCGGTGGTCCGCGCCGGGTCGCCGCTGGAGCGCGCGGGGAGGCGCGCGACCGGACTGGACCTCTGACGGTGGGTCGGGACAGAGCGGGCAGCGCGGTTCAATTCGTTGCAGTGGGGTGCAATGCGGTTGTCCGCGACGGGACTCGGGCCTTTTACGCATCGTGCTGGATGAACGCGGCGCCCGCAACCGTTTGACCCAGCCCTTGTGCATTTTTGCAATTCCCGCCGGCCGGCCCCGGGCGTCCCCGGGGCCGACCGTTCTCTTGGGTGACCGGGCTGCTGTCCCCTGCCGCCCGGTCACAACCCTGGAGCGAGGTCCCACGACGCACACACGATCCGTACGCCTCATCGCTCCAGCGAGCCACGCGTGGTTCTTCCGGGCCCGCACCTGGCTGGAACGGACACCGGGACCAACGAACCCGTCCGGGAACCGGTCACGCGCCGTACGGGTGAGACGGAGCCCGAACTCAGATGCGACCTCGGCACAGTTCGAGCAGCGTCATCGCGAGGGCCGTACCCGGCTTGCCGAGCGCGTCGCTGTAGTGGCCGAGGACCTCCATCTCGCGGGAGAGGTTCACCCGGCGGCCGCCCGAGGTGATGCGGGCCTTCTGGATGACGGCCGAGACGGCCATCCGTTCCTGGATCAGACCGATGATCCGGTCGTCGAGCGCGTCGATGCGCTCGCGGGCTCCGGTGATCACGTCGGCGGCTTCGGAGGTACGGGCGCCGGTCACGTCGAGGGCGGTCATGGGGGCTCCTGTGCGGTAGGTAGGGGTGCCCCGGAACGGCAGGACCCGGAGAACGACAGGCGCCCCGGGCCTTGTCGGCCCGGGGCGCCTGGGAAGTCGCTTGGCGGTTCGCTCAAGCAGCACGACCATGGCAGCCGGCGGGCCGGGTGCCATAGGTAAAGAGGAAGGTCGTCTGCGCGAGCATGCGGCCAGTATGCCACGGACTCCCCGGGCTGCGGGCTTCTCCGGGCTGCGGGCTTCCCCGGGCTCCGGGTGCTCCGGGCGGGCTCCAGGCTCCGGGGCTCCGGGGCTCCGGTGCCCCGGTGCCCCGGGGGCTGTGCCCTGGGCACCTGTGCCCCGGGCTTCCCCCTGCCCCCGGGCCCCGGTCCCCGGCGCTCGTCCGGTACCGCCCCGGCCGTCCGTCCCGTCTCCCGGAGGTGGGCGGGCGAGGGCTCCGGGCCGCGGGCCGCGGCGGGGGGCCGGGGACGGCTGCCCCGGCGGGCGGGACGTCACCCGTGCCCCTCTCGGTAGAATCGGCCGTACACAGTGACCCTGCCCCACCGCCGGAAGGCACCCCGTGTCATCAGCGACTCCCGCTGCCGCCGCCCCCGACACCGTCCTGGTCGTCGACTTCGGCGCGCAGTACGCCCAGCTCATCGCCCGTCGAGTCCGCGAGGCCCGGGTCTACAGCGAGATCGTGCCGAGCACCATGCCGGTCGCGGAGATGCTCGCCAAGAACCCGGCGGCGATCATCCTCTCGGGCGGCCCCTCGTCCGTGTACGAGGAGGGCGCCCCCCGCCTCGACCGCGAGATCTTCGAAGCCGGCGTTCCCGTCTTCGGTATGTGCTACGGCTTCCAGCTGATGGCGCAGACCCTCGGCGGCACCGTCGACAACACCGGCGCCCGTGAGTACGGCCGCACCGGCCTGCACGTCTCCCGTTCCTCCTCCACCCTCTTCGAGGGCACCCCGGCCGAGCAGGCCGTGTGGATGTCGCACGGCGACGCCTGCTCCGCCGCCCCCGAGGGCTTCTCCGTCACCGCGTCCACGGACGTCGTCCCGGTCGCCGCCTTCGAGAACGACGAGAAGAAGCTCTACGGCGTCCAGTACCACCCGGAGGTCATGCACTCCACGTACGGCCAGCAGGTACTGGAGCACTTCCTCTACCGCGGCGCGGGCCTGGAGCCGAACTGGACCACGGGCAACGTCATCGAGGAGCAGGTCACCGCCATCCGCGAGCTGGTCGGTGACCGGCGCGCGATCTGCGGCCTGTCCGGCGGAGTCGACTCCGCGGTGGCCGCCGCGCTGGTCCAGAAGGCCATCGGCTCCCAGCTGACCTGCGTGTACGTCGACCACGGCCTGATGCGCAAGGGTGAGACCGAGCAGGTCGAGAAGGACTTCGTGGCGGCGACCGGCGTGCAGCTGAAGGTCGTGGACGCGGAGGAGCGGTTCCTCGCGGCGCTCGCCGGGGTCTCCGACCCCGAGGAGAAGCGCAAGATCATCGGCCGGGAGTTCATCCGGGTCTTCGAGCAGGCGCAGGCGGAGATCATCGCGGACGAGGGCCCCGCGGTCGAGTTCCTCGTGCAGGGCACCCTCTACCCGGACGTCGTCGAGTCCGGCGGCGGCACCGGCACCGCGAACATCAAGTCCCACCACAACGTCGGCGGTCTGCCGGAGGACCTCGAGTTCAAGCTCATCGAGCCCCTCCGCAAGCTGTTCAAGGACGAGGTCCGCATGGTCGGCCAGGAGCTCGGCCTGCCGGACGAGATCGTCCACCGCCAGCCGTTCCCGGGCCCGGGCCTCGGCATCCGGATCGTCGGCGAGGTCACCAAGGAGCGCCTGGACCTGCTGCGCGAGGCCGACGCCATCGCCCGCGAGGAGCTGACGGCGGCCGGCCTGGACCGGGACATCTGGCAGTGCCCCGTGGTCCTGCTCGCCGACGTCCGCAGCGTCGGCGTCCAGGGCGACGGCCGCACCTACGGCCACCCGATCGTCCTTCGTCCGGTCTCCTCCGAGGACGCCATGACGGCCGACTGGTCGCGCCTGCCGTACGACGTCCTCGCGAAGATCTCGACGCGGATCACCAACGAGGTGCGGGACGTCAACCGGGTCGTGCTCGACGTGACCTCCAAGCCGCCGGGCACCATCGAGTGGGAGTAGGTCCCCGCCGGGGGACCTCGCAGGTCAGGTCCGTCTGAGGGTCCGCACCGGCTCTCCGGGCTTCCATACCTGGGCGACCAGATACGTGTCGTCCTCGACGTAGGTCCTGACGACCTCCGTCAGCTCGGTGCGGAAGAGGTGGAACGGCTCCGGCGGTTCCACCTCTTTCACGTATCCGGCCCTGGCCTCCCCGTCCTCGACCTCGACGGCCCGCCCGCCGATACGGACGTCGCCACCGCCCATGCCGGTGCCCTCCCCGGGGTTCGCCTGGAGGCAGAAACGGGGGTCGCGGCGCAGGTCGAGGACCTTGAGCGAGCCCGGCATCATGCCGAGCCACAGCTCACCGTCCAGGAAGCGCACCTCCAGTCCGCTGGTACGGGGGGAGCCGTCCCGGCGCACGGTCGCGAGAACGTGGTGGGTGAAGGCGCCGAAGCGGTCCTCGACGATGCGCGCGAGGCCGGGTTCGACTGCCACGAAGGCCGCCCAGTGCACCGCCGCCGTCGCGCGGCGAGCGGACGCGGGGCGGGCGCTGGTACTTCTGCCGCGAGTGCTCATACGGCGAGTGTGGCGCCGATACCCGACAGCCGCCGTCCGGTATTCTCGCCGGTCGCCGGTCGCCGGTCGCCGGTCGCCGGTCGCCGGTCGCCGGTCGCCGGTCGCCGGTCGCCGGTCGCCGGTCGCCGGTCGCCGGTCGCCGGTCCCCGGTCCCCGGTCCCCGGTCCCCGGTCCCCGGGCGCGTGACGTGGGACGGGGGAGCGATGTGCAGGTGGGGCCTTCCCATACCGGGCGGAGGTCACACCCCGTACGGGACCGGTCGCACGTACCGCTCCCGGCCGTGCCCGTTCCGTACCGGCATGCAGCCGGCGGCGGTGAGGTACCGTGCGAGCTTCGCTCGCCGGGACGCGTTCAGGCGCAGCGCGCCCAGCATGCCCAGCGGTGCCAGGACGGCCAGCGGAAGCAGGACGGCGTACTTGCCGGTCAGGACGGCCAGCAGCAGGAACAGCGCCGCCGAGCCCCAGCCGAGAGTCAGCAGCTGCGTGCGGTCGACGGCCGTCTCCAGGGCCTCGTAACGGATGAGGGCGGTGACGAGATCGACGTCCGCCTGTGCCTCGGGCAGGGGAGTGAGCGAGCCCGGCCGCATGCCGGGGGCGGGGCGGCCGGGGCCCGCACCGGGGAAGGCCGCCGCCGTGGCCGCTGCCCGCTCCCGGGCCCACGGGCCGGGGTCACGGACCAGCCTGACGTGCACGATCCGCTGCCTGCCGACCAGACGGACGCCCTCGTAGCGGAAACCGTGGCACTCGGCCACGTACGCCAGCGCGCCGAACGTCCGCCACTCCGCGAAGGGGTGGATGAGTTCGATGTCGTCGTGCGTCGCGAGGCGGCGCATGAGGGAGTCGAGGTGGCGGTCGGCGATGGTCAAGTCGTGCTCCATATGTGACGGGAATCATCATCTTTGCATAATGGCTCTGCCCTTTTTCCCTTACCGGCGGTACCTTCCGCCCCGTGAACCAACCCAGTGCTGGAGGACCGATGCCCGGGCCCACACCGCCCGCCCCGCTGCCCACCGACCGGCTGCGGTTCGCCATGCCGCCCGTGCACGAGTCGACCGGGGACGAGCGCCGGCACCGCAAGGAACGGCTGGCGGGCGCGGTGCGGATCTTCGGCCGGTCAGGCTTCGAGGACGGTGTCTCCGGGCACATCACGGCACGCGATCCCGAGTACAGCGACTGCTTCTGGGTCAATCCGTTCGGGATGCCGTTCAAGCACGTCACCGTCAGCGATCTCGTGCTGGTCAACGGGGACGGGCAGGTCATCGAGGGCCGCTTCCACGTCAACCAGGCCGCCTTCACCGTGCACTCCCAGGTCCACGCCGCGCGGCCCGACGTCGTCGCCGTCGCCCACTGCCACTCGGTGCACGGCCGCGCCCTCGCCGCCCTCGGCGAACTGCTGGACCCGATCACCCAGGAGAGCTGTGCCTTCTACGAGGACCACGGCCTGTACGACACGTATTCCGGCGTCACCGTCGACGCCGGGGAAGGCCGGCGCATCGCGGCCGCCCTCGGCACCCACAAGGCACTCGTGCTGCGCAACCACGGGCTGCTGACCGTCGGCGACTCGGTGGACGCGGCGGCCTGGTGGTTCCTGTCGATGGAGCGCTCCTGCCAGGTCCAGCTCACCGCCCGCGCCGCCGGACGCCCGGTGCTCATCGACCACCGGGCGGCGGTCGCGACGCGTGAGCAGCTCGGCGGCGACCTCGTGGCGTGGATCAACTACCAGCCGCTGTGGCAGGACGTCAGCCGCAGCGAACCGGACCTGCTGAGCTGAGCCGGAAAGCCGAGCGATCTCGCGGCCAGGTCAACACGGTGGACCCCGCATCACCCGCGCTGACCACACCTGCCGATCGCGGAGCGTGTGCCGTAGGGCACAATTCGCTGTCATCACAGGGGAGTTGTTCGCGGGACGGCGGCCCGGTTCTCGGAGGGCCGCCGGTCGTGAAGGCCGCGGGGAAGGCGGGCGTCGGACGTGGCGGTGCAGGAAGCGAGACAGGGACCGGAAACGGGCACGCACGAGGGCGGCTGCACCTGCGGGGACTGCCCGCACGGGGCCCGCGAGGGGCACCGGCGGGCGGTCGCCGCGTTCCTGCTCAAACGCGACGAGTTCGCCGCCGGGCAGGGTCTGCCGGCCGCCGTCGCCCACTCGGTGTCGGCGTCCCGCCAGTGGGTCTCGGAGGAACTGACCCAGTCCGCCGAACTGGTCGCCGAACGCGGCCGCGCCGAGGGCGAGGCCTGGCTCGCGCGCCTCTGGGTGCGCACGGCTGGCACGGTGTGGGCCCTGGTGGTGCTCCTGCTGCTCGTGCAGTCCCTCACCGCGATCGGCGCGGGCTGGAGCACGGCCCGCACCGCCGGCCTGCTCGCCGCGCTCGTCGCCGCCGGCGCGCTGACCGCCGCCTCCTGGTTCCACCGGTCCCGCGGCGGCGCCCTGGCTCCCGTCATCGGCGAGGACAACCGGCTGTCCACCTCCCGCGCGGTCGCCGCCGCCTGGGTCCTGTTCGTCGCGTACGCCGTACTGGTCCTGGTGGGCCGGCTGGCCGCCGCCTCCGGCCCCGCCGAACGCGACGCGCTGATCTCCGGGCTCGACCTCGCCCGCGGCGCCGGTGCGGTGACCGTCCTCGCCGTGGTCTGCGCGATCGCCGTGCTGGTGCGCAGGGTCGTCGGGCTCCGGGTCCTGGCCCAGCGGCTCCAGAAGGTCCGCGCGCACCGGCCCCGGGCCGCCGACCTGCTGACCGACGACGCGGGCCGCGGCACCTTCGCCGACATCCAGTACGTCGTGATCAGTGCCGTCGCCCTGGCCTTCGCCGCCGTACGCCTCGCCCGCCGCCCCGACCAACTGCCCGACCTGCCCTGGGGGCTGGCCGTGGTGGTGCTGGTCTCGGCCGCGACCTACCTCGCCGGCAAGTACGCGGAGGGCGGCCGCCCGGTCATCCTCTCCGTCGTCCGCTCCCGCGAGGCCGGCGACCTGGACGCCCCGATCCGCACCGGCGACGACATCGAGATCCGCGGCGCCGGTTTCGTCCCGCCCGGCGCACAGGCCGCCGACCGCCTCTCCCGCATGGTCGTCCGCATCGGCACGGTCCACGTCCACGTGCCCCTCGTTCCCGTCACGGGCGGCTTCCGCAACCCCACCGACGCGGTCCTGACCGTCCCCGTACCGGCGGAGGTGGAACCCGGCCGGGTGGAGGTGCAGGTGGTGACGGCGGCGGGCGTCGAGACCAACCGCTACGCGATCGACGTGACGGACTAGGCGGAGCAGCACGAGCAGAAGGAGGAGGCGGAGCAGAAGGAGTAGAGGGAGCAGATCCGACAGGTGGTCAGCGGGCGGCACGTCGGGGGACTTCCCCGGGCGGGTCCGGTCGACCATTGAGCACACCTCCCATTTCGTACGTATGGTCTGTTGAGGGGTTCCACCACGTCGGGCGAGAGGCGACCACGGGCGATGACTCACAGCATGAGAACGGACACCCACTCCTCCTACCTCAACAGCGACGGCGACCGGCGGGACACCGCCACCCGGTACGCCCTCCTTCCACTCCGCGTCTTCCTCGGCATCACCTTCATCTACGCGGGCCTCGACAAACTCACCGACGGCGCCTTCCTCAAGGACAGCGGTGCCGGTTCGATCGGCGACACGATGCGCGCCGTCCGTGACTCCTCGGCCATCCCCGCCCTCGTCGACCTCGCCCTCAAGAACCCCACCGGCTTCGGTTACGCCATGGCCTTCGGTGAACTCGCCGTCGGTATCGGCACCCTCCTGGGCCTCCTGGCCCGCCTCGCGGCACTCGGCGGCGCCCTGATCTCCCTCAGCCTGTGGCTGACGGTGAGCTGGGCCTCGGACCCCTACTACTACGGCAACGACCTCGCCTACCTCATGGCCTGGCTCCCCCTCGTCCTTGCCGGCGCACCCTTCCTCTCCCTCGACGCGGCATGGCGGAAGAGCAAGCGACAGCGGACGGGCGGCTTCTAGGCAGGTCCGCCGACAGAGGCTGCCGACAGAGGCTGAGGGCGTGGGCCGGGGGTGCGTGGGCCGGGGTGCGTGGGCCGGGGGTGCGGGGGCGTCAGG
Organism: Streptomyces sp. NPDC059895; assembly: GCF_042731035.1. Lineage (NCBI taxonomy): Bacteria > Bacillati > Actinomycetota > Actinomycetes > Kitasatosporales > Streptomycetaceae > Streptomyces > Streptomyces sp. NPDC059895. The sequence continues at coordinate 30,171 of NZ_JBHWKO010000013.1, forward strand.
GCGCCGTGCGCTGTGAGACGGCTCGTCCTGGTGGCCCTCGGCCTCGGCGGGGTCGCGCCCCGCCGGACCGGGGCCGATGGCCGGTCAGGCGGCCGTGCCTCTGCCCGCCCCGGCGGCAGTCCCCCGACGCGGGCCCCGCCGTCTGCGTATGGCCTGGGCCAGCACGCCTGTCGCTCCCGCCAGGCAGAGGCCGCCCACCACCATCGGGATCACGGCGAACCACGGTGTCTCCCAGAGACCGCCCGCGTCGCCCACGTAGGTGACGCCCACCAGGGTGAAGGCTGCCCCGGCCACCAGCCGGCCCGGACGGAACTCATGACGCAGCACGGGTCACCTCCGCCTGTCCCGCCCCGACCCGCAGGCCGAGGTCGATCGTCCCGGCGCCCTTGCCGCCCGACACCGGCGACAGGGTCACCTCCTTGTGCTTGCCCGGCTGCACGTCCACGTCCTCCTGGCCCTCGCCCGGCAACTGGATGTCGCCCAGGCCCACATCGATGGTCACGTTCACCGTCACGTCCGGAGGCACGATCACCCGCAGCCGTCCGAGCCCGACCTCGGCGTCGGTGCTGACGGTCTGCCCCTCGGCCGGCTCCAGCCGGGACAGGTCCAGCGTGGCGTCGCCGGTGCCGAGGTCATAGCCGTCGCGGACGTCCGCGACGGCCGCGGGCCGCCAGGTCGTGTCCGCCCAGCGCGTGCTGATGTCCTTGGGCAGGAGGGCCGACCCGGTCAACAGGCCCGCGGTGAGGACCGCCACGAATACCGACCCCGCGCCTGTGCGCCCCAGGAACGAGCTGACCGCGATGCCCAGGCCCAGGACGGCGAGCGCGGTGGCCAGTCCGGCCTGGAGGCTGGTGCCCAGCGGGTGCTCGTCCCAGGCGACGCGGGTGGCCAGCCCGCCCGCGAGGACCGCGAGCAGGAACAGCCAGCCGCCGATCCAGCGGGGGCCGCGCGGTCTTGGGGACCGGCCGGGCGGTGTGCGGATGTCGGCGCGGGCGCTCGTGTGGCCCGTGAGCCGTACGTCGATGATCGAGGTGATGTCCGGACTGCGGGCGTCCCGGGGCCCCCACAGATAGCCCGTGCCGCCGTCGTGGGTGCCGTCCTTGACGATGGGGTCGCGCCACCAGGAGGGGTAGGCGGCCGGGACAGGCGGTGCCTGGGCCTCGGGTGGGGCGTCGGCGACGGCCTGGGCGGCGAGCGGGTCGGCGTCGGGGGCGTCCCGGTGCCTCGACCAGTACCCGGCGCCGGCCAGGAGCAGGGAGAGGACGACGGCGAAGGTCAGCACCCCGCCGTTGCTCAGCATCGTCAGGAACACCCCGCAGCCGACCAGTGCGAACAGCAGGGCCACGAGGGCCTGTCCGTCGACGCGGCCGGTGAGCAGCTTGCGCACCTCGTTCTCGTCGTCGGTGTACGGGACGAAGAGCCAGGCGAAACCGTAGAAGATGAGGCCGATGCCACCGGTCGCGGAGAGCACGGCGAGAGTGATCCGGAAGATCACCGGGTCCATGTCGCACTGCCGCCCGAGGCCCGCGCAGACGCCGGCGAGCACCTTGTGCTCACGATCGCGGCGGAAGCGGTGCGGGGGGTCGGCGGTGCCGGTGCCGGTGCCGGCGCTGGAGTCGGTGTCGGTGTCGGCCGTCGCTGTCTCCTCGTTCACATCTGCCTTTCCCGCCTCGCCCGCCCCTTCGGGCGCACCCTCTTCTCCGCGTGCGCCCGTCCGCTCGTGCGCGCGCGGTTCCTCACCTGCGGCGCCCAGGGCGCCGGTGGACGGGGTGGCCGCGTCGGGCGCGGTGTCCCCGTCGGGCACGGCGTCCGCGGCGTGCTGGTGATCTGTCATGGGTCCATGGTGGCGGGCGAGGCGCCCCGGCGGCAGTCGGTATGACCCTGGTCGGACCCTGATATCGGCCCTGATCCGGCGGCCGGGAGGCGTTCGACCTGGGAGCGCGTCGGAGATCAGGGGCGTCTCGGGGGCGAACCCTGATGTCCGCGACCGGCGGGCCGTGTGACCATCAGTGGCATGCCGGAAGCCGCAGCAGCGCCACTCGTCGAACCGCGGCCGCCGCGCAAGCTCTACCGCAGCAGTGACGGACGCTGGCTGGGTGGCGTGGCGCGGGGGCTCGCCGGACATCTCGGGCTGCCCGTCATCTGGGTACGGCTCGTCTTCGCCGGTCTGTTCCTGGCGAACGGCCTCGGCGCCCTGCTCTACGCGGCCTTCTGGTTCTTCGTGCCGCTCGGTGTCGGCGGAGTCGGAGACCAGAAGCCTCCGTCCCTCGTCGCCACCGAGACCGCGCCGGACGGCCGGCGCCGACTCGTCGCCCGTAAACCGGACAGGGGCCAGATCGTCGCCCTGCTCCTCATGGTCGCCGTCGCCATGGTCTTCGTGGGCAGCGTCGACCTCGGCAGCGGCGCCAAGGCATACCTGCTGCCCGCGGTTCTCGTCGGTGCGGGTGTCGCTCTCGTATGGCGCCAGGCGGACAACGCCCGCCGGGCCCGCTGGGTCGAGGTCGGCCGCAGACGCCGTACGCTCACGCTGCTGCGCGCGGGCGCCGGAGTCCTGCTGGTCACCGCCGGTGTCTCCGGCACGTTCGTCCTCCAGGGTTCAGCCGCCCACCTGGACTCGGTCCTGCAAGCCGCCCTCGCCGTCCTCGTCGGCATCACGCTGCTCGCCGGACCGTATCTCGTCCGCATGACGCAGGACCTGTCCGAGGAGCGCCTGATGCGCATCCGCGCGCAGGAGCGGGCGGAGGTCGCCGCCCATGTCCACGACTCGGTGCTGCACACGCTCACCCTGATCCAGCGCAACGCCGAGAACGCGGGCGAGGTACGCCGCCTCGCCCGCGCCCAGGAGCGCGACCTGCGCACCTGGCTGTACAAGCCCGAGGGCACCGGCAAGGACGAGGCCGACGAACCGGCCACCCTCGCCGACGCGGTGCGGCGCAACGCCGCGGAGGTCGAGGACAAGCACGGCGTCCCCATCGAGGTCGTGGTCGTCGGCGACTGCCCGCTCGACGAGCGGACCGCCGCGCAGATGCAGGCCGCGCGCGAGGCCATGGTGAACGCCGCCAAGTACGGTGGCGAGGGCGGCGCCGTGCAGGTCTACGCCGAAGTCGAGGGAAGGACGGTCTTCGTGTCGGTCCGGGACCGCGGTCCCGGTTTCGACCTCGACTCGATACCCGCCGACCGCATGGGTGTCAGAGAATCGATCATCGGCCGTATGGAGCGCAACGGCGGGACCGCGCGCCTGCGCGCGGTGCCGGGCGGTGGCACGGAGGTCGAGCTGGAGATGGAGAGGGCGGAGAAGACGTCATGAGTGACCCGACCGAGGCGAACGGAACGGCCGGAGCGGCCGAGGCGGCCGAACCGGCGAAGGCAGCCGGTGACGGTAAGGGCGGGCGCCATGCGCGTGTGGTGCTCGTCGACGACCACCGCATGTTCCGTACCGGCGTCCAGGCCGAGATCGGCCGCACGGAGGAGACCGGTGTCGAGGTCGTGGGTGAGGCCGCGGACGTCGACCAGGCGGTCACGGTCATCAACGCGACCCGGCCGGAGGTCGTCCTGCTCGACGTGCACCTGCCGGGCGGGGGCGGGGTCGAGGTGCTGCGCCGCTGTGCCGCGCTGATGGCCGACTCCGAGCGGCCCGTGCGTTTCCTCGCCCTGTCCGTGTCGGACGCGGCGGAGGACGTGATCGGGGTGATCCGTGGCGGTGCCCGGGGCTACGTCACCAAGACGATCACCGGCGCCGACCTGATCGACTCCGTCTTCCGTGTGCAGGAGGGCGACGCGGTCTTCTCGCCCCGCCTCGCCGGGTTCGTCCTCGACGCCTTCGCCTCGACCGACGCTCCGCCGGTCGACGAGGACCTCGACCGGCTCACCCAGCGCGAGCGCGAGGTGCTGCGGCTCATCGCCCGTGGTTACGCCTACAAGGAGATCGCCAAGCAGCTCTTCATCTCCGTGAAGACGGTCGAGTCCCATGTCTCGGCGGTGCTGCGGAAGCTCCAGCTGTCCAACCGGCACGAGCTGACGCGGTGGGCGACGGCACGGCGACTGGTGTGAAGCCGGGCGGGGCATCCGGTCGGGACCGGGTGCGGGGGCGCTGAACACCGCCAGGCAGGCGGTCAGCGGAGTTCGGCGGCGGAAATCCGGTGGGTCACCGTTGTTCCGTACTCGGGCGGGTCACCGGCGTCCTACTCGGGCGGGTCACTGGCGTCGTGCTCGGGCGGGTCACGGGTGTCCTACTCGGGCGGGTCACTGGCGTCGTACTCGGGCGGGTCACCGGTGTCCTACTCGGGCGGGTCACCGGTGTCCCGTCGGCGTCGGTCCCAGGACCCGCAGGGCCCACCGGTAGTGCCGTACCGCCTTCACCACGCCGATCAGGCCGGTCAGCCACAGGATCGTGCCGGTGCCCATGCCGAGGGCGATGTCGGCGTAGGCCGACGGTCCCGGTCGGGCGCCGACGGCGGCGACGAAGGACGCCCACAGGCCGATCGCGGCGACCGTCAGGGAGGACAGCAGCCAGAAGAGACTGAGACCCGGGGAGCGCAGGCGGGCGTCGGACAAGGGGTGGCTGTCCAGCGCGAGCCACGCCTCGAGGAGTTGCCGTGTCCGGTGGTCACGGCGGATGGCGAGGACGACGGCGGTGACGGACGGGGTGAGGGCGGCGACGCCGATGAGCGCGAAGACCGGGCCGAGGAGTGAGCCGGTCGGGTCCTTCTCCTCGAACTGCTGCACCGGCAGGACCAGCAGTGACCATCCGATGATCGCCGCGAGCGCCAGCAGCCACAGCAGCAGCACGCGGTGCACGCCGAGGCTGCACCGGTGCAGCACGTCCAGGGCCCGCTCCCGGTCGGCCAGCAGCGCCGACCGGTCCGGCCAGACGCCGAGGTGGGAAGGGGGAGGGGGTGGGGGCAGCGTGGCGGGGGACATCGGGGGCTCTTTCGGCCGAGGGGAGCGGAGCGCGGCGACGGCGGACAGGAACGGACCCTCACGGCGCGCGCTGAACCTACCGCGTCAACGGGCCCGGGAAATGGTCCGGTTGGCCCGACAGTGTGCCCCACGCACCGTCACACCACGCGAGTGGCCCCCGCGTACGGCATCTCGTCGAGGGGCGCCACGCGGACCGGGGCGGAAGGGTTCGGCGCGTGGATCATCCGGCCGTCGCCGACGTAGATGCCCACGTGGGTGATGCCGGAGTAGAAGAACACCAGGTCTCCCGGGAGGAGTTCGGAACGGGATACGTGGCGGCCGGCGTCGATCTGGGCGTAGGTCGTGCGGGGCAGGGAGACGCCCGCGGAGCGGTACGCGGCCAGGACGAGGCCCGAGCAGTCGAAAGCGTTCGGGCCGGTCGCGCCCCACACGTACGGACTGCCGAGCTTGGCGTAGGCGTAGGAGACGGCGGCTGCCGCACGGGAGGTGGGGGCGGCGGTGGTCGCGGAGCCGGGGGCCTGGAGGGTGTCGCGGGCGCCGGCCGCGGTCCGCGAGGCGCGGGTACCGTCCGCGCCGGGCGCGCCGTCCGTGTCCGTCCGCATCCGGGCGCGTTCCGCCGCCGTCAGCCGGGACAGCAGACGGCGTGCCGCGTCCAGCTTGCCGGTGATCGTTTCCTTGTGCCGTCTCAGTTCCGTCCGGCGCGTCTTGAGGGAGGTGAGTTCCACGCGGGCGGCGCCGCGCAGCTGTTCGATCTCCCGCAGTTGCTTGCGGACGCCGGTGACGGCCGCGGACTGACGGTCACCGGCGCGTTCGACGAAGGCGGCGCCGTCGAGGTACCGGTCGGGGTCGTCGGAGAGCGCCAACTGCACCGCCGGGTCCAGTCCGCCGCTGCGGTACTGCGCCGCCGCCACCGTGCCCAGCGCCTCAAGCGCCGTGTTGAGCCGCGCTTCCTTCCGGGCGGCCTCGTCCTGAAGGGCCTTCAGCCGCCCCTCGGCCGCCGTCGCCTTCTCCTGCGTGCCGTTGTACTGCTCGGTGGCGGCCTCCGCCTCCTGGTACAGCTTGTCCACCTTGGCCTTGACCTCCGCCGGTGTGGGGTCCGGCTCGGCGTGCCCGGTTCCGTCGAAGGCCGTCGCGCCCGCCGCTCCGGCGAGGGCGAGCGTGGCCGCCGTGCGGATCGTATGGCCGCCGAGTGAGCGCTGACGGGGCTTGCGGTGCGCTGCCACGTGGGACTGCACGTCCTTTCGTACGACCGCCTCGTCGGTACGGCCGTCAGGCCGGCCCGGGCGTGGGACCCGGGCCCGCCGGGGGAGCGGACGGACGTACGGCCGCGGGGGGCGGCTGACGCGCCCGGCGGCGGCCCGCACGGGGGAGCGGGGCGCCGCAGGACTCTCGGCGGTGGTGCGCGGCTGCCGCCCCTGGGCGGGGCGGCGGTGGGGAGCCGGTCACCTGGGGCAGGACGCTAGGCCTGTCGGTGTCGGTCAGGTAACGCGATGTGCGGAAGTGACCCGAGCGGACAGCCGGGTGACCGGACGTGCTCGGTGGTCCGGTCCGAAGGAATCGTCTTCGTGCGGCGCGCTGACCGATGCGGTGCAATCGGGTCACATCCGGGCGACGGGCTGCTATGGGACGCATATATGCAAGTGCCGTCACCGGGATGGGCGGGGTGGTGTCGTGCGGTGTCCGGGCGGCTGGTTAGCATCCGGCTCCATGGACCTACTCATCCATTTTTTCGTCGGCCTCCACATCATCGGCATCGCCGCGCTGCTCGGCGGCTTCCTCACCCAGATGAAGGCGATGGGCCGGGGCACGGCCCGTTTCGTCCCCGCGATGCTGCACGGCGCGGCGACGATGCTGGTCACGGGCGTGGTGCTGGTCGGGCTCAACCAGGCCGACGACCAGCAGGTCAACAACATCAAGATCGGCGTGAAGCTGGCCCTGCTGATCGTGATCCTCGGTCTCGTCTATGTGAAGCGGGACGACGAGAAGGTGGAGAAGCCCCTGTTCGCACTGGTCGGCCTGCTGACCGTCGCCAACATCTTCATCGCGGTCCTGTGGACCTGACGGAGGCACGGGCGACCACGAGCGCCCCCGCGGCGACGGCCGGCCAGGCCGCCACCGCGATCCACAGCAGTACCTGACCGGGGCCCTCCAGCCACGGGGCGTCGACGGCGTCGGCGACGGACAGGGCGGCGGCCGCCGTCATGCCCATCGGGAACACCGTCGACCAGCGGCGCGCGCATGTCGTAGCGGGGACGCGGCCACCGCAGCTCGGCGACGAGCAGCACGGCGTACCAGAGCAGAGCCAGAACCAGCAGCGCGACGGTCACCGTGCGCAGGACGCCGGCGTCGTCCACGTTCCACAGGTACAGGCCGCCGCCCTCGGCCGGCAGGAGTTTCGCGCCCGCCAGCGCGGAGATGGCGAGCGCGCCGCCCGCCACCCACTGGTCCCCGGCCCCCTCGGCCACCTGCCGCAGGCCGAACCGGGCCAGCGCCACGACGTGGAGGGCCGAACCGAGCCAGAACAGGACGAGCGCGGCGCGGGCGAGCCAGGCCTCCGCCTCGGCCCGCGCGAGCGTCGCTGCCAGCACGGCCAGTTCCTGTGTGGCCACACAACACAGGAACACCGCCCAGGGCATGCGCCGCTCCCCGTGCCTCATGACCTCCACCAGCAGTACCGGCCACAGCACCGCCGCCAGCACCAGCAGCGCCTCGGCGAGCGGCTGCCGGCCGAGCGAGGAGATCCGGGCGCCGAGCACGGCGGTCGCCGCGACGGCCGTGAGACCCGCCGGCGTCCCCGCCTCGGCCCGCCACCGCTCGCGCTCCCACAGCAGCCGTACGGCGAAGTCCACCGCCAGAGCCGCCCAGCCGACGCCCGCCAGCGCCAGGGCGGTCAGGGACAGCACTTCGTGTCCTGTCAGGTGCAGGCCGATCGACAGGATGCCGGTCGCTGTCACAGCGGCCCCGGCCGCCGGCGGACGCTGCGCCCACCAGGCGCGGAGGGGGGGGGAAGAGCGGGGCATGCGGCTGATGCCAAGGAGCACCGGGCGGCGCGTACGGGGGCACGCGCGCAGGAGCGGGAAATGACGCGCGGGCGCAGGACAAAGGGCGGCCCTCCCCCACCCGCGATGGTGGAGGGCAGGTCCCCAGTAGCCCGTCAGGAACTCGGACAGCCCGCAGACCGACCGCCCCACGCCGACCGATGGTCCGGCGCCAGCAGGTCAGGCCGGTCAGGCCGGTCAGACATCTCAGGTCAGGCCGGTCAGGCCGGTCGCACCACGCTGTGGATCGACGACTCGCCGTCGTAGTACACCGACTCCTCCCGCACGTACGCGCCCGGCTTCGGGGCGTGGATCATCATGCCGTTGCCGATGTAGATGCCGACGTGGCTGACGTCGTCGTAGAAGAAGATCAGGTCGCCCGGCAGGGCGTCGGCGAGGGAGACGGTGGTGCCCGCGTCGACCTGGTCGTAGGTGGTTCGCGGAAGGGTGACGCCGGCGGCCTTCCAGGCGGCCTGGGTGAGGCCGGAGCAGTCGTAGGACTCGGGGCCCGTGGCGCCCCACACGTACGGCTTGCCGATCTGGGCGCGGGCGAAGGCCAGGGCCTTCTCGGCCTTGGTGGTGTACGAGGCGTCCGTGGACGCGGAGGAGGACGACGAGGACGTGTCCGTGCCCGACGAGCCGCTCGTGTCCGAGGAACCGCCGCTCTCCTGCTGTGCGGCGGCCGCCTCGGCCGCCTGCTGCTCGGCCAGTTCCGCCGCCTTGCGGGCGGCCTCCTGCTGCTTCTTCCGCTCGATCGCGGCGAGCCGCTCCTTCTCCTCCGCCGTCAGCTGCGACAGCAGGGAGCGCGCGGTGCCGAGCTTCTTCTGGACGGTGGCCTTGGCGGTCCTGAGGTCGGTCTGCGAGTCGGTGAGCGTCTCGAGGCTCTGCGTGGCCTCCTGACGCTTCTTCATGGTCTCCGACTGCTCGGTGAAGTAGTCGTCGACCGCGTCCTTCTGGCGTTCGGTCAGCCGGCCCATGAGCTGGGTCTGGTCGAAGTAGTCCTGCGGGGAGTCCGCGAGGAGGAAGGTCGCCGTGTCGGGCGCGGAGGCGCCGGTGCGGTACTGGGCGGCGGCGAAGGAACCGAGCTGCTCCCGTGCTTCGTTGAGCTTCTGGGTGCGCTGGGCCACGTCGTCGAGGAGGGCGTCGACGCGCTTGCGCTGCTTGGTCGTCTTCTCCTTGGCGGCGTTGTACTTCTCGGTGGCCGACTCCGCCTGGCGGTAGAGGTCGTCGACCTTCTTCTCGACCTCCTCCAGGCTCGGCTTGCCGTCGGTGGAGGGGGCGGCGTTGGCCGTCTGGGAGAGCAGGGCCACCGAGGTGAGAGCGGCGGTGGCGAGGGCGGGTGTGCGTATGCCTGCTACGCGCGTACCCGTAAGGCGCGGCTTGCGGTGCTGCGACGCCAAGGGAGGCGACTCCTTCCATGTTCCGCCTACCGGGTTAGCGGTGGGGGTACCCCCAGGCCGTTCAGGCACTGGGGGAGGGTTCGGGCGGACGGTCGGAAGGGTTGCCCTACGGCCTCGTCCCCGCGGGGAGTCGGGCCGATTCACCCCGGGATCTCGGTGGGTCCCCGGCTCCGGCTGCCGCGACGGGGCGCGCCGGACTCGGCGGAGGCCGTGCGGCCCGGCGAGGTTCGCCGGTGGGGGTCGTACGGCCTGCCCGGCACGGTAGCCAACTCGTGTGGTGCCTGTGAAGGTTGCTGGGTGATATGCCCGATACATTTTCGTGACCTTCGGCCGGGCGGCGGGGAACCCGGGCGAGACTCGGGCGGTAGGGGATGTTTTGCTCAGATTTGCGGGAGTGGAGAACGGTCGGATGCGAACAGTGACGCTACGGATCCGGTCAGTAGGTACCGCCCCGCCCGTGCCGGTCCCGGCGGACCAGGTGGCGGCGGGAAGCGGGATGTTCTCGGGACGGCGACCGGTTGTCGGTGGGGCACCCTAGACTCGGAGAGCGATGAGCAGCCTCTTTGACGACAGCTTCCTGGCGGACCTCCAGGCCCCGCGCGGCCACGCGGAGGAACCCCCGCCACCGCCCGAGGACGATCACGCTCCGGAGTCGATTCCGGACGATCTGTTCGGCGGGAAGTTCGACGTGCCCCCGGACCGGGACGCCCACTACCGCGACGGCGCCCCGCGCCCGGTGATCGACGCGGCCGCACTCCTGGAGGGGCTCAACGACAACCAGCGCGCCGCCGTCGTCCACTCCGGCACCCCGCTGCTCATCGTCGCCGGCGCCGGCTCCGGCAAGACGCGCGTGCTCACCCACCGCATCGCCCACCTCCTCGCCGAGCGGCACGTCCACCCCGGCGAGATCCTCGCGATCACCTTCACCAACAAGGCCGCGGGCGAGATGAAGGAGCGCGTCGAGCAGCTCGTCGGCCCCCGGGCGAACGCGATGTGGGTGATGACCTTCCACAGCGCGTGCGTGCGCATCCTGCGCCGCGAGAGCAAGAAGCTCGGCTTCACGTCCTCGTTCTCGATCTACGACGCCGCCGACTCCAAGCGCCTGATGGCCCTGGTCTGCCGTGATCTGGACCTCGACCCCAAGCGCTACCCGCCGAAGTCCTTCAGCGCGAAGATCAGCAACCTGAAGAACGAGCTGATCGACGAGGAGGACTTCGCCGCCCAGGCCACCGACGGCTTCGAGAAGACCCTCGCCCAGGCCTACGCCCTCTACCAGTCGCGGCTGCGCGAGGCGAACGCCCTCGACTTCGACGACCTGATCATGACGACGGTCAACCTGCTGCGCGCCTTCCGCGACGTCGCCGAGCACTACCGCCGCCGCTTCCGCCATGTCCTGGTCGACGAGTACCAGGACACCAACCACGCCCAGTACACCCTCGTCCGCGAGCTCGTGGGCACCGCCGAGCACCCCGTCGACGTACCGCCCGCCGAGGACGACGTACCGCCGGCCGAACTGTGCGTCGTGGGCGACGCCGACCAGTCGATCTACGCCTTCCGCGGCGCGACGATCCGCAACATCCTCCAGTTCGAGGAGGACTACCCGGACGCGACGACGATCCTGCTGGAGCAGAACTACCGCTCCACCCAGACCATCCTCTCCGCCGCCAACGCGGTCATCGAGCGCAACGAGTCCCGCCGCCCCAAGAACCTGTGGACCAACGCGGGCACGGGCGCGCGCATCACCGGCTACGTCGCCGACACCGAGCACGACGAGGCGCAGTTCGTCGCCGACGAGATAGACCGCCTCACGGACGCCGCCGAGGCGAAGGCCGGTGACGTCGCCGTCTTCTACCGCACCAACGCCCAGTCCCGTGTCTTCGAAGAGGTCTTCATCCGCGTCGGCCTGCCCTACAAGGTCGTCGGCGGTGTCCGCTTCTACGAGCGCAAGGAGGTCCGGGACGTCCTCGCCTACCTGCGGGTCCTCGCCAACCCGGAGGACTCCGTCCCGCTGCGCCGCATCCTCAACGTGCCCAAGCGCGGTATCGGCGAGCGCGCCGAAGCCATGATCGACGCCCTCTCCCAGCGCGAGAAGGTCAGCTTCCCGCAGGCGCTGAAGCGGGTCGACGAGGCGTACGGCATGGCCGCGCGCTCGACGAACGCCGTGAAGCGGTTCAACGCGCTGATGGAGGAGCTCCGCACGATCGTCGAATCGGGCGCCGGCCCGGCGACGGTCCTCGAAGCGGTCCTCGAACGCACCGGCTACCTGGCCGAGTTGCAGGCGTCCACCGATCCGCAGGACGAGACCCGGATCGAGAACCTCCAGGAACTCGCCGCCGTGGCCCTGGAGTTCGAACAGGAACGCGGCGCGGACAACGCCGGCACCCTGGCCGACTTCCTGGAGCAGGTGGCGCTGGTCGCCGACTCCGACCAGATCCCCGACGAGGACGAGGACGGCTCCGGGGTCATCACCCTGATGACCCTGCACACCGCCAAGGGCCTGGAGTTCCCCGTCGTGTTCCTGACCGGCATGGAGGACGGCGTCTTCCCGCACATGCGCGCCCTCGGCCAGACCAAGGAACTGGAGGAGGAACGCCGCCTGGCCTACGTCGGCATCACCCGCGCGCGGGAGCGGCTCTACCTGACCCGGTCGGCGATGCGCAGCGCCTGGGGGCAGCCGTCGTACAACCCGCCCTCCCGCTTCCTGGAGGAGATTCCGGCCACCCATGTCGACTGGAAGCGGACGGGCGCGGCCTCGCGCGTGTCCTCCGGTCCGGTGTCCGCGGTGGCGGCCTCGCTGTCCTCGTCCCGCTCGCGTTCCTCGGCGGCCGGCGCGTCCGGCTTCGCCACGCGGCGGACGGCGGAGAAGCCGGTGGTCTCACTGGCCGTCGGCGACCGCGTCACCCACGACCAGTTCGGGCTCGGCACGGTCGTCGCGGTGAAGGGCACGGGCGCCAACGCGGAGGCGACGATCGACTTCGGCGAGGCCAAGCCGAAGCGGCTGCTGCTGCGGTACGCACCGGTGGAGAAGCTCTAGCCGGGATCCGCGCCCGCGCCTGAAGACCGTGCACGCAAGGAGCCCCCGCTCGTGCAGCGGGGGCCCGGAAGCCGTGCGGTGTCCTGCAAGCCCGTACGGCGGGAGTTCGCGAGCTCGACAGCCGGTCGGAGCCGGACCGGTCACGCGTCGGACCGGCCGTGCGTCGGACCGGTCATGCGTCGGACCGGTCATGCGTCGGGCCCGATCCGGAGTCGGTCGGGCCGGGGCCGGGTTACGTCGGGTCGAGGTCGTGGCTGCGCAGCCACGACAGCGGGTCGATCGCCGAGCCGCCGCTCGGCCGGACCTCGAAGTGCAGGTGGGGGCCGGTCGAGTTGCCGGAGCTGCCGGAGTACGCGATCGGGTCGCCGGCCTTGACGGTCGTCCCGGAGGCGACGCGGTAACTGGAGAGATGGCAGTACCAGGTCTCCGTGCCGTCCTTCGCCGTCACGATCATCATGTTGCCGTAGGCGCTGTTCCACTGGGTGCGGACGGTGCCGTCGGTCGCGGCCATGACCGTGGTGCCGTAGGAGACCGGGAAGTCGATGCCGGTGTGCTGGGACATCCAGTTGACGCCGGCCTGACCGTAGTAGGCGCTGAGTCCGTGCTGGCTGACGGGGAGGGCGTACTTGGGGCGCAGCCGCTCCTTGCGGGCCGCCTCGGCCGCCGCCTTCTTCTTCTCGGCCTCCTGCTGCGCCTTGAGGTCGATACGTTCCTGCGTCCGGCTGGCGCGGTCTGCGAAGTCGTCGGCCTCGGCGGTGAGGGTCTCGAGCTGGCTGTCGAGCTTGTTGTTGGCGGCGGACGGTTTCACCGCCTGCGCGTCCGACGCGGCCGCCGACGTTTCCTTGTCGTCGCCGGTCAGGGTGCCGACGGAGGCGGCGGCGATACCGGCGACGCCCATGACGCAGGCCGAGGGCACGGCCACCGTCAGCAGCGCGGAACGCTTCGGGGGCGTACGGCGCCGGGAGCGGCCGGAGTTACGGGCGGCAGCGCGGGAGGTGGGGGCCGGGGCGACGTCCTCCTGGTCGTCGAGGAGGGGAAGCGCGGAGACGGCGGGCAGCTCACCCGTCGCGGTCAACTCGCCTTCGCCCGACGGGTTCTCCTCGTACGCGGCGGGCTCGTCGTAGGCGCCGTGCTCGTAGTCGGTCCGCTCGAAATCGGTCCGCTCGAAGTCGGGCTGCTGGTAGTCGCCCTGCTCGAAGGTGGTGGGGCCCTGCTGGTCGAAGGGCGGCTCGGCGGACTGCTCGTAGGCCTCGGGGTCCGGGGCGTCGGCGCCGTCGGAGTTCCACTGCGTGGCGTCGTAGGCACCGGTGTCGAAGGCCTGCGTGCCCCATTCCCACTGCTGGGTCCGGTCGGTGGGCCCGCCGGACCCGTCGGGCTGGAGCCACGCGCTCGCGTCCCACTGCCCGCTGGTGTCGGGAGCCGTGGCCTGGTGCGGGATGGCCGACAGCGGCTGCTGGTCCGGCACCTGCTGGTGGCCCGTGGTCCAGGCGGTGGTGTCGTACGCGCCCGTGTCGTAGGCGGCCTGGTGCTGGGCCGCGTACGGGTCGTAGTCCAGAGTCTCGTGGCTGCCCGTGGACCACTGGCCGGTGTCGAACGCGCCCGTGGAGGCGCCGTCGCCGGGGAGGTTGCCGAAGAGCGGGTCGGCCGCGAAGTGGCCGGTGGGGTGCGCGCCGGTGTCGTAGGCGTCGGGGCTGGTGAAATCGCCGTACTGGGCTTCCGTGGAGCTGAACGACGCGTAGTGCGCCGCGTCTGCGTCGGAAGCCGGAGCCGGGGTGGTCAGGGTCCCCGACGGGTGACGATCGTTCACCAACTTCTCTCTCGCCTCGACGACAGGGGCTGCCAGAGCAGTGCGGCGACTGTACCCGGCGGTACGCGGGCACGACAATCTTCGTCAGGTTTCGTGCTCGCGGGAAAGGGGCAATCGGCCCTGTTTCGGGGGAGGGTGGACGTGACCTTGGCCCTATGTTCGAAGCACGTTCGATAATGTGGGGGCGGAGAAAAGGGTCCGACCGCTGTGCGGGCCGGTGCCGGGCGGGTGCGGGCGGGTGCGGGCGGGTGTCCTCAGGCGACCGTGAGGCCGTCGGCGTGCCCGGTCGTCGGAGTGAGCGTGGCGCGTCCCGCCCCCTCGTCGTCGAGGGCCTGCCGTATGCCGGTCGCGACGGCCGGGTGCACGGTCAGGGCGAGATGGCCGATCCCGCTCACCTGCACGTTCTCGGTCAGCAGGTCGGGGTGGTCGATCCGGGCCGTCTCCAGCGGGTCCATCAGGTGGTCGAGGTCGCTCCAGAAGCTGACGAAACGTGTGCGGCAGCCGGGGGCGGGCCGGGACAGCTCCTCGATGACCGCCGAGCCGGGGCGCATCTGGCGCACGATGGGGTGGGCGTTCGCCAGCCGGGCCACCCGGGTGCCCGAGTGCGGGGTGCCGAGGGTGACCAGCGTGCGTACGCGCGCGTCCCCGCCGAGCCGCTGTGCGTAGTAGCGGGCGATCAGGCCGCCGAGGCTGTGCCCGACGACGTCGACCCGGTCGCTGCCGGTGCGCTCGCAGATCTCCTCGATGTGCCGGCCCAGCAGCTCCGCCGCGATGCGGATGTCGCAGGTCAGCGGAGAGTAGTTGAGTGACTCGACCCGGTGCCTGCCGTGCTGGGCGAGGCTGCGGCGCAGCAGGACGAAGACGGAGCGGTTGTCGATGAAGCCGTGCAGCAGGACGACCGGGGGCAGTGGCCGTGCGGGCAGCCGGGCCGGGTCCTCGGCGCCGCCCGTCGCGGGCAGTGCGGGGGCGCCCTCATCGCGACGCTCCTGGGCGATGCCGGAGGGGTAGAGAATCAGGTGTCCGGCAAGGATGGCGATGTCCAGCGCGGTCGCCTTCAGGAGAGTCACGGAGAGTGCCGCCGGCCTGTCCGGCAGGAGGCGCCGGCACCACGGTAGTAAGGGCTGCACCATCCACGTGACCTGCATGGCCGACCTCCTGTCGGCACGCCGAGGACGTCTCTGTCCCCCGTGTGCCCTAGGGGAAGTCGCGGCGGAGGAGGCCGGCGTCCTGCGCCGATGCGCCGCACCGCCACGGCGCGCGGCCTGCGACGCGGCGGTGTGGCGACCCCGTTGCGGCTCCCGTTGTACGCGGTTTCCTCGGGTTCCCTCTCTGGGCGAAAAAGAACCGCGTGCGGTGAACGTGTCCCACTGTGTGATTTCCCCCTCGCCGCGTACCGCGAAACTGCCGGTTACGGGATGCTGGAGATAACGTTCGTTCACTTTCCTCGGCCGGTGTGGTGCTACCGCTCGCCGACGCGGGGAATGGGGGGTACGGATGGATGGAGTCGCTTCATGGAGGCAGTGATGGGTGTGACAGCCGGTCCGATCCGCGTGGTGGTGGCCAAGCCGGGGCTCGACGGCCACGATCGTGGGGCCAAGGTGATCGCGCGGGCGCTGCGCGACGCCGGCATGGAAGTCATCTACACCGGGCTCCACCAGACTCCCGAGCAGATCGTCGACACCGCGATCCAGGAGGACGCCGACGCGATCGGCCTGTCCATCCTCTCCGGAGCCCACAACACGCTCTTCGCCGCCGTGATCGAACTCCTCGAGGAGCGGGACGCGGCCGACATCCTCGTCTTCGGCGGGGGGATCATCCCCGAGGCGGACATTCCGCCGCTTAAGGAGAAGGGCGTCGCGGAGATCTTCACGCCCGGGGCGACGACGGCTTCGATCGTGGAATGGGTGCGGGCGAACGCCCGGCAGCCGGCTGCCTCCGGCGGGTGAGGCGAGGCCCCTCCGGCGGGTCCCGCCGAGGCGGCGGAGCCCCTCCGACGGATCCCGCAGACGAGGCGGAGCCCGTTCGATGGGTCCCGCCGACGCGGCGGTGGGGTGCCGAGCGCGCGGGAAGGCGTCGGTGGATGACGGTGGGTGACGGTGGCGGGCGCCGGTGGTGTGGTCCGTATGCGCGGGCGGCGACGCGGGCGCGTGCCGGTGGTGTGGTCCGTATGCGGGGGCGGCGGCGCGGGCGCGTGCCGGTGGGGTGTCCGTATGCGGGGGTGGCGGCGCGGGCGCGTGCCGGTGGGGTGTCCGTATGCGCGGGCGGCGACGCGGGCGCGTACCGGTGGCGTGGACGGAACGGCGTCGTCACGGGGCCAGCTCCTCCGCCATCACCGCGCGCAGCCGCAACGTCGTCCTCAGTCTCTGGAACGCCTCCGCCCAGTAGCCGCCCGCCCCGGGTGACGCGTCCTCCGATTCGTCCGGCACTGCCAGCAGGCCGTCGAGGCGGCCGGCCTCCGCGGGGTCGAGACAGCGTTCGGCCAGGCCCATCACCCCGCTGAAACTCCACGGATAACTCCCCGCGTCGCGTGCGATGTTCAGCGCGTCGACCACGGCGCGGCCGAGCGGCGGAGCCCACGGCACCGCGCACACCCCGAGCAGTTGGAACGCCTCGGACAGACCGTGCGCCGCGATGAACCCGGCCACCCACTCGGCCCTCTCGCCCGTCGGCAGAGTGCCGAGCAGCTTGGCCCGCTCCGCGAGGGACACCGCGCCCGGCCCGCCCGCCTCGGGAGCCGACGGAACCCCGAGCAGGGCCCGCGCCCAGGCGGCGTCCCGTTGTCTCACGGCGGCCCGGCACCACGCCGCGTGCAGTTCACTCATCCAGTCGTCGGCCACCGGCAGCGCGACGATCTCTCCCGGCGCCCGGCCGCCCAGGCGCGCCGGCCATGCGGTCAGCGGGGTCGCCTCCACCAGCTGGCCCAGCCACCAGGACCGTTCACCCCGGCCGGTCGGCGCCTTGGGCACCACGCCGTCGCGTTCCATGCCCGTGTCGCACTCGTGCGGCGCCTCCACGACGATCGTCGGCGTGTCCCGCGTGCGGTCGACGGCCACGCACGCGCCGGCCCGCACCGCCATCCGCGCGGCGAGCGCCGAGCCCGGCAGCGCCGACAGCAGTTCGGCGGCCGTGGCCCGGACGTTGCGGCTGCGGTCGGCCAGGGCCTGCTCCAGGAACGGCTCGTCCCGGGGGCCGAGGCCGCTGCGCAGCGAGTCCAGGAACATCAGCCGGTCCTCCGCACGCTCCGTCGGCCAGGTGGCCGTGAGCAACGCGCGGGCGGCGTCGGGATCGCGGGCCCGTATCGCCGCCAGGAGCGCGACCCGCTCGGCGAACAGACCCTCCTGCCAGAGCCGGTCGACACGGTCGGTCTCCTCCGGGCCCGGCAGTGACGCGCCGGCGCCCGGAGTCGCGCGCAGGGCGAACCGCCAGTCCGGGTTGAGCCCGGCCAGCCACAGGGCTCTCGGGCCCGCGAACTCCAGCGCCGCCGGGCGCAGGTCCGTCCGCCCCCGGGCCGCGTCGAGCAGTGCGGGCAGGGCCTCGGCCGGTGCGGCGAACCCCCGGGCGTTCGCCGCCGCCAGCCACTGGGGCAGCAGCTCCATCAGATCGGGCGCGGTGCCCCTGCGGCCGCCCCCGCCGGTGCCGGGGCGGTCGGCCAGCAGCAGGGAGAGCCTGCGGGCCGCGGGAGCGGGCAGCACCGGACGCGGGTCCGGGGGCGCCGGATCCGTCCGGGGCGCGGCCCGCCCCGGACGCAGACCGGCCCGACGCCGTACGGTCTCGGCGGCCGCCGCGTCCAGGAGGGCGGCCGGCGCGTTCCGGCCGGAGGCCGCTCCCGGGGGCGTACGCCGGTCCGTGCCGAGGAGAGCCGCGGTGACCAGGTCTTCCCAGGTGGTCGGTGGGGAGGTGAGGGCAGCCGGGGTGCCGTTCATGAGGTTCCCTTCCGTCCCGAGGGGGTGTGCGTGGCCGGAGGAACGGCCGGGGCGGTCGGAGTCGTGTCCGCTCAGCACAGGCGTACCGCCTCTGCGTGATCCGACGGCCAGGCCGTGAGGGGGGTGAAGCCGCGGTGGCCGCACTCGCCGAACACCGTGACCGGGTGGCCGCCGGAGAGGGCGACCAGGCGCCACAGGCCGGGGCGGGACACGGCTGCCGGCGTGAGCGGAAGGGCGGTGTCCCCGTCGGTGTCCGCCAGTTGCCAGGAGGCGCCGTCGGGGGCGGGGACGACGCCGCCCAGGGTGACGGGGACGGAGTCCAGCCAGGGGTCGTCGCGCAGGGCGGCGCCGTAGCGGGCCGCTGCCTCGGCCGTCGTCACGCCGGGCGGTCGGACGCCGGTGGGGGCGGGCGGGGCGAACCGCTCGCCCAGGGACGCCCTCCGCTGCCCCGAACCCGGGTAGGCGGACACCTCCGCGTCCACGGCCAGGCCGACGGGCAGCGCGAGCTCGGGTGCGCGGCCTGCGGCGCCGTAGGAGAGGAGGAGGACCGTACGGCCGGAAGCGGCGCCGTGGAGCCAGACACGGCGGGTCGTCAGTTTGGCGTCCCCCGTGTCGTACTGGGCGAGGACGAGCCAGTCGTCACGCAGCGGCGGTCCGTCCGGCGAGGCGGGCAGACCGACACGGGTGCGGACCGTCGCGGCCAGTGCGTCCGGCAGACGGTCTCGGTGCAGCCAGCCCCGGTCGAGAAGGTGGAGCAGCGCGCACTCCTCCAGCAGGCGCACCGGCCAGCCGGGGCCGGAGGCCGGGATCGCCCCCAGCTCCCGCACCCGAGCGGCCAGTCCGGGTGCCTGGGCGTCGACCATGCGGGCCGCGGTCTCCTCCCACGGCCCGTATCCCGCCTGCTCGGCCGTGGCCAGGCCGGAGCGCAGCAGGTCGGCCAGCCGCTGTTCCAGCTCCGTCGTCCCCGCGGTGATCCGCTCGGCGCGGCGCTCGGCTCTCCGGCGGGCCGCCTCCGGATCGGCCGAGGCGGCCGTGGAACCCGGCGTCCCCGCTTCCCGTTTCTCCCGTGTACGCCCGCGCCGTGCCGTGATCCACTCCTCGGCCCAGTCCGGTGCCGCCTGTCCCGCGGGCACCGCGGCTTCCCCGCCCGACCACAGCAACAGAAGCCCGAGCGCGTGCTTGCACGGGAACTTACGGCTCGGACAACTGCACGTGTACGCGGGCCCCGCAGCGTCCGCGACGTCGACGACCGTCTGATACGGCTTGCTGCCGCTGCCCTTGCACAGCCCCCACACCGTCCCCTCGTCGGAACTCCCCGTCCCGGACCACGGACCCGCCGCGCCGAGCCTGCTTCCCGCCTTGCGTGACGCGACGTCAGGCGCCAGTGCCAGCACCTGGTCCGCCGTCCAGCGCACCCCCTGCTGAGTCATGTCCCCGAAGGTAGATCCACCCACTGACAATCGCTCCGGCCGCCGGTCGGGCTGCCGGTCCGGCAGCCGCTCCGCAGCAAGTCCGCAGACGGTCGGGCGGCTGGTTCGGCGGCTGGTTCGGCACCTGGTCCCACGGCTGGTCCGGAGGCCGGGTCCGGACGGCGTTTCCGCAGGTCGGAACGGATTGTCAGTGCCGTGGTGCACGGTGGACACCAGATCCGAACCGGCCGAGCTGGAGGGGGCCTCAGCCATGTCTCTGCCCGTCGACCCGACGGCGTCCGTCGATCCGGTGACGTCCGTCGCCCCGATGCCCGCGCAACCGCGTCACAAGCAGCCGCAGCCGAGCGAGGAGCAGCCGGTGCATGAGGAGCAGGTGAGCAAGGAGAGGCAGGTGAACGAGGAGAGGCAGAGGCAGGTGAATGAGAAGACGCAGGTGAGCGAGGAGAGGCTGGGGAGCAGGGAGCAGCAGGGCGGGGTGCTGCGGCCGCACGCCGAGGACGCCTTCGCCGACGAACTCGCCGCCCTGGCCGCGCAGGACGACCGCCCGCGCCCGGCCCGCTGGAAGCTGTCTCCGTGGGCGGTCGCCACGTACCTCCTCGGCGGCACCCTGCCGGACGGCACGGTGATCTCCCCGAAGTACGTCGGCCCGCGCCGGATCGTCGAGGTCGCCGTCAGCACACTGGCGACCGACCGGGCCCTGCTCCTGCTCGGTGTGCCCGGAACCGCCAAGACCTGGGTCTCCGAGCACCTCGCCGCGGCCGTCAGCGGCGACTCCACCCTGCTGGTGCAGGGCACCGCGGGCACCCCCGAGGAGGCGATCCGCTACGGCTGGAACTACGCCCGACTCCTGGCGCACGGCCCGAGCCGGGACGCCCTCGTGCCCAGCCCGGTCATGCGGGCCATGGCGGAGGGGATGACGGCGCGCGTCGAGGAGCTGACCCGCATTCCGGCCGATGTGCAGGACACCCTCATCACCGTCCTGTCGGAGAAGACGCTGCCGATACCGGAGCTGGGGCAGGAGGTGCAGGCCGTCCGCGGATTCAACCTCATCGCCACGGCCAACGACCGCGACCGCGGGGTCAACGAGCTCTCCAGCGCCCTGCGCCGCCGGTTCAACACGGTGGTGCTGCCGCTGCCGGCGAGCGTCGAGGCCGAGGTCGACATCGTCACGCGGCGCGTCGAGCAGATGGGCCGCTCCCTGGAGCTGCCGGCCGGACCCGACGGCGTCGACGAGATCCGCCGGGTGGTGACCGTCTTCCGCGAGCTGCGCGACGGGATCACGTCCGACGGGCGTACGAAGGTGAAGTCGCCGAGCGGCACCCTGTCGACGGCGGAGGCGATCTCCGTCGTCACCAACGGACTCGCGCTGGCCGCGCACTTCGGCGACGGCGTGCTGCGGCCGGGCGACGTCGCCGCGGGCATCCTCGGCGCGGTCGTCCGTGACCCGGCCGCCGACCGGGTCGTGTGGCAGGAGTACCTGGAGGCGGTGGTCCGGGAGCGGGACGGCTGGACGGACTTCTACCGGGCCTGCCGGGAGGTGAGTGCGTGAACGGCACCGACGGCGACCGGGAGCGGGACGTGAGGGGTGCGATGGGATGCGGGGCTGCGCGGCCGGCGCGGCCGGGGGACGACGACACGACGTGGACCCGCAGGCGGAGGGGGACGGGATGACGGGCCGGGAGGGGGCCGTGGACGCGGACGACGACCAGCCGGTGGCGTGGCAGGTCGTCCCAGGGGAGGCCGTCCCGGGGGAGGCCGTTCCGGGGGAGGCCGTTCCGGCAGCGCCAGGCGGCGGGAGGGCCGGCGGCCGGAGGGCCGGCCGGGGGAGGGCGCGCGGTCGCTGGGCCGGTGCGGGGGAGGCCCTGTTGCTCGGGGTGCGGCATCACGGGCCGGGGTCGGCCCGCGCCGTCCGGGCGGCGTTGGAGGCGGCGCGGCCCCGGATCGTCCTGATCGAGGGGCCACCGGAGGCCGACGCGCTGATCCCGCTGGCGGCCGACGAGGACATGCGGCCGCCGGTGGCGCTCCTCGCCCACGCCGTGGACGAGCCCGGACGGTCGGCGTTCTGGCCGATGGCCGAGTTCTCGCCGGAGTGGGTGGCGATCCGGTGGGCCCTGGAGGAGGGGGTCCCGGCCCGCTTC
The DNA here is from genome assembly GCF_042731035.1 of Streptomyces sp. NPDC059895. Lineage (NCBI taxonomy): Bacteria > Bacillati > Actinomycetota > Actinomycetes > Kitasatosporales > Streptomycetaceae > Streptomyces > Streptomyces sp. NPDC059895. Next base: position 51,861 of record NZ_JBHWKO010000013.1, read on the forward strand.
ATCGACCTGCCGGCCACGCACACGCTGGCCTGGGACGACGGAGGGGACGGAGACAGAGGAGGCGACGGGGACGAGAGGGACGCGGGGGACGACGGGGAGGCGGGGGAAGCGGGGAGCGCGCACGGCGGGGAGGGGGGCGAGGGGGCCCAGGAGGGTGAGGGGAGCCCCTCGGGCGTGGACGGGATCCGTGTCGACCCCCTCGCCGTGCTCGCCGACGCCGCCGGCTACGACGACCCCGAGCGCTGGTGGGAGGACGTCGTCGAGCACCGGCGCGCCCGGGAGCGGGACCCGTTCGCACCGTTCGCCGTACTGGAGGAGGCGATGGGAGCCCTGCGGGAGACGTACGGCGACACGGGGAACGGCCGGGACGCCGTAAGGGAGGCGTACATGCGGCTCCAGGTGCGGGCGGCACAGCGGGAGTGCGGCGACGGGGACGTGGCCGTGGTCTGCGGGGCCTGGCACGTGCCCGCGCTGCGGCGCAGGACCGGCGTCGGCGCCGACCGGGCGCTGCTCAAGGGGCTGCCCAGGGTCAAGGCCGACCTGACGTGGGTGCCGTGGACGAACCGCAGACTGGCGCGGGCCGGGGGATATGGCGCCGGGATCGAGTCACCGGGCTGGTACGGGCATCTGTTCGCCGCGCCGGACCGGCCGGTCGAGCGATGGCTGACCAAGGTGGCGGGCCTGCTGCGCGAGGAGGACCGGATCGTGTCCTCGGCGCACGTCATCGAGGCGGTACGGCTGGCCGAGACGCTCGCCGTGCTGCGCGGCAGACCACTGCCCGGCCTCGGCGAGACGACGGACGCGGTGCGGGCGGTGCTGAGCGAGGGGTCGGAGGTGCCGCTGGCGCTCGTGCACGACCGGCTCGTCGTCGGGGACGCGCTGGGCGAGGTGCCGCGCTCCGCGCCCGCGGTGCCGTTGCAACGCGACCTCGACCGGTTGCAGCGCAGGCTGCGGCTCAGACCGGAGGCGCTGGAGCGGGAGGTGGAGCTCGACCTGCGCAAGGAGAACGACGCCGAGCGCAGCGGACTCCTGCACCGGCTGCGGCTGCTGCACGTCCCTTGGGGGGAGCCGGTGGCCTCGCGGGGCAGCACGGGCACCTTCCGGGAGACGTGGCGGCTGCGCTGGGAGCCGGAGCTGTCCGTGCGGGTGGCCGAGGCCGGGGTGTGGGGGACGACCGTGCTCGCCGCCGCGACCGCCAGGGCGGAGGCGGACGCCGTGGGCGCGCGCACCCTCGCCGAGGTGACCGCGCTCGCCGAGCGCTGTCTCCTGGCGGGCCTGCCGCAGGCACTGCCTGCGGTGATGCGGGTCCTCGCCGACCGGGCGGCGCTCGACACGGACGTCGGCCACCTCGCCCGAGCGCTGCCCGCCCTCGTCCGCTCCCTGCGCTACGGCGACGTGCGCGGCACCGACACCGGCGCGCTCGCCGACGTCGCCGCGGGCCTCGCCGAGCGGGTCTTCGTCGGTCTGCCCCCGGCCTGCGCCGCGCTGGACGCCGAGGCGGCCGAGGAGATGCGGGGACACGTGGACGCGGTGCACGGGGCGGTGGGGCTGCTGGAGGAGGCGCTCGGCCCGGGAGGGGAGCGGCCGGCCGGCACCCCGGCGCACCGCGGCCCCGGCCCGGGAGACCTGCGGGGCCGCTGGCGGACCGTGCTGCGGGGGCTGTCCGGGCGGGACGCGGTGGCGGGCGTCGTCCGGGGACGGGCCGTGCGGTTGCTGCTGGACGAGGGGGAGGTGGACGGGGACGAGGCGGCGCGGCTCATGGGGCTGGCCCTGTCGTCGGGGACGCCACCGGGGGAGGCGGCCGCCTGGATCGAGGGGTTCGTCGGCGGCGGCTCCGGCGGCGGGCTGCTCCTCGTGCACGACGAGCGGCTGCTGAGCCTGGTCGACGGATGGCTGACGGGGGTGCCGGCGGAGGCGTTCACGGATGTGCTGCCGCTGCTGCGGCGGACGTTCTCGGCGTACGAGACGGGGGTGCGCAGAACGCTCGGGGAGCTGGCGCGGCGCGGTCCCGGCCGGCACCGGAGCGGGGTGGGCGCGGGTGACGGGAGACCCGGTTTCGCGGCCGGACTCGACGCGGGGCGCGCGGACGCCGTGCTGCCCGTGGTGCGGCTGCTGCTGGGGCTGAACGCGGAGGGGCGGCCGCAGGACCACTACGACAACGACGGGGTGAGGGCGGGCGGATGACGACCGAGAGGACCGATCCGGGAGAGACGGAGTCCCGGCAGGAGCGGCTGCGGCGCTGGCGGCTCGTGCTCGGGGGCGAGGAGGCGGACGGCACCGGGTGCGCGCTGTCCGGGCGGGACGCCGCCATGGACGGGACGCTCGCCGCGCTCTACGGGAGACGGGACGAGGCGCGGACGGGCCGGGACCGGTCGGCGGGGCTCGGTGCGTCGGCGCCGTCCGTGGCGCGCTGGCTCGGCGACATCCGAACGTACTTCCCCTCCTCCGTCGTCCAGGTCATGCAGCGGGACGCCATCGACCGGCTCGGGCTGGCCACGCTGCTGCTGGAGCCGGAGATGCTGGAGGCGGTCGAGGCCGACGTGCACCTCGTCGGCACGCTGCTCTCCCTCAACAAGGCGATGCCGGAGACGACGAAGGAGACGGCGCGGGCCGTCGTGCGCAGGGTCGTGGACGACCTGGAGGAGCGGCTCGCCACGCGGACCAGGGCCACGCTCACCGGCGCCCTCGACCGCAGCGCGCGTGTCTCCCGCCCCCGCCACCAGGACATCGACTGGAACCGCACCATCGCCGCCAACCTCAAGCACTACCTCCCCGAGCACCGCACGGTCGTGCCCGAGCGGCTCGTCGGATACGGGCGGGCTTCCCGGTCCGTGAAGAAGGAGGTGATCCTCTGCATCGACCAGTCGGGGTCGATGGCCGCTTCGGTCGTCCACGCCTCCGTGTTCGGTGCGGTGCTGGCCTCCATGCGGTCGATCAGCACCCGGCTCGTCGTCTTCGACACGGCGGTCGTCGACCTCACGGACCAGCTCGACGACCCGGTGGACGTCCTGTTCGGCACCCAGCTCGGCGGCGGCACCGACATCAACCGGGCACTGGCCTACTGCCAGTCGCAGATCACCCGGCCCGCGGAGACGGTGGTCGTGCTGATCAGCGATCTCTATGAAGGAGGCATACGCAACGAGATGCTGAAGCGGGTCGCGGCGATGAAGGCGTCGGGCGTGCAGTTCGTCGCGCTGCTCGCGCTGTCGGACGAAGGGGCGCCCGCCTACGACCGGGAGCACGCGGCCGCGCTCGCGGCGCTCGGCGCACCGGCGTTCGCCTGCACGCCCGATCTCTTCCCGGAGGTGATGGCCGCGGCGATCGAGAAGCGCCCGTTGCCCGTGCCGGACGGGGAGTACCGGACGGGGAGTAGAGGAGTGTGAAGAAGCGCGCGGGTGAGAAAAGGGACATGCCTGCCCATCGGTAACGGGGGGCTTGCGTAACCTCGGCACCCCCGTGCAAGGATCAGCGCCTCCCCTCACCTCGTTCGTCGCACGGGAGGATCCTTTCCTTGGCCTGGCCTGCCGCGTTCTCCGCTGCCGTTCTGCGCGTTCCTCGCGCGGCGGCCGGTCGGCGTGCGCTGAGGGTCGCCCTGCGGGGCGCGCTGCTGGCGGGCGGGCTGTTCGTGCTCGGGGTCCTCTTCGGGGGGCACGCGCAGGCGGCTGACGGGGCGTCGGCATCGACGGCGTCATCCCTGGCGATACCCGTGACCGCGTCCGTGGCTGCGCCCGGGTCCGTGCCCGAGTCCGCGAACGTGACGGTGCCGGTGTCCGTGCCGGTATCGGTGCCGGGGACGTCGGGGGCCGCGGCGGTGACTTCCGTCGGTGGCGGGGTCGTACGGTCGGCCGGTGAGGTCGTGGCGACGGTGACGGCGGAGCCGGCCGAGGTCCGGGTGGATGTGCCGCCCTTGTCGTCCTCGCCCCTCCTGCCGGGCCTGCCAGGCCTGCCGGACCTTCCCGCTCTTCCGAGCCTTCCCACTCTTCCGAGCCTTCCCGCTCTCCCGGACCTGCCGGAGCTGCCGGGCCTTCCGACGCTGCCTTCGGCGCCGTCGCTTCCCTCGCTGCCCTCCCAGCCCTCTCAGCCGTCCGAGCCGTCTCAGCCGTCCCTCCCGACCGTGCCGGACGGCCCGTCGTCGCCGGCGCTGCCGTCGACGCCGACGGACTCGGTGGAGCAGCCGGGCGGCACGTCGGCGACGCCCGTGGCGTCGACGCCGGACACGGTTTCGGGTGTCACCCTGGCGCCGTACGGTCCGGCGAGCGCCGTGGGCGGGGTCGGGGCGGGTGCGATGGCGCACGTATGCGTGCACCGGGACGCGCACGCCGGTGCGGTGTCGGCGCGCGCCGGCCACCTTCCCGCACACCGGGCGCCCGCCGGTCACCCCGACGGTGCGCTGGGCAACGCGCCGGTCGTCGACAGCGGCTCGGCGCGGCACGGCGACGCGCACGCCGTGACCCTCTCCGACCGGGTGCCGCTGCGGCTGGTGCCCGGCAGCGCCGTGCGTGCCGGCGCGGCCGAGACCCGGGACAGGTACCGGGACATCCCCGTCTTCCCCGGCTAGGGCGGACCTCCCCACCCGTAGACCTGCCGCGCGGGGGCGGATACAGGTCTGCCCGCCCGCCCGGAGCCCTTCTCCAGCGCTTCCGCTGCCCGCTCCGGTGCCGGGATGTCCCCAGCCTTCCGAAGCCTCGGAACCCAAAGATCTAAGGATCTGACGTACGCATGGACAACAACATCCGTCGTTCCGCCGCCACGGTCACCGGCAGCACCAACAGCACCAACAGCACCACCAGCATCAACAGCACCTCCAGCATCAACAGCACCTCCAGCATCAACAGCACCTCCAGCATCAACAGGGCCTCCGGCGTCCGTGGAGCGCAGGCCGTCCTCGGCGCCAGGGCGGCGCGGGCCGCCCTCGCCGCGGCCAAGGCGAAGGCGTTCCGGTCCGTTGTCGCGTCCGCGGGCGACCTCACCGGCAGGGGTGGCTTCTCCCACGGGTGGGCCGAGGCCGTCGTGTTCACGGCCTACCCGTGGGCGGTCGAAGCGGGCGAGCCCTCAGCCGCCCACAGCGTCTGAGCCGTCCCATCTCCTGACCTGTCACCCACTCCCCACCACACACCACACCACCCGTTCAGCACCACACACCACACCACCCGTTCAGCCCAGGGACACCACCTCCCCACCGCACCCTCCCCATCCCCCACGCCTCCCCCCACTCCCCAGTCCCTCACCTCCCACCCCCACCCCGCGCAACCAACGAATGCGCGAAGTCCGCTTCCGCAGGGCACAAGGACTCGGACGGCCGAAAGCCGTCGGCCGTGTCCGGCCGTAGGCCCGGCGGACCGGGCGGGACGTCCTCATTGGGGTGATGACGACCCGCCCCAGCCCCCTACGGGGCTGCATCAGGGGCCTCACCGGGCGAACCCCAGCCCGGTGAGGCCCCTCACCTGCGGCACGGCGTGCCAGTGATCCAGGCATCATGTGACAGGTATCACCGCTCAGGTGTGACCCGCGATTTAGAGGGCCCCCGGAAGCAGCGATAACCTGCGAGACGGACATGCCGCGCGCTCGGACACCGTGTGCGCTTCCCTTGTGACACATGCGGTCGTCACGTTGCCCTTCGCGGCACGCCCACGCATCCAACGAACCGCGAGATCACTGATAGGGACGGAAGCGCGTGGACCTGTTCGAGTACCAGGCGAGGGACCTCTTCGCCAAGCACGATGTACCGGTGCTGGCCGGTGAAGTCATCGACACGCCTGAGGCGGCGCGCGAGATCACCGAGCGGCTGGGCGGCAAGTCCGTCGTCAAGGCCCAGGTGAAGGTCGGTGGTCGCGGCAAGGCCGGTGGCGTCAAGCTGGCCGCCACCCCGGACGAGGCCGTCGCCCGCGCGACGGACATCCTCGGCATGGACATCAAGGGCCACACGGTCCACAAGGTGATGATCGCCGAGACCGCTCCGGAGATCGTCGAGGAGTACTACGTCTCCTTCCTCCTCGACCGTGCCAACCGCACCTTCCTCTCCATCGCCTCCGTCGAGGGCGGCATGGAGATCGAGGAGGTGGCGGCCACCCGCCCCGAGGCGGTCGCCAAGACCCCGATCGACGCCATCGACGGCGTGGACGAGGCCAAGGCCCGCGAGATCGTCGCGGCCGCCAAGTTCCCGGCCGAGGTCGCCGACAAGGTCGCGAACGTCCTCGTCAAGCTGTGGGACACCTTCATCAAGTCGGACGCCCTCCTCGTCGAGGTGAACCCGCTCGCGAAGGTCGCCTCCGGTGACGTCATCGCCCTCGACGGCAAGGTGTCGCTCGACGACAACGCCGAGTTCCGCCACCCCGAGTTCGAGGAGCTCCACGACAAGGCCGCGGCCAACCCGCTCGAGGCCGCTGCCAAGGAGAAGGGCCTCAACTACGTCAAGCTCGACGGCGAGGTCGGCATCATCGGCAACGGCGCGGGCCTGGTCATGTCGACCCTGGACGTCGTCGCGTACGCCGGTGAGCAGCACGGCAACGTCAAGCCCGCCAACTTCCTGGACATCGGTGGCGGTGCCTCCGCCCAGGTCATGGCGAACGGTCTCGAGATCATCCTCGGCGACCCGGACGTGCGCTCCGTCTTCGTCAACGTCTTCGGTGGCATCACCGCCTGTGACGAGGTCGCCAACGGCATCGTCCAGGCTCTGAAGCTCCTGGAGGACCGCGGCGAGGAAGTCACCAAGCCGCTCGTCGTCCGCCTCGACGGCAACAACGCCGAGCTCGGCCGGCAGATCCTCACCGACGCCAACCATCCGCTGGTCCAGCGCGTCGACACCATGGACGGCGCGGCCGACAAGGCCGCCGAGCTGGCCCACGCCGCCAAGTAAGCACTCAGGACGAGGACACCAACACACCATGGCTATCTGGCTCAACAAGGACAGCAAGGTCATCGTCCAGGGCATGACCGGCGCCACCGGCTTGAAGCACACCAAGCTCATGCTCGGCGACGGCACCAACGTCGTGGGCGGCGTGAACCCGCGCAAGGCGGGTCAGTCCGTGGACTTCGACGGCACCGAGGTACCCGTCTTCGGCACCGTCAAGGAGGCCATCGAGAAGACCGGCGCCAACGTCTCCGTCATCTTCGTGCCGGAGAAGTTCACCAAGGACGCGGTCGTCGAGGCCATCGACGCCGAGATCCCGCTGGCCGTCGTGATCACCGAGGGCATCGCCGTGCACGACACGGCCTCCTTCTGGGCGTACGCCGGCAAGAAGGGCAACAAGACCCGGATCATCGGCCCGAACTGCCCCGGCATCATCACCCCGGGCGGCTCGAACGTCGGCATCATCCCCGGCGACATCACCAAGCCGGGCCGCATCGGCCTGGTGTCGAAGTCCGGCACGCTGACGTACCAGATGATGTACGAGCTCCGTGACATCGGCTTCTCGACGGCCGTCGGCATCGGTGGCGACCCGATCATCGGCACCACGCACATCGACGCGCTCGCCGCGTTCGAGGCCGACCCCGACACCGACCTGATCGTCATGATCGGCGAGATCGGTGGCGACGCCGAGGAGCGGGCCGCGGACTTCATCGCGAAGAACGTGACCAAGCCGGTCGTCGGCTACGTCGCGGGCTTCACCGCCCCCGAGGGCAAGACGATGGGCCACGCCGGTGCCATCGTGTCCGGTTCGTCCGGCACCGCCCAGGCGAAGAAGGAGGCCCTCGAGGCCGCGGGCGTCAAGGTCGGCAAGACGCCCACCGAGACGGCGAAGCTGGCCCGCGAGATCCTGGCCGGCTGAGTTCTCCCGCCTGACGCCGGTGGGCCCGTCCCTGCACAGGGGCGGGCCCACCGGCGTTCGTCTGCCCGTGGGGCGGGGCGTTCACCTGGTCTCGGGGACGAGCCGTTCCGGGCCGTGGGCCGACTCCGAGCGCAGCTTCGCCCGCAGGGAGAGCTTCGCGTCCGACAGGGGGCCGGGAGCCGGCTTCGGCGGGACGCCCTGAACCGTTTCGCCCGGGGGGACCGGCGGCTCGTACCGGGTGGGAGCCGTGTAGAGGGTCAGACAGGTCGCGCCGATGAGGGCGACCGTGAAGGCGATGGCCGCGCGGGTCCACTGGCGGGCGCGGTGCTCGCTGCCCCTGCGTACGGCGGTCGGCTTGGCCGCGCGGAGGCGCTCCGCGGCGGCCATCTCCGCCAGGCGCCGGTGCAGTGCGGCGGGGTCCGCCAGGGAGGGCAGGCGGGAGGCGATCACCGCGCGGGCGTGCAGCAGGCGGTTGGCCGCCGCGGGCGTGCTCGCCTCCGTCTCGGCAGCCGTCTCCGGCAGGTCCAGGCCGACGCCGTCGTACAGCAGCAGGGTGCGGCGGTGGTGCGGCGGGAGGGTCAGCAGCACGTCCATCAGCGCGCGGTCGGCAGCGGCGGCCGGCGGGGGTTCGGGGTGGCGGAACCTGGGGCGGAACTGGTGCCAGGGCGAGAGCGCGTACTCGTACGCCGCCGCCCGCACCCAGCTCGCCGGGTCGGGGTCGACGGCCACCTCGGGCCAGCGCTGCCAGGCGAGTTGGAAGGCCCGCTCGACGGACTCGCGCGCGAGTTCGCGGCGGCCGGTGAGCAGGTAGGTCTGGCGTACCAGGGCCGGGGCGCAGAACGCGTAGAGGGCGTCGAACGCCTGAGCGGGCGTCAGGAACGAGGAGCGGGGGCTGCTCGGCGGTGAGGCCCGCCCGGCTGCCGCACCGACCCCCCGGGCGGCAGCCGCTCCGGCCCGCGGGGCGGCCGCCGTGCGGGTTCGCGGGGCGGCCGCCGTGCGGGTTCGCCGGGTGGCTGCCGCGCCCCCGGCACCTGGGGTGGGTGCCGCGCTCCCGGCACTTGGGGTGTCTGCCGTACCCCAGGCACTTGGGGTGGCTGCCGTGCCCCCGCCACTTGGGGTGTCTGCCGTGCCCCCGCCACTTGGGGTGTCTGCCGCGCCGAGCCCTGGCGGGGGCTGCTCGGTGGGTGCCGCACCGGCCTCCGGGGTGGGTGCCGCACCGGCCTCCGGGGTGGGTGCCGCACCCGGCTCCGCACCTTCCACGGGGGCGGACTCCGTACCTCGCACGGCGGAGGGCTCCGCACCCTCCGTCGCCGTGGGCTGCTTCCCTTCCGCCGCCGCGGACTCCGCGCCCTCCGTGCTGGCGGGGGGCGGCGGTGCGGAAGCCGTGGCGGTGGTCGTGTTCCCCCGGGGCCGCGCTTCCGGACGGGCCGTCACTTCCGCGTCGTCCGAGGGGTGTACCGGCTCGGACAGCAACTGCGCGTACGTTTCCCGCGCCCGGCCCCGTGGAGTCGAGCGACCGGTCTCCCACCTGCGCACCAGATCACGGCTGACGCCCAGCCGTGCGGCGACCTGAGCCTGTGTCAGCGCGCGCTCCTCGCACAGGCGTCGGCGTCCCTCGGGTGGGGGGAGCGGGGTGTCGGAGTCGTGTGTCACCGGTCGCCCCTTCGTACGAAAAAGTACATAAACGTATATTGAGCGACACAGCGGAAGTTTGCCTGTTGCGACGGAAAGGCGCGTGTCGTTGGCAGCATGACGACGTGATCCAGATGACCGCTCGCCGCTCGTTGTCGCCGCTGCTCACCCGGGTGCGCGACCGCTCGCCCGGACTGGGCGCCAGCCTCCTGGGCGGGGTGCTGGCGGCCGGGCTGGGGCTCGGTTCGTTCGCCGTCCTCGTCATGGTGCTGTGGATCAGTTCGCCCTATCCCGACAGCGGTCCCGGCGGCGCGCTGCACGTCGCCGCCGCGCTGTGGCTGCTGGCCCACGGGGCGGAACTGGTGCGCGCCGAGACGCTGTCCGGGGTGCCGGCGCCGGTCGGTGTCACGCCGTTGCTGCTGCTCGCCCTGCCGGTGTGGCTGGTGCACCGGGCCGCGCGGGACGCGGTGTACGGGGGTGAGGGGGAGGAAGCGCCGCTGGTGGGCGGGCGGACCGCATGGCTCGGAGTCGTGGTCGGGTACCTCGCGGTGGGGGCGGGCGCGGCGGTGTACGCGAACGGGGGTGTGCTGCGGCCGGCGTGGGGGTGGACGGCGGTGTGTCTGCCGGCCGTCGTGGTGGGGGCGGCCGGGGTGGGGGTGTGGACGGCGTACGGGCGTCCGCGGGGCCCGGCCGGCGGTGTGCTGCTGGTGATGCCGCGGCGGGTGGGGCGTCTGGTGCTCGCGGCGCAGGGGCGGGAGTGGGCGGGGGTGGCGCTGCGGGCGGCCGGAGCGGGGATGGCGGTGCTCGGGGGCGGCGGCGCCTTCCTGGTGGCGGTCTCCTCGATGTGGCACCTCGGGGCGGCGCGCGGGGCGTTTCTCCAGCTGACGGAGGGGTGGTCGGGGCGGTTCGCGGTGCTGTTGCTGTGTCTGGCGCTGGTGCCCAACGCGGCGATGTGGGGGGCGGCGTATGCGGTGGGACCCGGATTCGTCCTCGGGACCGGGCATGTGGTGGGGCCGCTGATGTCGGATCCGGCGCCCCTGCTGCCGCCGTTCCCGCTGCTCGCGGCGGTGCCGGAGGCGGGGGCCGGAGGGCCGTGGAACTGGGCGGCCGGGGTGGTGCCGGTCCTGGCCGGCGGCACGGTGGGCGTCTTCGTCGGGCGGGCGGCCGCGGAACGGTCGTGGCGGTGGGCCGTAGGAGTGGTCCTGCTGGCGGGGCTGGTGGGCGGGGCGATGTCCGGGGTGCTCGGCGGGATGGCGGGCGGACCGCTCGGTGTGGCGGGGATGGCCCGGTTCGGGCCGGTGGGGTGGCAGGTGGGGGCCGCGGTGCTCGGGTGGATCGTGGCGGTCGGGATGCCGGTGGTGCTGGTGGCACGGGCCTGGCTGCGCCCGAGCCCCGGAGCGGTTCAGGGGGGCGGGGCGGCGCAGGGGGGCGGGGTGGCACAGGTGCCCGCACCGGTGACGGTTCCGGCGCCCGCGCGCGTGCCCGTGTCGGCGGGGGCCGTCCCCGTACCCGGGGAGTGGGACGCGGCGTACGACGCCCGGCGGGAGGACGACGACTTCGGATGCGAGCCGTACGACGCGGAGAGCACCGGGGCGGGCTGGTACGGCGACGAGGCGAGGGAACTGCGGTGGGCGGCCCTGCGGGAGGCGGCAGCAGGGGAGGAGCCCCCGGCCCCGGCCCCGAGCCCGCACCCGACCCCAGACCCGGCCCCCGCCCCGACACCCGAGCCCCGATCGGAGCCGGCGCCGGCGCCCGAGCCGGCGCAAGTGGCGGAGCCGGCGCCAGCGCCGGAGCCGCGATCGAAACCGGAAGACCCACCGCTCCCGGAGAGCCGATCGGAGCCGTCGGACAAGCCGGCGGACAAGCCGGCGGGCAGGCCGGCGGGCGAACCAGCGAGCAGTCCAGCGGCCAAGGCGTCACGCATGACGCCGGACATGACGCCGGACATGAGGCCACGCATGACGCCGGACACGGCGGCGGCCAAGGCATCGCACAGAGCGCCGCACGGGACGACGGACAGGACGACCGACAGTACGACGGACATGACGCCCCACTGAAAGGCGCCCCCGGACCCGCCCCCGGACCCGCCCCCACTCAGCCGCCCGCTCAGCCGCCCACTCAGCCGCCCACTCAGCCGACCGAAGCCGCCCGCCCTACTCGCTCACCCCCAGAACCCCCCGCAGTTCCCGCGGCAGCAGATCACTGCACGACTGCTTCGCCTCGTTCGTCAGCGCGTCGTTCACGCACGTGTAGTAGTCCCGGTACATGAGCTGGGTCGTGAAGACCGCCGCGACCAGGAGGAGGGCCAGCGAGGCCGTGACCAGGCCGGTGACGGCGGCGGTGGTCTGGGGGCGACCGGAGGGCGCGGGGGCGTGCGGGGTGCTCGGGGCGGTCGGGTCGGGGGTGCGGGGCTTGGTGCGGAGGGCGCCGATACCCCAGTGCAGGGCCAGGCCGCCGAGCAGCAGGGCGACGTAGGGCCAGCCGAAGAGGGCGAAGAAGAAGCCCCACATGCCGGACAGCAGTGCGTACCGCGCGCGGCGCTGGGCGGGGTCGGTCGGGTCCCACCGCGGGGTCGGGTTCGGGCCGCCGGGGTCGCCCTCGGGGCCGCCGGGGCGCTGGCCGAAGCCGTCGGGGGAGCGGCCGGGCTGGCGGTCGCTCCACTGGCTGCCCCACGGACCGCCCCCGCCGCCGGTGCCCTGGCCGCCGCCGTCGCCGGGCGGGGGCCCCGGAGCGGGGTGGCGGGGCTGCCACGGCCGGTCCGGGGTGCCCTCCGGAGGCGGGGCGAAGGGGTTGTCGTCCCGCGGCGGAGGGGTGCCGCCCGGCTCGTCGCCGCTCTCGCGGCCCGAGGGCGCGTCAGGCGGGGACGCTGGGCGCTCCCGCAGCAGCACGGCGCCGCGCTCCCCTCCCTGCGGTGACTGCGGGGGGAGCGTGAGGAGTCGCAGACTGCGGTCCGGCATCAAATGAGCGTCTTCCCCTAGGTGATCACATCGGTGATTACGGCTGTCTGGTGCTGGCGGTCACTTCGGGAACGCTCCGCGCAACGACCGCGTTCCCGAGTCCGCTCGCCTCAGACGCTACCTTCCGGCCACGCCCCCGTCCCGTGGGGGCCGTCCGGTGTGCCGGTATCGTTGCTGACGGTCGGCCGCTTCGTAGACTTCCCCGTATCCCGGGGCGCGAAGCACTTGTACGACCGTACAAACGCACCCCCGAGAAAGGGCCCCGCCGTGGCCGCCAAGCCCGTGGCCGAGCCGGCCAAGCGCCTTGTCGTGCTCGTCTCCGGATCCGGTACGAACCTCCAGGCGCTGCTCGACGAGATCGCCGCCACCGGTGTCGAGTCGTACGGCGCCGAGATCGTCGCCGTGGGCGCCGACCGCGAGGGCATCGAGGGGCTCGCGCGGGCCGAGCGGGCCGGGATCCCGACCTTCGTGCGGAAGGTCAAGGACTACGGCACCCGCGCGGAGTGGGACGCCGCGCTCGCCGAGGCGGTCGCCGCCCACGAGCCCGACCTGGTCGTGTCCGCCGGTTTCATGAAGATCGTGGGCAAGGAGTTCCTGGCGCGGTTCGGCGGGCGGTTCGTCAACACCCACCCCGCCCTCCTCCCCAGTTTTCCCGGTGCCCACGGCGTCCGTGACGCCCTCGCGTACGGCGCCCGGGTCACCGGCTGCACCGTCCACTTCGTCGACGACGGCGTCGACACCGGCCCGATCATCGCCCAGGGCGTGGTCGAGATCCGGGACGAGGACGACGAGAGCGCGCTGCACGAGCGCATCAAGGAAGTCGAGCGAAGGCTGCTCGTCGAGGTCGTGGGGCGGCTCGCCCGCAACGGCTATCGCATTGAGGGACGAAAGGTAGTTATCCAGTGACCGCCGACAGCACTGTCACGGCCGAGAGCACCCAGCGGGCCATCCGTCGCGCGCTCGTCAGCGTCTACGACAAGACCGGGCTGGAGGAGCTCGCGCGCGGGCTGCACGAGGCCGGCGTCGAGCTCGTCTCCACCGGCTCCACCGCCGCCCGGATCGCCGCGGCCGGCGTCCCCGTCACCAAGGTCGAGGAGCTCACCGGCTTCCCCGAGTGCCTGGACGGCCGCGTCAAGACCCTGCACCCCAAGGTCCACGCGGGCATCCTCGCCGACCTGCGGCTGGAGGACCACCAGCGGCAGCTCGCCGAGCTGGGCGTCGCACCGTTCGACCTGGTCGTCGTCAACCTCTACCCGTTCCGCGAGACCGTCGCCTCGGGTGCCTCGCCCGACGAGTGCGTCGAGCAGATCGACATCGGCGGGCCGTCCATGGTGCGCGCAGCCGCCAAGAACCACCCCTCCGTCGCCGTCGTGACCAGCCCCGAGCGCTACGCCGACGTCCTCGCCGCGGTGAAGGCCGGCGGCTTCGACCTCACCACCCGCAAGCGGCTCGCCGCCGAGGCCTTCCAGCACACGGCCGCCTACGACGTGGCGGTCGCCTCCTGGTTCGCCTCCTCCTACGCGCCCGTCGACGAGTCGCGCTTCCCCGACTTCCTCGGCGCCACCTGGGAGCGCAAGAACACCCTCCGCTACGGCGAGAACCCGCACCAGCCCGCCGCCCTCTACGTCGACGGCACGGGCGGCGGTCTCGCCGAGGCCGAGCAGCTGCACGGCAAGGAGATGTCGTACAACAACTACACGGACACGGACGCCGCGCGCCGTGCCGCGTACGACTACGACGAGCCGGCCGTCGCGATCATCAAGCACGCCAACCCCTGCGGCATCGCGATCGGCGCGGACGTCGCCGAGGCGCACCGCAAGGCGCACGCCTGCGACCCGCTGTCCGCGTACGGCGGCGTGATCGCCGTGAACCGGCCGGTCAGCAAGGCGATGGCCGAGCAGGTCGCGGAGATCTTCACCGAGGTCATCGTGGCGCCCGACTACGAGGACGGCGCGCTGGAGGCCCTCGCCAAGAAGAAGAACATCCGGGTGCTGAAGGCTCCGGGCGCGCCCGCGAACCCCGTCGAGGTCAAGGCCGTCGACGGCGGTGCGCTGCTCCAGGTGACGGACCGGCTCCAGGCCGACGGCGACGACCCGGCGAACTGGACCCTGGCCGCGGGCGAGGCGCTCTCCGCCGAGGAACTGCGGGAGCTGGCCTTCGCCTGGAAGGCCTGCCGGGCCGTGAAGTCCAACGCGATCCTGCTCGCCAAGGACGGCGCCTCCGTCGGCGTCGGCATGGGGCAGGTCAACCGGGTCGACTCCGCGAAGCTGGCCGTCGAGCGGGCCGGCGCCGAGCGCGCGCAGGGCTCGTACGCCGCCTCGGACGCGTTCTTCCCCTTCCCCGACGGGCTGGAGATCCTCATCGAGGCCGGCGTCAAGGCCGTGGTCCAGCCGGGCGGTTCGGTCCGTGACGAGCTGGTCGTCGAGGCCGCGCGGAAGGCGGGCGTCACGATGTACTTCACCGGGACGCGGCACTTCTTCCACTGAGCCTAGGTGGCCCGCCGGTCGACGACCGGCGGGCCGTTCGCGCTGTCGGCCGCAGGTGTCGGCCGCAGGTGCGGGAGGTGTCAGCCACCGACCACCGGCCACCAGCAGGTAGCCACCAGCAGGCAGCCGCCGGAAGGCAGTCGGACGCGCGAAGCGGCCCCGGCTCTCCTCAGGGAGGGCCGGGGCCGCGTCGTCCGTTCCGTGCCGCTCAGTGGGAGCGGATCACGATCGAGCTGCACACCTTGTCGGCGAACGTCTGCTTCTTGGCGTCCCACGCCGGCCACAGCCAGCCCAGGTAGCAGGGCAGGCTGTCCAGGAAGTGGGCCAGCCGGCGGACGAACGCCATGCCGACGCCGAGCGGCTGTCCGTCGATCTCCCGCACCAGACGGATGCCCAGCGCCTTCTTGCCGACCGTCTGACCGGTGCGGCCCTCCTGGATCAGCTGCCAGATCGCGACGGCGATGAAGGCGACGCCGCCTATGGCCGCCAGCGCCGGGGTGTCCTGGCCGAAGATGATGAGGGCGTAGGGGATCGCGAAGACCAGAGCGTCGACCAGGGTGCCCAGGAAGCGCTGGCCCCAGTTCGCGTACGGCGGCTGCATGCCGTAGCCGGCCTGCTGCGGGTAGCCGAGGTCCTGCTGCGGGTATCCGGGCTGCTGCGGGTATCCCGGCTGCTGGGGATAGCCGGGCTGCTGCGGATATCCCGGCTGCTGGGGGTATCCCGGCTGCTGCTGGGGGTAGCCGTAACCCTGCTGGGGGACGCCCTGCGGCGCCTGCTGCCCGTATCCGGGCTGGCCGTAGCCGGGCTGCCCCTCCTTGGGGTTCTGCGGCTGACCGTAGGGGTCGCTGGGCGGGCCGAAGCTCATGACGGTTTTCCTCCGTTGCACGACTGGGGGACGAGGCGGGGCGCGCGGAGGAACATCGATGAACGAGCGGTACGCCCCCCAACACTGACCGCATACTGCGGGACTCATCGTTCTAAGAGAGACGAGCTCCTGTCCAGTCGCTTTCTCCAGGCTTTGTGCAAGTGCAACCTGGCAGCTCACCACCGGAACGATCATCGGGCCGGGTGCGGGGCGGTCCGCCCCGGGCCACCTGCGGGCACCCTTCGCGTCGGGGTGCCCCGGATTGGAACCGGGAGGCCGTCATCCGGGAGGATGGGGTCATGACCGCCCAGATTCTCGATGGCAAGGCCACCGCAGCCGAGATCAAGTCGGATCTGACCGCCCGTGTGGCGGCGCTGAGGGAGAAGGGCGTGACGCCCGGCCTCGGCACGATCCTCGTCGGGGACGACCCCGGCAGCCAGAAGTACGTCGCCGGCAAGCATCGCGACTGCGCCCAGGTGGGCATCGCCTCCATCCAGCGCGAGCTGCCCGCCACGGCCACGCAGGAGGAGATCGAGGCGGTCGTACGGGAGCTCAACGAGGACCCCGCCTGCACCGGTTACATCGTCCAGCTGCCGCTGCCGAAGGGCATCGACGAGAACCGCGTGCTGGAGCTGATGGACCCGGCCAAGGACGCCGACGGCCTCCACCCGATGAACCTCGGCCGGCTCGTGCTCAACGAGCCCGCGCCGCTGCCCTGCACGCCCAACGGCGTACTGACGCTGCTGCGCCGCCACGGCGTCGAGATCAAGGGCGCCGAGGTCGTCGTCGTCGGCCGTGGGGTGACCATCGGCCGTTCGATGCCGCTGCTGCTGACCCGGCGCAGCGAGAACGCCACGGTGACCCAGTGCCACACCGGCACCCGGGACCTCCCCGCCCACCTGAAGCGCGCCGACATCGTCATCGCCGCCGCCGGTTCGGCCCACCTGATCCGCGCCGAGGACATCAAGCCGGGTGCGGCCGTCCTCGACGTCGGCGTCTCCCGCAACGCCGAGGGCAAGATCGTCGGCGACGTCCACCCGGGCGTCCGCGAGGTCGCCGGCTGGATCTCCCCGAACCCGGGCGGCGTCGGCCCGATGACCCGCGCGCAACTGCTCGTCAACGTGGTCGAGGCGGCGGAGCGCAGTGTCGGCTGAGCCCCGGGAGATCTCCGGCGCACCCGAGGACGTCCGGAACACCCGCAACGTCGCCGCCACCGACGGCGTCGACGACGCCAAGAGCACCGCCGACGCCAAGAGCACCGCCGACGCGCAGCGCATCGACGAGACGCGGCGCATCGACGACGCGAAGGGCGTCCAGGACGCGAAAGACGTCGGGGACGTCGGGGACGTCGGGGACGTCGAGGACGTCGAGGACGTCGAGAAAAGCAGCAAGGACATCGAGGACATCGAGGGCATCGACGGCATCGACGGCATCGAGAACATCGACGACATCGAGGTCCGCGACCCCGTCAGCGCGCCCGATGTCGACGGTGTGCCGCGCCGTGCCACGCGCCGCTTCCCGCTGTTCACCCGGGACACCGCGCGCCCCGAGGGCGGCGGCCGGGCCGCGCCCGGCGACGCCCCGGCGCCCGCCCGGCAGTGGCCGATACTCACCGTCCTGGGCATGGTCGCGCTCGGCCTGCTGCTGACGGCGCTCGACCTGTTCCGGATCGGCACGATCCTGATCGGCGTCGCCCTGCTCGCCGGTGCGGCGCTGCGCTGGCTGCTGCCCGGTGTCGGCATGCTCGCCGTCCGCTCCCGGTTCACCGACATCGCGACGTACGGCGTCCTGGGCGCGGCGATCGTCCTGCTGGCGATGATGGCCCAGCCGAACCCGTGGCTCCAGATCCCGTTCCTCAAGGACACCCTGCACTTCACGGTCGACAGCTGACCGCACGCCGGTACGGCGGCCCGTCCCCTCCCCCGAGTCAGGACGGGCCGCCGACGCGTCCCACGCTCCCGTACCGCCCGCGGCCCCTTCAACGGCCGACGGCCCGCTGTGGCACAGCGGTGACCGTTCCGCCACCGTGTCCGCACCCCGCCACAGCCCGGCCGCCCCGGGAACCGGCCACCCACCGGACGTCGTAGTCGTCCGTCACGTCCGGGCAGGAAGCCGGAGTGTTCGGGGCAGCCCGGGCGTCCGGCCGGGCGCTAACGTGACCGACAGGGGACACGGCGCAGGAAGGGGGGATCGATGCCTCGCTGGAAGGACCTGCCGGACGCACTCGACCCGCAGGTCAAGGAGTTCGTCGGGCACCTGCGGCAGATCGTGGACCGCGACGGCCTGACCCTCGGTCAGCTCGCCGACCGCACGCACTACGGCAGGGCCTCCTGGGAGCGGTACCTCGGTGGCCGGCTGCTCGCCCCCAAGGGCGCTGTCGTCGCCCTCGCCGAGATCACCGGCACCGACCCCGCCCCGCTGGTCACCCTGTGGGAACTGGCCGAACGCGCCTGGAGCCGCGCCGAGCTCCGCCACGACATGGGGGCGCAGGCCGTACGCCTCTCCCGTGCCCGGACGGTGACGGCGCCGACGCCCGGGGACGCCGGTCCGCCGCCGAGCCGTCACGCGCGGCGGCCGGCGCTGTTCCTCGCCGGTGTCGTCGGGGTGGTGATCGCCGTGGTGGGTGCCTTCTTCCTCACCGACGGGGGCACCCCCCCGCAAGGAGCGGACCGCGGCCGCGCCGTCCGCGCCGTCCGCCCCGTCCGCGTCCCCCAGCCCTTCCCTGCCGCCCGGCGTCCTGTGCGGCGGCGCCGGCTGCACCGGCAAGGACGCGGAGCTGATGGGGTGCAGCGGCCCCCTCGTGACCACGGCGACGAGCGTGACCGTCGGCACGACCCTCGTCGAGGTCCGCTACAGCAGGACGTGCGGGGCCGCCTGGGCGAGGATCACCCGGGCGGGGCTGGGGGACCGGGTGCGGGTGACGGCCGGGTCGGTCCGGCAGACCGGCGACATCACCACCGCAGGCGACACCATCGCGTACACGCCGATGGTGGCGGTGGAGGAGCCGGGCCAGGCACGGGCCTGCGCGGTGCTGGCGTCGGGGCTGGAGGGGTGCACGCAGTAGCCGGGAGCCGGGAGCCGGGAGCCGGGAGCCGGGAGCTGGAAGCCGGGAGCCGGAAGCGGGAGCCGGGAGCCGGGAGCGGAAGCCGGGAGCCGGAAGCGGGAGCCGGGAGCCGGAAGCGGAAGCCGGAAGCGCGGCTGTCCCCGGCGGCCGGCGGCCGGCGGTCGGTGGCCGGCAACCGGAGATCGCCCGGCGTCCAGGCAACCGGTCGTTGGGCCGATCGGGTGGGAAGGGTCCGGCGAGCGAGAAAACCGGCGCTCGGAGGAATATCGGAGCCCAGCTCGGGCACGCGGAACGTACCCCCACGGGAGTCCGGCACATCCGGCACCCCCACCCGGCGGTCGCCCGTCCTCCTCTCCCGGACCGGCGGCCGCCGCTCCGCGCCCCTGACCGCGCCCCGGACCGCACCCCGCTCTGTCCCCTCCGTCCCGTGCCGTCGGCAGGCCGTGCGCGGCGTCCTGGCCGGTGGCGGGGGGTGTGCGGGAGCGGTTGTGGGACGGACCACACTCCACCCCGGACGTCCGGAATCCCGGATGCGCGATAGCCTGACCGCTGGATGGATCTCTTGACGCCAAGAGATCGATCAAACGTCCGGGGCAGGGACGCCCCACCGCCAGCTGTCATACGGAGAACGCCATGACCCGCACTCCCGTGAACGTCACCGTCACCGGCGCGGCCGGCCAGATCGGTTACGCCCTGCTCTTCCGCATCGCCTCCGGCCAGCTGCTCGGCGCGGACGTGCCGGTCAGGCTGCGCCTGCTCGAGATCACCCCGGCGCTGAAGGCCGCCGAGGGCACGGCCATGGAGCTGGACGACTGCGCGTTCCCGCTGCTCCAGGGCATCGACATCAGCGACGACCCGAACGTCGCCTTCGACGGCGCCAACGTCGCCCTCCTCGTGGGTGCCCGCCCCCGCACCAAGGGCATGGAGCGCGGTGACCTCCTGGAGGCCAACGGCGGCATCTTCAAGCCGCAGGGCAAGGCCATCAACGACCACGCCGCGGACGACATCAAGGTCCTCGTCGTCGGCAACCCGGCCAACACCAACGCCCTCATCGCCCAGGCCGCCGCGCCGGACGTACCGGCCGAGCGCTTCACCGCGATGACCCGCCTCGACCACAACCGCGCGCTGACCCAGCTCGCGAAGAAGACGGGCTCGACGGTCGCCGACATCAAGCGCCTGACCATCTGGGGCAACCACTCCGCCACCCAGTACCCGGACATCTTCCACGCCACCGTCGCCGGCAAGAACGCCGCCGAGGTCGTCAACGACGAGAAGTGGCTCGCCGAGGACTTCATCCCGACCGTCGCCAAGCGCGGTGCCGCGATCATCGAGGCCCGTGGCGCGTCCTCCGCCGCCTCCGCCGCCAACGCCGCCATCGACCACGTGCACACCTGGGTCAACGGCACCGCCGAGGGCGACTGGACCTCCATGGGCATCCCGTCCGACGGCTCCTACGGCGTCCCGGAGGGCCTGATCTCCTCCTTCCCGGTCACCACCAAGAACGGCACGTACGAGATCGTCCAGGGCCTGGACGTCAACGAGTTCTCCCGCGCCCGGATCGACGCCTCCGTGCAGGAGCTGGCGGAGGAGCGCGAGGCGGTCCGCGCGCTCGGCCTCATCTGAGCCGCTGATCCGCCCGCGCGAACCGGACCGGCTCGCGCGCACCGAACCGACCTGGTCCCCGGGTGGCGCCGCGCCACCCGGGGACCGGTGCGTCCGGCCCCGGGTCCCTACGGCGTCCCCGCCCCCCGGCCCCCGTGCTCCGGGCCCCGACGGCGCCCCCGCCCGACCCCGTGCTCCGCGCCCCGCCGGCGCCCCGCCCCGCCCTACGGCCCCTGCACCACCTTCTCCGCCAGGTCGAGGAAAGCCTTCACCGTCGTCCCCCGCAGCCGGCTCACGTCCCTGAACCGCGGGGCGGTGAGCGCCTTGTCGAAGGGGACGGGGACCACCTGGTTGACGCTGACGCCGAGGTGGCCGGCGAGGGCGAGCGGGTCGCGGCGGGCCGAGGGGCCCTCGACCTCGCTGACGACGACGATCGCCTCGTCGGCGAGGCGCCAGCGCCGGGCGTCCCGCAGCCGCCGGAGCACGTGCCGGGCGGCGGCGAGGAACCAGTCGGCGGTGCCGCAGCACAGGATCAGCCGGTCGGTCAGGTCCAGGACGGTGTCGGCGGACGCGTCGAGCCGTTGCGGGGCCCAGTCGGTGAGGACGAACGAGTAGTAGGGCTCGGTGCGGGCCAGCACATGCTCGTAGGCCTGGGTGTGGACCAGGTTCGGGTTGGAGTGGCCCGGCGGGTGGGCGGCGACCTCCAGACCGGAGGGCAGACGGGTGGTGAGGGCGCGGACCTCCGCGTAGGAGGGGTCGGCCGGGAGGCCGGCGAGATCGCGGACGGTGGCCGGGTTGCGGCGCGTGAGGAAGCGGTTGAGCCCGCCTTCGTGGGCCGCTCCGTCGAGGGCGAGAACGGGCTCGCCGCGCACGGAGGCCAGGAGCGTGCCGAGGACCATCGTCGTCGTGGCCCGGCCGCCGTAGTGGTAGGCGCCGACCAGGGTGACCCGCCTGCCGTGGCCGAGGGGCGCGCGCAGCCGGGCCAGGCGGGCCTCCGCCTCGCGGCGGGCGCCGCCGAACCGGGGCAGCGGCAGGACCCGGCCGTCGGGCGGCGCGGGGGACGCCGGTAGGGCGAGCGGGACGCGTTCCGTGGGGCGGGCGGTGACCGAGGACGCCGGCGGGACGGTGCGTTCGACACGGGACTGGGCGATGTAGCGGGCCAGGACGTCGGCCACGTCGCCCGCGCCGGGGCGGGCGGCCGGGTCCGGGTCGAGGCAGCGCAGGACGAGGCGCCGCAGCCGCCGCCAGGTGTCGCCCTGCCACAGGTGCATGCCCTCGGGGCGGCCCGGCAGTTCCCAGCCCGCCTTGCTGCTGACGAGCTGGAGCAGCTCGCCCAGCGCGCGCACGTTGTCCTCGGGCGTCGGCAGCGGGCCCGTCCCGGCGTACACGCCGTCCACGGCGCAGTCGGACAGGTCGCCGAGGACCACCGAGCGGCGCAGCACGAAGATGTTCTCGGCGTTGAGGTCGGCGGGCACGAGCCCGTGCAGATGGCACAGGGCGAGGGCGCCGGCGAGGTGCCAGCCGACGACCAGCGCGGTGATCTTGTCGAAGGGGGCGGTGCCCTCCGCGTGGGCGGCGTTGAAGATCTCCGCGAGGCGGGGCGCGGCGACCTGCCGGGAGCCGTCGTCGATCGGGGCCGCCGCCAGCCACGGCGGGTCGTCCTCGACGCCGGTGGCGAGCAGGGCGGGAGCGTACTGCCCGCCCAGCCGCCGCAGGGCCTCCGCCTCGACCTCGATCATCCGGGCGTGGCCGGCGGGCAGGTCGGGGCGCGGGGTCCGCACCAGGGCGGTGGAGCCCCGGTCGTCGACACCGTCGTACTCCGTGAGACGGCGCAGGCGCCGGCGGCGGCGCAGCCGGTAGGGGCCGAGCCGCCGGGGGTCGGTGTCGGTGAGCGGGCCCCAGCCGTCCGCGGGTCCGGGTCCGTGGCCGTGGCCGGTATCCAGGCCTTGCGTCTCCCGGTCGAAGGAGACCCCGAAGCGGGTGAGGAGCCTGCGTTCGACGCTGGTGAACGGCCGGCGCGTCCCGAACAGCTGGGCCGGGCCGTCCGGGTGGGCGAGCCAGGCCGGGAAGTCGGGCGAGTGGCCGGCGAGTTGCTCCAGGCGCCGGCCGATGCGCCGGCTGGTGCGCAGCAGTTCGGCCTGCGGGACCGCGTCGAGCAGGACCAGTCGCGACGCGTCGGAGAAGTCGAAGACCTGGTGCTTGGCGGGGAGCGGGCCGGGCACCGGCGCCGGGTGCGGGCGCATCAGGCCGCCGAGGAAGACCTCCGCGAGATGGGAGGTGCGTGCCCGCCAGGGGACCGCCGTCTGCACCAGCCGCATGACCGGCACGGTGAGCGGGGACACGGCGGCCAGGTGGGCGGCGAGACGGTACGCCTCCGGGGTGGCCGCGTCCCGGAAGTGCTGGGCGTCGCCCGGGGCGTCGGCCGGCCCGGGGCCGGGGCGGCCGGGTCGGGCCGCCAGGGGCAGGGACACCGTGGCGCCGGGGGAGGCCAGGAGGTGGGCCCAGGGGCGCAGGGAGGCGGCCGTCGGTTCCAGCACCGGCACCGGTACGCCGTCGAAGGCGGCCAGGTCCGGTGGCAGGACCGGGTCGGTGATCTCCCAGGACGTGTTGGCGCCGCCGATGCGCCGGGTCGTGACCTGCCAGCGTTCGGCGTGGATGCCGGAGCCCTCCCACAGGTCGGGCGGCAGGGTGTGCAGGACGGCGGTGGGACCGCGCGAGGCCCACTGGGACAGCAGCCGGTGCAGGGCGCCGCTGCGCCAGGCCGCTCCCATGCCGTCGCTGACGACCAGGACGAGCGTGTTCCCGGACGGGTCGCTGACCGTGCTCAGCGGTACGGGCGTGCTGTCCTGCCGGAAGGGGCGGGCGTGCAGCCGGGGTTCGGGCGCGTCGCGGGTGTCCAGGCCGAGGACGCGGCTGGTCGCGAAGGCGCCCAGCCGCTCCAGCAGGGTGCGCAGTTCGGCGCCGAGGCGGTGCCACAGCAGCATCGACAGGCCGTCGTCGACGAGCAGCACCAGGTGCAGCCAGCGTTCCTGCACGGGCCGTTGCACCACGTCGGGCAGCCGGGTCTCGGCGAGTTCCACGGCGGTGCGTTCCTCGTCGATCTCCCGGCGGTGCGGGCTGGCCCGGCGGCGGCGCAGCGGCCGCAGCGCCCGGCCCACGGCGAGCTCGCCCGCGAGGGCCTTGTCCTCGGGGACCCGTACCGGCATCGCGCGGCCCGGGTCGGGGGCGTGCCGCAGCCGGATGTCGGGCATCGGGGGCGCCGGTGCCTGCCGGGCCGCCGCGTACAGGGAGCGGCCGGTGAGGTCGGGCAGGTCGGGGTCGTCGGGCCGGGGCGCGGGGTGTGCCGGGCCGGCGTCGTCCGGCTCCGGCTCGGGCCGCGGCGGGGCCGGCGGGTGTTCGGCGGGCCCGGTGCGATGGAGCGGGGCGGCGGTTCCCGAGGGCAGCCGCCCGGCCAGCCACAGCACGTCGAGCACCTGGTCGGCGTCCAGGTCGTGTCCGCAGGCCCGCAGCACCCGCAGCGCCTCCGCGAGCCGCGCCCCGCCCCCGGCCGGTCGTCCGCGTGCCGGCCCCACGTGCCCCGGCCCCCCGTGCCCCGTTACCCCGTGCCCCGTCCCCCCGTTCATGGCGTCACATGGCCCCGGTGAGCTGGTGCAGCACGGCGTCCAGCAGGCCCTCGGCGTCCAGGTCGACGCCGCCGGTGCGCAGGAAGACGGCGTTGAGGAGCTGGTCGGTGGCGAGTTCGCCGGGGGCGCGGCGGCGCAGGAACGCGTCGATCAGGTCGTCGGCGTCGCGCAGCGCCTCCTCGCCGAGGTGGGCGGTGACGATGGCCCGCAGCCGTGTCTCGTCCGGCACCGGCAGGTCGAGGCGGACGCAGCGCCGGAGGAAGGCGGGCGGGAAGTCGCGCTCGCCGTTGCTGGTGATGACGACCACCGGGAACTCGGCGCACTGCACGCGCCCCTGGTGCACGGTCACCGTCCCGCGGTGGTCGGCGGTCCGCACGTCGACGTCCGCCATGTCCTCGGGCAGCCGGGTCAGTTCGGGGATGTCGAAGTAGCCCTCCTCGAAGACGGTCAGCAGGTCGTTGGGCAGGTCGACGTCGCCCTTGTCCATCTCGTCGACGAGCAGGGCGCGGGGCGCGGCGGACGGCACCAGGGCGGTGCCGAGCGGGCCGAGCCGGATGAACGTCCCGATCGACGGCTCTCCCTCGCCCCGGTCGCGGCTGAGCGTCGTCTCGCGCAGCCGTCCGATCGCGTCGTACTGGTAGAGCGCCTCCTTGACCGTGGAGCGGCTGTTGATGGACCAGCGCAGCAGCGCGCCGAGGCGCAGTTCGTGGGCGACGGCGCGGGCCAGGGACGACTTGCCGGTGCCGGCCGGACCGGTGACCAGCAGGGGGCGGCGCAGATGGAGGGCCGCGTTGACGACGTCGGCGTGCTGCGGCTCGATCAGATAGGGCAGTTCGGACCGGACGGCCGGGGCGGGGCTGAACCGCCGCCACGGCGGTGCCGAGGGCAGGTCGACGGCGCGCGGGACGCCGTCGCCGCGGAAGAGGCGCCAGTCGGCCTCGGGTACGGAGGTCATGCGCCCTCCTGGGGCTCGGTCAGGTGCAGCCGGGGCACCGTGCGGTCGGCGTCCGCCCAGGCGAGGACCGGGCGGCCGGGGAATTCCGGAGCGCGTGTCCCCCGGGCGTTGGCCCGGTAGACGCGGACTCCGTCGGGCAGTTCACGGGTGGCGACCTGCGCCATGTGCCGGACGACGTGCGACGACGAGGACGTCGTAGGGGAAGACGCGGGGGAGGCCGCCGGGGATGACACCGTGGACGGCGACTTGTCGCCTCCGCGGTCCCACACCACGACCGGTATGCCCACCGCGAGACAGATCTGAACGATGGCGTCGCGCGGGCCCGGGGGGACGTCGACGGAGACGCGGACCGTGTCCAGCCGGCCCATCAGCTCGTAGTAGACCTGGTGCGGGTCCTGGGCCGGGTCGGACACCACCAGCGTCTCGCCCGAGTCGAGCTGCCTCCAGCGTTCACGCCAGTCGGGGAGGAAGCGCTCGTGCCGGTGGAGGAGTTCCGGGCAGTGCACGACCAGGGGGAACTCGACGCCGAGGACGCCCGGTACGACCTCGCCGGGCGCCTGCGCGGCCCACTCGTCGACCGGCAGGTTGAGGTCCGCCCGGTCGACCAGCACCTCCACGAGCGGCCGGCCGGCCTCCGACGCACCGGGCGCGAGGGTCTCCAGGACGCGCAGCAGTTCGCGCGCCGCCTGGGACGCCGAGTAGGTGGCGGAGCTGTCGGTGGACACCTGCCGGGGCCCGGTGCCCTCGTCGCACCACACCCGCAGCCGGTGGCGGCCCCGCCCGGCGCGCGTCACCCGGGCGAGCACCCGCACCCGCCGGTCCCCGGCCCGCAGCGTCCGGGCCCACTCCTGGGCGTCGGAGCGCCGCTCGCGCAGGGCGGCCAGCGGGATGCCGAGCCGCCCCGCTACACCGTCCGACCACAGCCGCAGGTCCGCCTGCCGGGGCGCGGGGCACAGCGCGGCGACGTACTCGACGACCCGGAGCAGCACGGGCACCCGGGGGCCGCCGTCGTCGGAGTGGCCGTCGCCGGGCAGGGTCTCCAGACGGTCGAGGAGCACGTCCAGGGTCTCCCCGTCGTACGGTGCGGCGACCCGCTTGGTGGCCTCGCGGACCGCTTCCGGGACCCGGGTGAGCACCGGCCGTTCGACCCGGCGCAGCAGTTGGTGCAGCCGCCGGTGCTCACGCGGCGACAGCAGCAGCGGGGTGGCGGACAGCCGTCCGGCGACCAGGGCGCGGTCGGCGGCCCGGGGGTCGCGGGGCCGCAGGATCTCCGCGAAGGCGGCCAGGGCGCGGGGCTGGTGGAGGAGGAAGGCGGCGAACTCCTCCACCGTCGGAGGCGTCACCGGGCTGCCCGGCGCGACCCCGCAGGCGTGGGCGAGCTGCCGGGCGGTGTCACCGAGGGTGTACGGCGACGGCAGCGCGTTGCGGATCGCCGTGACGAGCATGCCGTGGGCGGGGTCGTCGGGATCCTCCGGCCCGGCGGCGTCGTCCGCGTCCAGCACGCCCAGCGGACGCAGCTCGGCCTCCACCCGCTGCCAGGGGATGCCCCAGCTGCGCCGGATCAGATGCTGCGGACTGTACGGGACCGGGTCCCCGCCGGGGCCGCACTCCGGCATGAAGTGCGCCGCGACCAGCCCCACGACGGCCCCCTCCTCCTCCGACCACAGCGGTCCGCCGCTGTAGCCGGGGCCGACCGCCATGCCGGTGCTCTTGCCGTCGAGGTAGCCGATCGGCCCGTCCAGCGCGGCGACCCGCAGATCGGCGAAGGTCGCGCCGCGCCCGCTGCCGTGCCAGGCACGCACCGTCTGCCCCGGTGCCATGGCGGTACGGCGGTGCGGGGCGGGCACGCCGCCGGGCGGGGCGTCCACCCGCAGCACCGCCAGGTCGCCGAGCCACTCGTCGTCGCCGGCGCGCACGGGTCCGCCGTCCGGCGCGCGGGGCGGGATCCAGTGCACCACGCGCGCGGGGAACCGTTCGTCGCGCCACGGCCCCCGGAGGTCGACCAGCACATCGTCGAGCCGCGGCACCCGGGACTCGAACATGCCCCTGCCCAGCGCCACGTTCACGACGTGCGCGCAGGTCAGCAGGGTGTCGACGGCGAGGACGACCGCCCCGCCCGCCGTCCCGCCGTCGGCGGACCGCCGTACGGACGCGACGCACGGGCCCGACTCGGCGCCGTCGGGACGGCCTACGGACGTGAACCAGCCCACGGATCACTCCGCGCCGGTCGCCGGTTTCCACGTGGCGGTGACCGTGAGGTGCGCCTGCCCGTTCCCGCCGACGATCCCCAGCTTGAGGTCCTGCCCGACCTGCACCCCGAAGGTGACGCTCAGTTCGTCCGGCGGATCCGGCACGCCCCGCACGGAGTCGTGCACCTCCTGGAGCAGCGGCCCGAGCGGTCGCAGCGCCCCGCGCAGCGCCCCGGCGGCGAGATTGGCGACGGCCGCGCCACCCGCCCCCACCGGCACCGCCCGGCCCATTCCCGCGGGACGGTCGTCGTCGGCGCTCACCGCGGGAACACCCGCGGCGGGCCCGAGGAGGAATCTGACGGGAGTGCCGTCGTCTAACGCTGTGTTGATCGAGGTGGACACGACAGCATTCTGATCGACAGAGCGGGCACGTACCAGGTTTTCGCACCAAAACGTACCGGCCACCGGTGACCGGGCGGGGGCCCGGACCCCGGCCGCGTCCCGCACACGGCCTGGGCGCCCCGCTACCTCAGCCGCCCGGCGATCTCCCCGAGGGCGGCGGCCGCCCGGTGCTGCAACCCGGGGCCGAACGTGACACGGGTGGCCCCGAGCCCGCCGAGTTCGGCCGGTGAGGGGCCCTCGCCGACCTTGGCGAACACGTTGACCGGCCCCTCGATCCCGGCCCGCAGCAGCGGCAGCACGGCGGCCGGCGCGCCGATCGGGTACACGCAGTCGGCGCCGGCGGCGACGTACAGCGCGGCCCGTTCGACGGCCCGGTCGGGATCGGCGACCCCCAGGACGAAGGTGTCGACGCGGGCGTTCACGAACAGCTGGTCGGCCGCCGCCGACCGCACCTCGGCGAGCCAGTCGGCGTGGGCCCGCGGGTCCTTGAGGACACCCCGGTGCGAGTCCTCCAGGTTGCAGCCCACCGCGCCCGCCTCCAGCAGCCGCTCGACCAGCTCCTTCGGCGGCAGGCCGTAGCCGTCCTCGACGTCCGCCGACACCGGCACGTCCACGGCCCGGGTGATCCGCGCGACCGCCGCGAACATCTCCTGTGCGGGAGTCCGGCCGTCCTCGTACCCGAGGGCGGCGGCCACCCCGGCGCTCGGGCTGGCCAGCGCCGGGAATCCGGCGTCGGCGAGGACCCGGGCACTGGCGGCGTCCCACGGGCCCGGCAGGATCAGGGGGTCCTCGGGGGCGGGGCGGCGGTGCAGGGCGCGGAACGTCTCGACCTTGTTCACGGCCGGTAACCTCCTGGCGGGATCCGGCGGGTGACCATCACCCGGTTCCAGTTGTTGATGGCGGTGATCAGTGCGACGAGGTGGGCGAGCCGGACGTCGTCGAAGTGCTTCGCCGCCCTCGCGTACACCTCGTCCGGCACGAAACCGTCCGTGAGGACGGTAACCGCCTCCGTGAGCGCCAGCGCGGCCCGCTCCCGCTCGTCGTAGGCGTTCCCGGCCTCCTCCCAGGCGCTCAGCAGGTCGAGCTTCTTCTCGGCGACGCCGTGCTCCCGGGCGACGGCGAGGTGCATGTCGAGGCAGAACGCGCAGTGGTTGAGCTGCGAGGCCCGGATCACGACGAGCTCGGCGAGCGCCGGGTCACCGAGCCCCTTCTTCGCGGCGGCGCTGAGCGCGGACAGGGCCTGCCCGACGGCCCGGTCCAGCGGCGCGGTACGCGCTCCCGTCACCGTGTCGCTCCCGTCACCTGTGTCGCTCCCGTCACCTGCGCCCGCGCCGTTCCCGTCACCTGTGCCGCTCCCGTCACCTGCGCCGCCTCGGTCACCTGCGCCGCCCCGGTCACTTGTGCTGCCCCGGCTCGTAGTGACCCGGCACCAGCCGGCAGGTCACGCCGAACCGGTTCCACGCGTTGATCACCGTGATCGCGGCGATCAGCTGCGCCAGCTCGGCGTCCTCGAAGTGCTTCGCCGCCCTCGCGTACACCTCGTCCGGCACGAACCCGTCCGTGAGGACGGTCACCGCCTCCGTCAGCGCCAGCGCGGCCAGTTCCTTCTCCGTGTAGAAGTGCTCCGACTCCTCCCACGCGCCGAGCTGGACGATCCGCTCGACGCTCTCGCCCGCCGCGAGCGCGTCCTTGCTGTGCATGTCGAGGCAGAGCGCGCAGTGGTTGAGCTGCGAGGCGCGGATCTTCACCAGCTCCAGCAGCGTGGGGTCGACGCCCTTCCGGGCGGCGGCGTCGAGCCGGATCATCGCCTTGAAGACGTCGGGGGCCAGCTCGGCCCAGGCGAGGCGGGGGGTGTGCTCGGGGGCGTACTCCACGGCCGTCGCCGTGGCGTCGTTTGTCGTCATGCCGTCGACCCTAGGAGCGAGGCAGCCCACGGGTATGGTCCATTTCCATGGCGAAACCATGGGCCACTCTGGGTGTCGACCTGCATCTCGAACCGGCCGGTCCCGGCCTGCGCCGGGGCCTGACCGACGCCCTGCGCGAGGCGGTCCGCGGCGGCCGGCTGGCCCCCGGCACCCGGCTGCCCTCCTCCCGGACGCTCGCCGCCGACCTCGGCATCGCCCGCAACACGGTCGCCGAGGCGTACGCCGACCTGGTCGCCGAGGGCTGGCTCACCGCCCGGCAGGGCTCGGGCACCCGGGTCGCGGAGGGGATCCCCGCCGTACCCACCGGGCGGCGGGGGAGGACGGGCGTGCCGTCCACCGGCGCGACGTCCTCCCCGCGCCGCGAGCGCCACCGCCCGGCGTACGACCTGCGCCCCGGCACGCCCGACCTCGCGTCCTTCCCGCGCGCGGAGTGGCTCAAGGCCGCCCGCCGCGCCGTCACCGCCGCCCCCCACGACGCCCTCGGCTACGGCGATCCCCGCGGCCGCGTCGAACTGCGCACCGCGCTCGCCGGTTACCTCGCCCGCGCCCG
Organism: Streptomyces sp. NPDC059895; assembly: GCF_042731035.1. Lineage (NCBI taxonomy): Bacteria > Bacillati > Actinomycetota > Actinomycetes > Kitasatosporales > Streptomycetaceae > Streptomyces > Streptomyces sp. NPDC059895. Next base: position 81,880 of record NZ_JBHWKO010000013.1, read on the forward strand.
GGGCGTGCGCACCGACCCCGGACGCGTCCTCGTCGTCGCCGGGTTCGTGCACGCGCTCCAGGTGCTCGGCGCGGTCCTGCGGGCGCGCGGGGTCCGTGCGGTCGCCGTCGAGTCGTACCGCCTCGACCAGCACGAGAGGCTCCTGACGGCGGCCGGCCTGCGCACCCGGCCCCTCCCCTTCGACGGCCTCGGCACCGACCCCGCGCCGCTGACCGACGAGGGCGCCGTTCTGCTCACCCCCGCCCACCAGTTCCCGATGGGCGTGCCCCTGCACCGCGACCGGCGGGCGGCCGTCGTGGACTGGGCGCGCCGCACCGGCGGCCTGGTCCTGGAGGACGACTACGACGGCGAGTTCCGCTACGACCGCCAGCCCGTCGGCGCCCTCCAGGGACTCGACCCCGACCGCGTGGTCTACCTGGGCACCGCCAGCAAGTCCCTCGCCCCCGGTCTGCGGCTCGCCTGGGCGGTGCTGCCGCCCGGCCTCGCCGAGGAGGCCGCCGCCGCGAAGGGCGCCTCCGACACCTGCGGGGTGCTGGACCAGCTGACCCTCGCCGAGTTCATCGCCTCCGGCGCCTACGACCGCCAGGTGCGCTCCGCTCGTCTGCGCTACCGCCGCCGCAGGGACGCCCTGGTCACGGCCCTCGCCACCGCTTCCCCCGGCGCCCGGGTGACCGGCATCGCGGCCGGACTGCACGCCGTGGTGAACCTGCCGCCCGGCACCGAGCGGTCGGTGGTCAGGGCTGCCACCTGGCAGGGCCTCGCCCTGTACGGACTGTCCTGCTTCCGCCACGAGGCAGCCGTGGCGGACCCGCTGGACGCCCTGGTCGTCGGGTACGGGACACCGCCGGACCACGCCTGGGCGGGCGCGCTGGCCGCGCTGTGCCGGGTGCTGCCGTAGGCCCTCTCGGTCGCATCGCCGTCCGCCCCCCCGACGCCCGGCGGACGCGCCGGCACCCGCCGGGCGACGCACACCCCCGCAAACCGCGCGAACGGTCCGCGGGCGAGCGGCCCGCCCCGGGGCCCCGCGCACGCGCCCTCCCGACGATCTCTAGGCTGACCGGCGGAAAGAGGCCCGGAGGGAGCGCCGGGCCGCGGCAACGGGGAGACAGCACATGGCGGACACACACAGGCGGCTGCGTTCCAGCACGGTCGTGCTCGGCGGCATGGGCGTCGTCGCGGCGGCCCTCACCTCCTGCGGCTCCGACCCCGACCGCCGGTGCGTGGACCGCGACAGCTACGACTACGTCTACGGCTACAAGGTCGTCGCCGACAAGAACTGCTCGTCGTCCGCCTCCGGTTCGTCCGGCAGCGCCCGCAAGAAGACCACCACCGGCACCGGCAGGCAGATGGACGCCGCCTGGTACTACGACGCCGACGTCAGCTCCGGCTACGCCGACTACGGCACCTTCAGCCGCAGCGAGGCCGTCGACCGCGGCGGCTTCGGCTGCTCGGGCTCCGGCAGCGGCAGCGGCGGCTGAGCGGGACCACCGGAACGCACGCGCACGCACGCCATGGAACGCCGCACCATCGACCCCCGCCCCGGCTGGCAGCGGACCGTCGAGGAACAGGGCCTCGTCTACCCCCTCACCCGCCACCCCGACGGCACCCTGCGCCCCTACTGGGACGAGAGCGCCTACTACGTCCTCACCCTCGACGAGGTCGAGGCGCTGGAGGAGACCGTCGAGGAACTGCACCGCATGTGCCTCGCCGCGGCCGCCCACCTGGTGGACACCGGCCGGCTCGCCGACCTCGGCATCACCGACCCGCGGGTCGCCGCCATGGTCACCGAGGCCTGGCACCGCCGCGCCGAACTGCCCTCCGTGTACGGCCGCTTCGACCTCCACTACGACGGCACCGGCCCGGCCAGGCTGCTGGAGTACAACGCCGACACCCCCACCTCCCTCGTCGAGGCCGCGAGCCCCCAGTGGTTCTGGATGGAGGAACGGTTCCCGGGCGCCGACCAGTGGAACTCCCTCCACGAACGCCTCGTCGACGCCTGGCGCGAGCAGGCCCCCCTCCTCCCGCCCGGCTCCCCCCTGTACTTCGCGCACTCCGCTGCCGACGAACTCGGCGAGGACCTGATGACGGTCGCCTACCTGAAGGAGACCGCGGAACAGGCCGGCCTGGACACCGCCTGGATCCCCATGGAGGACATCGGCTGGGACCCCCTCTCCGGCCGCTTCGTCGACCACCGGCTCCGATTCATCCGCAGCTGCTTCAAGCTCTACCCCTGGGAGTGGCTCACCACCGACCGCTTCGCCGGCCATGTCCTCGACACGGTCGACAACGGCGGCGGCACGGGCACCACCCTGTGGATCGAGCCCGCGTGGAAGATGCTGCTCAGCAACAAGGCCCTGCTGGCGATCCTGTGGGAGCTGTACCCCGGCCACCCCAACCTGCTCCCCGCCCATCTGGACGGCCCCCGCGACCTCGCCGCCACCACCGGCTACGTCGCCAAGCCCCTCCTCGGCCGCGAGGGCGCGGGCATCACCGTCCACCCGCCCGGCGCCGACCCCGTCGTCCGCGAGGAGTCCTGCTGCTACCAGGAGCTCGCGCCCCTGCCCGCCTTCGACGGCAACCACGTCGTCCTCGGCGCCTGGGTCGTCGGGGACGAGTCCGCCGGTCTCGGCATCCGCGAGTCCTCCGGTCTGATCACGGACGAGTACGCCCGCTTCCTGCCCCACGTGATCCTCTAGAGGGTCTCGTCTGGCGGACGTGGCACGGGTTCCCGGCGGCCCGCCCGGTAGGCTTTCGAGCAGGCCGTGACTGGCGCGCTGGGATGGGACGGACCATCGGGGAGCGGCCTGACGTAACAGTGCCGTGCGCCTGGGCCAGACCGAGAACCGTGACCGCTCGCACGCCACGCCACCGGAGGCCGACGACATGCCCGAGCAGCAGCCCCTCTCCACCGAGTCCACCGCCTTCCGCGCCGCCCTGGACGTGATCCGCGCGGTCGAGCCGCGGGTCGCCGACGCCATCGGCCAGGAGGTCGCCGACCAGCGCGAGATGCTCAAGCTGATCGCCTCCGAGAACTACGCCTCCCCGGCCACCCTGCTGGCGATGGGCAACTGGTTCAGCGACAAGTACGCCGAGGGCACCGTCGGCCGCCGCTTCTACGCCGGCTGCCGCAACGTCGACACCGTCGAGTCCCTCGCCGCCGAGCACGCCAAGGAGCTCTTCGGCGCCCGCCACGCCTACGTCCAGCCGCACTCCGGCATCGACGCCAACCTCGTCGCCTTCTGGGCCGTCCTCGCCCAGCGCGTGGAGGCCCCCGCCCTGGAGAAGGCCGGCGTCCGCCAGGTCAACGAGCTCTCCGAGGCCGACTGGGCCGAGCTGCGGCAGGCCTTCGGCAACCAGCGCATGCTCGGCATGTCCCTGGACGCCGGCGGCCACCTCACCCACGGGTTCCGCCCGAACATCTCCGGCAAGATGTTCGACCAGCGCTCCTACGGCACCGACCCGGCGACCGGCCTGATCGACTACGAGGCCCTGCGCGCGTCCGCCCGCGAGTTCAAGCCGCTGATCATCGTCGCCGGTTACTCCGCCTACCCCCGCCTGGTGAACTTCCGCGTCATGCGGGAGATCGCCGACGAGGTCGGCGCCACCCTCATGGTCGACATGGCCCACTTCGCGGGCCTGGTCGCGGGCAAGGTCCTCACCGGCGACTTCGACCCGGTCCCGCACGCCCAGATCGTGACGACCACCACCCACAAGTCGCTGCGCGGCCCGCGCGGCGGCATGGTCCTGTGCGACGACTCCCTCAAGGACCAGGTGGACCGCGGCTGCCCGATGGTCCTCGGCGGCCCGCTCCCGCACGTCATGGCCGCCAAGGCCGTCGCCCTGGCCGAGGCCCGCCGGCCCGCCTTCCAGGACTACGCCCAGCGCATCGTCGACAACTCCCGCGCCCTCGCGGAGGGCCTGACGCGCCGCGGCGCCACCCTGGTGACCGGCGGCACGGACAACCACCTCAACCTGATCGACGTCGCCACCTCCTACGGCCTCACCGGACGCCAGGCCGAGGCGGCGCTGCTGGACTCCGGCATCGTCACCAACCGCAACGCCATCCCCGCCGACCCCAACGGCGCCTGGTACACCTCCGGCATCCGCGTCGGCACCCCGGCGCTCACCACCCGTGGCCTGGGCACGGCGGAGATGGACGAGGTGGCGGGCCTGATCGACCGCGTCCTCACGACCACCGAGCCGGGCACCACCAAGTCGGGCGCCCCGAGCAAGGCCGCCCACGTCCTGGACGCGAAGGTGGCGGAGGAGATCTCCCAGCGGGCGACGGACCTGGTCGCGGGCTTCCCGCTGTACCCGGAGATCGACCTGGGCTGAAGCGCCCCGCAGGGGGCGCGGGGAACTGCGCGATCGGCTCACCGCGATCCGCGGTTCCCCCCGCACGGAAGCCCCCCGTCTCTCTGAGAGAATGGTGAGCATGGCGAATGACCGACCTCGTGTGCTCTCCGGAATCCAGCCCACCGCAGGCTCGTTCCACCTCGGCAACTACCTCGGCGCCGTCCGCCAGTGGGTGGCCCTCCAGGAGTCCCACGACGCCTTCTACATGGTCGTCGACCTGCACGCGATCACGGTCCCGCAGGATCCGAAGGAGCTCACGGCGAACACCCGGCTGGCCGCCGCGCAGCTCCTCGCGGCCGGCCTCGACCCGGAGCGCTGCACGCTCTTCGTCCAGAGCCACGTCCCCGAGCACGCGCAGCTCGCCTGGGTCATGAACTGCCTGACCGGCTTCGGCGAGGCGTCCCGCATGACCCAGTTCAAGGACAAGTCCGCCAAGCAGGGCGCCGACCGCGCGAGCGTCGGCCTGTTCACCTACCCGATCCTCCAGGTCGCGGACATCCTGCTCTACCAGGCGAACGAGGTCCCGGTCGGCGAGGACCAGCGCCAGCACATCGAGCTCACCCGCGACCTCGCCGAGCGCTTCAACGGCCGCTTCGGCGAGACCTTCACGATCCCGAAGCCGTACATCCTCAAGGAGACGGCGAAGATCTACGACCTCCAGGAGCCGTCGATCAAGATGAGCAAGTCGGCGTCCACGCCGAAGGGCCTCATCAACCTCCTCGACGAGCCGAAGGCCACCGCGAAGAAGGTCAAGAGCGCGGTCACCGACACCGACACGGTCGTCCGCTACGACACCGAGAACAAGCCGGGCGTGAGCAACCTGCTCACCATCTACTCCACGCTGACCGGCGCGAGCATCCCCGAGCTGGAGCAGCGGTACGAGGGCAAGCTCTACGGCGCGCTCAAGACGGACCTCGCCGAGGTCGTCGTCGACTTCGTGACCCCGTTCCGGGACCGCACCCAGCAGTACCTCGACGACCCCGAGACGCTGGACTCGATCCTGGCCAAAGGGGCCGAGAAGGCGCGCGCCGTGGCCGCGGAGACCCTCTCCCAGGTATACGAGCGGGTCGGCTTCCTGCCCGCCAAGCACTGAGGGCGCACCACCGCACACAGGGCGCGCCGGGCAGAGCGCTGCACATCACTTCCGCTGCGCCTGCCCACAGCACAGCCGTGGCCGTACAGTCGATAGCCGTGCGGCCGACCACGGCCCTCGACGACGGGCCATGAACCCGGCAGCACATCCGGCACGACGACAGGAGACGACGTGGGGACCGTAACGATCGGAGTGTCGATCTCGGTCCCGGAGCCCCACGGCCGCCTGCTCCAGGAGCGGCGCGCGGGCTTCGGCGACGCCGCGGCTCACGGCATCCCCACGCACGTCACGCTGCTGCCGCCGACGGAGGTCGAGGACACCGTGCTGCCGGCCGTGGAGGCGCACCTCACCTCCGTCGCCGGGGCGGGCCGGCCGTTCCCGATGCGCCTGTCCGGCACGGGCACCTTCCGGCCCCTGTCGCCGGTGGTGTACGTCCGGGTCGTCGAGGGCGCCGAGGCCTGCGCCTGGCTCCAGCAGCAGGTCCGGGACCCGGCGGGGCCCGTCGCCCGCGAGCTCCAGTTCCCCTACCACCCGCACGTCACCGTGGCGCACGGCATCGACGAGGCGGCGATGGACCGCGCGTTCGAGGAGCTCGCCGCCTACGAGGCCGAGTGGTCCTGCACCGGCTTCGCCCTGTACGAGCAGGGCGCCGACGGGGTGTGGCGCAAGCTGCGCGAGTACGCCTTCGGCGGGCCGGTGGTGCCCGCGCAGGCGGCCTGCACGGACCGCGACTCCCTGCCCGCCCGGTAACCCCGACAGGCCCTGACAGTCCCTGACAGGCCCTGACAGGGCCTGACAGGGCCTACAGGGGCAGCCGGCGGAACACCCCGCGCGGGACGTGCCGCAGCACCGACATCACCGCCCGGAGCACCCCCGGCACCCACACCGTCTCCGAGCGCCGCCGCAGCCCCAGCTCGACGGCCGTGGCGACCGCCTCGGGGGTGGTCGCCAGCGGGGTCTCGTCCAGCCCGGCGGTCATCCGGGAGCGGACGAACCCGGGGCGGACGACCATGACGTGGACGCCCGTGCCGTGCAGCGCGTCGCCGAGGCCCTGCGCGAAGGCGTCCAGGCCGGCCTTGCTGGAGCCGTAGATGAAGTTGGTGCGGCGGGCGCGTTCGCCGGCGACGGAGGAGAGCACGACCAGCGAGCCGTGGCCCTGGGCCTGGAGGGCGCGGGCGGCAACCAGGCAGGACGAGACGGCGCCCGTGTAGTTGGTCTGCGCGACGCGCGCGGCGGCCACCGGATCGCGCTCGTCGCGGGCCTGCTCGCCGAGGACGCCGAAGGCGAGCAGGACCATGTCGACGTCGCCCTCGGCGAAGACCTTGCCGAGCACGGCCTCGTGGGACTCGGGATCGAGCGCGTCGAAGGCGACGGTGCGCACCTCGGCGCAGAGGTCGCGCAGTTCGGCCGCCGACTGCTCCAGGGCGGTCGACGGGCGTCCGGCCAGCCAGACCGTGGTGGTGCGGCGGGCGATCAGGCGGCGCGCGGTGGCCATCGCGATCTCGGACGTGCCGCCGAGGACGAGGAGGGACTGGGGGAGGCCGAAGGCGTCCTTCACGACAGCTCCTGGGGATTCAGAGGGAGAGACGGCGGGCGAGGTCGGAGACGAACACCCCGCGCGGGTCCAGCTCCGCGCGCAGGGCGCGGAAGTCGCCCAGCCTCGGGTACATGGCGTCGAGCACGTCCGGCCGCAGCCGGGAGTCCTTGGCGAGGTAGACCCGTCCGCCGGCCGAGGCGACCTGCTCGTCCAACTGGTCGAGGAGGGCGGCGAGGCGGGGCAGCCCGGCCGGGACGTCCAGGGCGAGGGTCCAGCCGGGCCGGGGGAAGGAGAGCCAGCCGGGGTCGGCCTCGCCGAAGCGTTTGAGGACGGCCAGGAAGGACGGGCAGCCGCGGCGCGAGAGGCGGCGCACGATCTTGCGCACGGTGTCCTCCTCGCCGTGCCCGACGACGAACTGGTACTGCACGAAGCCGCCGCGGCCGTAGACGCGGTTCCAGTGGGGGACGCCGTCGAGGGGGTGGAAGAAGGCGGAGAGCCGCTGGAGTTCGCCGGTCCGCGCGCGGGGGGCCTTGCGGTACCAGAACTCGTTGAACAGTCCCACGGTGCGGCGGGTGAGCAGCCCCTCCGGCAGCCCCTCCGGGACGAATGCGGGGGCGGGCGGGAACCGGGAGGGGCGGAAGGAGAGCGGGGCCCGGCGGGCGCGGGCGGGCAGTGCGGAGAGGGGGGCGTGGTCGCCGCGGGTCAGGACGGCGCGTCCGGTGGCCGCTCCGCGCGCGAGGAGGTCGATCCAGGCGACCGAGTAGCGGTAGCCGTGGTCGGTGGCCGTCAGCCGGGCCATCAGGTCGTCGAGGTCGCTCGCCCGCTCGGTGTCGACGCTCATGAACGTCGTCTCGACCGGCTGGAGGCGGATGGTGGCCGTGAGGACGACCCCGGTCAGGCCCATGCCGCCGGCGGTCGCGTCGAACAGGGGCGTGCCGTGGGCGACCGTGCGGACCGAGCCGTCGGCGGTGAGCAGCTCCAGAGACAGGACGTGGCGGCAGAAGGAGCCGGACACGTGGTGGTTCTTGCCGTGGATGTCGGCGCCGATCGCGCCGCCCACGGTCACGTAGCGGGTGCCGGGGGTCACCGGCACGAACCAGCCGAGCGGCAGCAGCACCTCCATGAGGCGGTGCAGGGAGACGCCCGCGTCGCACCGGACGGTCCCGCCGGCGACGTCGACGGCGTGGATCCGGTCCAGGCCCGTCATGTCGAGCACGGCCCCGCCCGCGTTCTGCGCCGCGTCCCCGTACGCCCGCCCCAGGCCCCGGGCGATGCCGCCGCGCGCCCCGCAGTCCCGGACGGCGGCCACGGCCTCCTCGTACGTCCGGGGGCGGACCAGACGGGCGGCGGTGGGGGCGGTGCGGCCCCATCCCGTGACGGGGACGGTCCGGGAAGGGGCGTCGGAAACGGTCTCGACAGGCATGTCGGCGACCGTATCGCCCCTTTGAGAGCAGTCAGTTATGAAACATTCGCTCCCTCCCCAAAATGGGTGATTAATGGTATGTCGCCCAATATTGCCGGAGTTCCGGCGGGGTCGGCATGAACAGTGAGTCCCCATGGACCACCACACGGATGACATCCCGGAGGACTTCGACCACCGCATCCTCGCGGCGCTCCGCGCGCGTGGTGCGGATCCGCGCGTGGCGGGGGCCGCGCGCGCCCTGTCCTGGGCGGGCGAGCACGGCGCCCTGTGGCTCGCGGGGGGACTGGTGGGCGCCGCCGTGGACGGCTCCCGGCGCGGCGCCTGGCTGCGCGCCACCGCCCTCACCGCGGGCGCGCACCTCGCCAGTACGGTCGTGAAGCGGATCGTCCGCCGTCCGCGTCCGGCGCATGTCGAGCCCCTGGTGCGCACCGCCGGCCGGCACTCCTTCCCCAGCTCGCACGCCACCTCGGCGGCGGCCGCCGCCGTCGCGTACGGCGCGCTCGGCGCGTACGCCGTCGCTCCGCTCGCCGCCGCGGTGTGCCTGTCCCGCCTGGTCGTCGGCGTCCACTACCCCTCCGACGTGGCGGCGGGCGCGGCCCTCGGGGCCCTCGCGGCGCGCGCGGGAGCCCGCTGGATGCACGCGGGCGCACACGGTGTGCGAGGAGGCGGGGCATGACAGAGGCCGCGCCCTTCACCAAGACCCCCCTCGCCGACTCCTCCCTCGCCAAGACCCCCCTCGCCGACCCCTCCCTCGCCGACACCCCCCTCACCGACCCCTGTCCCGCCGGCACTCCCTTCCCCGCCCGCACCCCCTTCCCCGCCCGCGCCGGCTCCCTCCTCTCCGGCCTCCTGCGCACCGCCCGCCCCAAGCAGTGGGTCAAGAACACCCTCGTCGTGGCCGCCCCCGCGGCCGCCGGCCGGCTCTTCTCCTGGCCCGCCCTCACCGAACTGGCCCTCGTCTTCGCCCTGTTCACCGCCTGCGCCGCCGCCGTCTACCTGATCAACGACGCCCGGGACGCCGACGCCGACCGCGCCCACCCCGTCAAACGGCACCGCCCGGTCGCCGCGGGCCAGGTACCGGTGCCCCTCGCCCACGCCGTGGGAGGCGCCCTCGCGGTCCTCGCGCCGGCCACCGCGGCCTGGCTGGCCTCGCCCCCGGTCGCGGCCCTCCTGGCGGCGTACCTCGCCATGCAACTGGCGTACTGCGTCAGCCTCAAGCACGTCCTGGTCGTCGACCTCGTCGTCGTCACGACCGGCTTCCTGATGCGGGCCATGGTCGGCGGGCTCGCGCTCGGCATCCCGCTCTCGCGCTGGTTCCTGATCACCACCGGGTTCGGGGCGCTGTTCATGGTGTCGGCCAAGCGCTACTCCGAGGCCGTGCAGATGGCCGGGAAGGAGGGCGCCACGCGCGCGCTGCTCACCGAGTACACCACCGGCTACCTGCGCTTCGTCTGGCAACTGGCCGCCGGGGTCGCCGTCCTCGGCTACTGCCTGTGGGCCCTGGAGGAGGGCGGCGTCCCGCACACGGGCGTGCTGCCCTGGCGCCAGCTGTCGGTGGTCGCCTTCATCCTCGCCGTCCTGCGCTACGCCGTCTTCGCCGACCGCGGCACCGCCGGCGAACCCGAGGAGGTCGTCCTCGGCGACCGCGCCCTCACCCTGATCGGAGCGGCCTGGGCCGCCATGTACGGGCTGGCGGTGGCCAATTGGTGAACACGGTACCGCGACGCGGCGAGCTGCTCGGCTTCGCCGCCGTCGGCCTCCTCGCCTACGCCGCCGACCTCGCCCTCTTCACCCACCTGCGCGGCCCGGCCGGCCTCGACCCGCTCACCGCCAAGGCCCTCTCCTTCCTGGCCGGCTGCACGGTCGCCTACGCGGGCAACGCCCTCGGCCCGTACCGGCACGCGCGCGTGACGGGCCCGCGCCCCTACGCCGTGTTCCTCGCGGTGAACCTCGCCGGCGCCCTCGTCCAGCTCCTCTGCCTCGCCGTCAGCCACTATGGTCTCGGCCTCACCTCGCGCCGCGCGGACACCGTCTCCGGGGCCGGCGTCGGCATGGCGCTGGCGACCGTCCTGCGGTTCTGGGGTACACGGACATGGGTGTTCGGCGCGGGCCGGAGCACGGGGCGGAACTGACGAGGGCGGGGTCGGATCATGGACTGGCTGAAAAGGCTCCCCGGGATCGGGCCGCTCGTCACCCGCCTGACGGCCACGCACGCGTGGCGGTCGTTCGAGCGGCTGGACCGCGTGAAGTGGACGCGGCTGGCCGCGGCGATGACGTTCACCAGTTTCATCGCGCTCTTCCCGCTGCTGACCGTGGCCGCCGCGATCGCCGCCGCCGCGTTCGGCCGCGACCAGCAGCACACCCTGGAGGACCGGCTCGCCGAGCAGGTGCCCGGCATCTCCGACCAGCTCGACATCGACGCCCTGGTGCAGAACGCCGGCACCGTCGGCCTGATCGCCGGCGCCGCCCTGCTGTTCACCGGCGTCGGCTGGGCGGGCGCGACGCGCGAGTGCCTGCGCGCGGTGTGGGAGCTGCCCGACGACGAGGACAACCCGGTCCTGCGCAAGGCCAAGGACCTCGGCGTCCTGATCGGACTCGGCGGCGCCGTCCTCGTCACCCTCGCCACCTCCACCGTCGCCTCCGCGATGGTCGGCTGGATCACCCGGCAGCTCGGCATCGACGAGGGCGGCTGGGGCGGGGTGCTGCTGCGGGCCGCCGCCTTCGCCGTCGCCGTCCTCGCCGACTTCCTGCTGCTCCTCTACGTCCTGACCCTGCTGCCCGGCGTCGAGCCCCGGCGGCGCCGCCTGGTGGTGGCGGCGCTGACCGGCGCGGTCGGCTTCGAACTGCTGAAACTGCTGCTCAGCGGTTACCTCCAGGGCGTCGCCGCGAAGAGCATGTACGGAGCGTTCGGGGTGCCCATCGCCCTGCTGCTGTGGATCAACTTCACCGCGAAGCTGGTCCTGTTCTGCGCCGCCTGGACGGCGACGGGCAGCGCGGCGGAGACGCGGGACACCGGCGTCAGCGGCGACGGCGCACCAGATCCGGCAGCGGCCAGCGGCGGTTGACCAGGAACGCGGCGCCCGCCAGCAGCACCAGCAGACCGCCGGTGACGGCCAGCGCGACGCCCATGCCGCCGGAGCCGCCCGCGGGCACCGCGCTCGCCACGGGCTTGCCCGACACGTTCCCGGTGCCGCCGGACGCGCCGCCCGCCGTGCCCGAGGCGCTCGCGCCGGGCTCCGCGCCGGCCTGGGCGGTGCCCTTCGGCGCCACCAGCTCGCCCACCGGCTCCACCTTGCCGGCGGCCTGGAAGCCCCAGTCGAACAGGGCGGCCGTCTCCTTGTAGACCTCGTTGTGGTCCGTCTTCTCCGGGTTCATCACCGTGACCAGCAGCACCCGGCCGTCGCGCTCGGCGACGCCGGTGAAGGTGGCGCCCGCGTTGGTGGTGTTGCCGTTCTTCACACCGGCGATGCCCTCGTACTGGCTTATGTCGTAGTCGCCGCTCAGGAGCCGGTTGGTGTTCTGGATCTCGAAGGTCTCGCGGACCGTCTTGCCCTTCTTGTTCTTCGTCGTCGCACCCGGGAACTTCGCCGTCACCGTCGAGCAGTACTCCCGGAAGTCCTTCTTCTGGAGCCCGGAGCGGGCGATCAGCGTCAGGTCGTACGCCGAGGAGACCTGGCCGGAGGCGTCGTAGCCGTCGGGGGAGACCGCGTGGGTGTCGAGGGCCTGGAGCTCCTCGGCGTGCGCGTTCATCTCCGCGACCGTCTTGTCGACGCCGCCGTTCATCGACGACAGCACGTGCACGGCGTCGTTGCCGGAGCGCAGGAAGACCCCGAGCCACAGGTCGCGCACGGTGTACGTCTCGTTCTCCTTTATGCCGACCAGGCTGGAGCCGGAGCCGATGCCCTCCAGGTCCTTCGCCTGCACCTTGTACTGCGTGGTGCTCGGGAAGTTCGGCAGCACGGTGTCGGCGAAGAGCATCTTCAGGGTGCTCGCCGGGGGCAGCCGCCAGTGCGCGTTGTGGGCGGCGAGCACCTCGCCGGACTCGGCGTCCGCGACGATCCACGACCGGGCCGTCAGGTCCTTGGGCAGCACCGGAGCGCCGCCCGCGAGGTCCACCTGCGTCCCGGCCCGCCCGAGGCGTTCACCGCCGACGGTGGACATGTCCGCCGGGGGAGTGGCCGACGCCGAGGCGGACGCCGACGGTGAGGGGCTCGGGGCCGCCAGGGACACGGGCGCGGTCAGCGCGAGGGACGCGAGGGTCGCGGAGGTGACCAGCAGGGCACGCCTGACGGTCTGCTTCAAAGGAGCGGGCACGACGGAGAACGTACCTGGCGGGCGCCGGGAAGTCCCATCCCCCTCCCCACCCCCGGCGCGGAACCGGACACCGGGCGGCGATACTGGACGCATGAAGCTCAGCCGCCCGGTGTCCTGGTTCCTGCTCGCCTTCGGGGTGTGGAGCTGGGTCATCTGGGTCACTTTCGTCAAAAACCTGATCAAGGACAGCAGCGGGCTCGCCTTCGACGACGGCGACCCCACGGCGTACTTCTGGGTCCACCTGACACTCGCCGTCGTCTCCTTCGTACTGGGGACGGTCATCGGGGTCATCGGGTTGCGCGGACTGCGCGCCCTGCGCCGAACGCGATAACCGACCGTCCCGGCGCTCCGGCGCCCGGCGCACCGGCCCGACCGCCGGACGCCGTTCGCGGACGCCCGAGCCGACAGCGGGGATTACGACACCGTGGCCATCCTTTTCGTGCTGCTCGCCCTGGCCGTCCTGGTGACGGCCAACTGGTACCTGTGGCGCCGCCTGTTCCGCGACACCACCCGCGCTCCCGGGTGGGTGCGGCGCGGCGGCGCGGTGCTGATCGCGGGCGGGTGGGCGCTGGCCGTCGGCGCCCTGGTCGCCGAGCGCACCGGCGCCCCCTTCTGGCTCCAGCGCGTCCTGGCCTGGCCCGGCTTCCTGTGGCTGGCGCTGTCGATCTACCTGCTGCTGGCGGTGGTCGTGGGAGAGGCCGTCCGCCCGCTGCTGCGGCGGTACCTGGAGCGGCGCGGGCCCGCCGCGGCGGCCGTGTCCCACCCGAGGCCGGTCCCGGGGGGCGGCGCGCCGAGCGAGAAGCGGCCCGCGCCGGCGCGGGCCGGCCGCTCCGCCGACGCCCCGGCCGAGTCCTCCGCCGGCACCCCTGACGGTTCCCCCGCCACCCCTGACGGTTCCCCCGCCACCCCGTCCCCCCTGCTCGTCTCCGCGCCCTCCCGCCGTCTGTTCGTCTCGCGCGTGCTCGGCGGCGCCGCGGCCGCGGCCGCCGTCGGGACGGTCGGGTACGGCACGTACGGCGTCCTCGACGGGCCGACGGTGAAGCGGGTCACGGTCCCGCTGGCCAAGCTGCCGCGCGCGGCGCACGGCTACCGGATCGCCGTCGTCAGCGACATCCACCTGGGCCCGGTCCTCGGCCGGGGCTTCGCCCAGCGGGTCGTCGACACGATCAACGGCACCCAGCCCGACCTGATCGCCGTCGTGGGCGACCTGGTCGACGGCAGCGTGAAGGACCTGGGCCCGGCGGCGGCCCCGCTCGCGGGGCTGAAGGCGCGCCACGGCAGCTTCTTCGTCACCGGGAACCAACCTAAGACATACCTTATGGGGGTTCCTGGATCATGGCGCTCATGGACAAGCCGGAGACCACTGACTATGACGGGTGCGGCAAGTGCCTTGTAGCTGTACGGCGGTTGTCGCGTAAGTCCGAGTCGACCAACAGCCCGGAGAAGCAACTAGACCTGATCCTTAAGGCCACCGTAGACGTGGGCGGCCACATCATCGGTTGGGCCGATGACTGGGAAGTCTCGGGCGCCACAGACCCTCGCACGAGGCCCGAGTTCGGCCCGTGGCTTCAAGGCGAGCGAGGGCCGTACGACGGCATCGTGGGTTCCGCAGTCGACCGGATCGGCCGCAACGCGCGGGACGTCCTGAACACCGCCTACACGATCCACGAGGCCGGACAGCTCTTGGTGACGGCCGACCATCCGGGTGTCTGGGACCTCGAAGACCCGAACCAGGAGTCAGAGCTACTCGTCAAGGCACTTGGCGCCCAGCTCGAACACCGCGCCATCAAGACGCGCATTCAGGACGAGCACGTACGCGCACGAAAGGCCGGACAGCCGAAGAAGAAGCCTTCATATGGCTACATGTACGTTCGCCGGGTCCCAACGGGAAAGGTCGATGAAGTCGTCCTTCACCCGAAAGCGTCGAAGGAAATTCGCAATGTAGCCCAACGGATACTGGCTGACACGACCGGGAAAATCACGATCTCAACCGAGTGTGCAAGGCTCACGCGTGAAGGAGTCCCAAGCCCTCACGACCACTTGGCCGTGATGTACGGGCGTAAGCCCGAGGGGAAGGCGTGGACTTATCAAAGTCTTCGGGGGATTCTGTGGAATGAGGCATCCCTGGGATATCTCATGCACAAAGGGCGTCCCGTTCTTGGGGAGGACGGGCGCCCCAAGAAGATTGCCCCTGCACTCTGGGACCGAGCTACGCGAGACGCACTGATCGAGAAGACCAAGCCGAGGCAGAAGAAAAAGGAAGGATCGCCGTACGGGCGAGCGGCGCAGGGAACGAAGCTCCTTGCAGATATAGCGTTCTGCGGTTCCTGCGGGGAACGCCTTATCGTGAACGGCCAAAAGGGGTACGGGTGTACGGCGCGAGTGCGGGGAATCGTGACCTCCAAGCACTGCAAGCCCGCGCCGACCATGAAAATCCAGCGCCTTGACGCAGAAGTGGAGAAGTGGTTTCTGGCGGAGTACGGAAGTGGGCAGGTGATGAAGAAGGATTTCGACCCGGGCACGAGCTACGCCGCCCAAATCGCCGACCTTGAGGCAGACCGCAAGAGGCTCCGAGAAGACCGCCGAGCAGGCTTGTACGACGCCGAGGACGATGCCGAGTGGTTCCGCACCGAGTACGCACGCATGGGAAAGGAGATCGAGGAGCTCAAGAAGCTTCCCGAACGCCCCGCCGGCATGAAGATGATCCCTACGGGTCGGAGCGTGGCGGACGAATGGCGGGACGCATTCGATGACGCAGTACGGCGCGAGTTGCTGAATGAGTTCGGCGTGCGCGTCGAACTATTCTCGTTGCAGGCCGGCGAGCGAGTGAAGATCACTGGAACCAACGTCTATGAGCAGTGCGGCGGTAGAGCTAGGCCAAGCAAGCGCCCCGATGGTGAATGATTTCCATCGGGGCGCTTGCTCATGCTAGGAGAGTGCCAGAAATGTTGGCCGCAAATAGCGAATGGATGCCCCGTTTCTGGTTCTGAAATCGATTGGTGTTATCGCCAGCTCGCAGAGGTGATTGGTGGAGATGGTTCCGAATTCTCTTATCAGAGTGTCTGTGAGGATCTTTGATTTGGAAGAGAACTCGAAGAGCCCGAGTTCTCTGTCACTCGCCAAGCGGAAGACAATGTCTGAATGGCCTGTCCTCTCGGTGATGATGGTGAAGTTAGGTGAACGCGCTCCTACGGTCCACTTGTCGCCGTCGGGGGACTCCTCTAGGAGTGCAGTTCCGCCAAGCAGCGTTGAAATTCTCCTTGCCGTAAGCCAGTCATTAGAAGTGACGTGCCAGCTTGGGGAATCAGCGGAAGGGGTGTCGCATTCAAAGCCAGGAGAGAAGCGGCCGACTATGTCAATAATATTCCTCACTCCCTTCCGCTCTTATCTCCTTCCTTATCTCCCGAAGGAACGCGAGGTCTTCGGCGATGCCCGCTGCAATATCGGATTCCGCCAGTGAGTGGCCGGAGCCGACATAGCGCCACGCCGATTCCGTAACTGCCGCACCGTCATGGCTTATTGGTTCGATTTCTCCCTGATGTTCTGCCCGCACTGCTCGCAAGGCGCCGTAAGTGGTCGAGTAGTTGCGGGATTTGGTGAGCACGTGCCCGCGAAATCCCAAGGTGTGGACCCAAGCTCGGAGGTTTAGCCCTTCCAGTTCGGCCAGGCCGCCCAGGCGCCAGCACACGGCCATGAGCGCGCGTATGTGGGCATTCACCGGAGCAAGCCGGATGCCGTCAAAGTCAGTAATCCGGTAGTCGACGCCGCCGGAGTCTCCGACGCTCTTGGACACGTACTTAGCGACATAGGCCGCAACGGCACTGTCAGTGACCGCCGCTGAGCTGGTGAAGGCATCCGATCGGATCGCGTGAACGTCAAGCTGGGCGCCCCAGCGAATCACCCGCTCACCCGTAGCCAGCGAGTATGGCGCGTGAACCTCGACAACGTCAGCAGCCGAGCGGATCGCTTCCGCCAGCAGGTCAGAAGTGGCCCACACAGGCGGAGGAGAAGAAGGCCCGTCCGGTCCGTCGAGGCGCACGACCGCATGAAAGTGAACAGCGCCGCGCCGTTGGTATTCAGCGACCTTCGCGAAGGACACCGTGAGGTGTTCGCCGAGGCGGGTTTGCGCGATCCCAGCCGCTGTGGCCAGGTGCCGTCTCAGGGTGTGGCAATACCGGTTCCAGAGTGAGCCGGCCAACGCGTGCCAGAGGGCGTGGCCTGCATAGTCGTAGCAGTCTCGGCACAGTGGTTGGCCGACCGTTAAGTCCGTCTCAGCGTGCCTCTGGCCGCAGCCCAGGGGCCGCCCATGCTCGCAGGCCCCGCCATCCCGACGAGGACGGCATACGGACCTCTCAGGACTGCTCACGCGATGGACAGCGCCGAACGAGGGGGCCGTCAGCGTGACGAACAGCCGGGGGTGGAGCTGCACGCGGTCTGTGACGCCCTTGCCGCCGAGGAGGCCGGAGCGGACGAGGTGGAAGGTGTCGCCAGCGTGGAGGCGGGAGCATGGCGCGCAGCGGGTTTCCCGGCGGTTGCGGCAGCGCACCGGCATACGGCCGCCAGGTTCCGCGGACGTGTCGTAATGCCGCAGCACCTCACCCGTGACCACGTCACGAGTGGTGGTGTGCCCGGCAAGGTAGATCGGGTGCGCGCAGCCGCCGATGGATTTGATCTGATCGAGCCAGCGCGGGAATTCCGGCTCATTGGCCAGCCGGATCATGTCCCGTTCCGTGGGAGAAAGGAGGCGCAGACGCTCAGCCTCATCGAGCACTGAGCGCCGCGCCTTTTCGGTGGTCGGAAACATGGGAGGCCCCCTTTCGCGAGGAACGAGTACGGAGTTCATGACGTCAGCTCCTGATGACTTTTAAACCAGCTTGAGATAGGCGTAGCTCACCCATCCCCACTTCCCCTTGTTCGGGCCGCTGGTGACCTTGCCGTAGCTCCACTTGAAGTTTTTGTTGCAGTACTCCGTGAAGTCGTTCCCTTTGTAGAGAATCCCCAGAACCGTGTACGTCGTTCCCGGACCGGTGCGCAGTCTCGCGGCCGTGGACGCCTCTGTTGTCTGTGGCCAGGACCAGGTCCAGGTGCAGGATTTGGGCAGGGTGGCCGCGTGCGCGTCGGGGGCCTTGATGGTGGCACCGGCC
The DNA here is from genome assembly GCF_042731035.1 of Streptomyces sp. NPDC059895. NCBI lineage: Bacteria > Bacillati > Actinomycetota > Actinomycetes > Kitasatosporales > Streptomycetaceae > Streptomyces > Streptomyces sp. NPDC059895. Next base: position 99,747 of record NZ_JBHWKO010000013.1, read on the forward strand.
GCCACGGTGAGACCCAGGGCAACGGCCGCAGCGGAGCGCGTGAGGAACAGGGCCTTCATTTCGAATTCTCCTTCTGTGTGTTTCTTGCATGGCCGGCGAGCAGATTCCGCCGGATGTTTCGACTATCCGACCGTGCCGCCAGTGATGACCATGAAAAGTGCCCACAGCGGATCAGCGAGCGGGGTCATGGCCAACAGGAATCCCGCCAGGCATATGAGGATCACCTGATGAATGGCGACCTCACGGGAACGGGCAAGCATGAAGGCGTAGAGGAACAGAACTCCGTCGATCACATACAGCGCGTTACTCAATGTGCCGCACCTCCCTTCGTGAACTCGACGGGATCCGGCTGAATCAGGAATGGATCAGTCGGAGGATTGATGCTGGCGATTTCGCCGGCCTCCACCGCTGTGACGAGACGGGACCGGGCACGAGCCCATTGGCCGTTCATGGCGACCACGGCCACGCCCTGTTCGTCTTCCGTGATCGTCTGGGCCGTGACCACCGCGTCGGCGTTGATGTCGCCCAGCGTCATTTCGGCTGATGCTTCGTCATGCGCGCGATGCGAGATACGCCCGCCGAGCTGCGCCCGCAGTGCGGTCACGCGGGGGCCGATGTCGGAGCCGACCCGCTGTCCGGCTACGACCAGGTGGACGCCGAGTGCCGCGCCGAGCTGAGCCGCTCGCAGCAGCAGGGTTCCGCAGAGGTCTGCCTCATCTCTCGACTCCCGCGAACCGTCCGTCAAGTACAGCTCTGCTATTTCGTCGACGATCACGACGACGGGAACGGGCCGCGCGTCCTCGGGCAGGTCCCAGATGGACCGCATACCCGCCGCACGGCACACGCCCATGCGGTGCTGGATTTCGTCGACCACGCCGGACAACAGCCCGACCGCCTGTCTGCGGTCGGTGGCCAGGGCCGTAAGGCGCCCGCCGAACAGGCCGAGTTCCATGCCGCCCTTGCAGTCGACACCGACCAGGGCGACAGGCTGACGGGACAGTTCCTTGACGAGCGCAGCCAGGAGCGACGACTTGCCGGACTGTGTGGCCCCCGTGATCAGCCAGTGCGGAACCTTCCGCAGGTTGATCAGCCAGGGTTGACCTTCCTCGGTCCGGCCGACGTCAGCTGTCAGCAGCTCCCAGTGGCGGGACACCCGGAAGGGCGCATCACCAGAGAGAGGGTCGGTCGCCATGACCGTGATGAGGACCTCTCCCCGACGAGTCGACTGCACCCGCACGCCATGCACGCGCCAGGCGTGTTCCATGGCCGGAGCCGCCGAGAAGAAGGGAACCGGGGTCTGGCCCGGGTGCAGGATCACCCGCATCCGAAGACCCGTGAGGGTCGGCACAGGCACGGTCAGCCGGGGCGGCTTGGGCTTGAGCGCCGTCCCCTGCACCACGAAGTTCCGGCCCATCACCCGTCGGTCAGGAGCCAGGCTCACCGACAACCCGTTCAGGTAGGCGAGACGCCTCCAGGTCCACCAGATGCGCGCCGATGTCTGCGGGTAACCGGCCAGCCACCAGCGCCAGGGCCGAGCTTGATACCGAGTGCCACGAGCGGCCAAGCGCGGTTCCCACCAGCTCTGAGTCAGCACCGCCACGATGATCAACGCCGTGAGGATCCAGACGACGAGGGGCGCGGACACTACTCGTCACCGTCCCGAGTGCGCTCCAGGATGAGCTTCGCGTGAGTGCGGGCCGCCTCAGCATGATGGGCCGCCAGACCCAGGAGGAAGCGAATCGTCGGCAAGTCGTCCGAGACCGCCAACAGGGCTTCCGTGCCGACGAGCGCCCTCAAGTCCCTCAGCAGGGAACCGAAATGGCCGTCGCTGCCAAGGTGGTCGTCATCGTCGGACGACGCACCAGCCTCCCAGCGTGCGCCGACTTCCGCGGCAGCCTCCCGCATCTCCCGAGCCATCGCTTCGGCCGCCTCAGCGATGCGTTCCGCGCACGGATCGGCGCACGCGTACACGGGCGCTTCCGTCTCGGGAACCTTGCCGATCTCGACAGACGGAATCCGCATCTTCAGGTAGTCGGCGCTGCAAAGGACGCACGCCAAGCCGTCCGCCTGCGGTCCGTTCAGGTGCCAGAAATAGCGCTCCATCAGGCGTCACCACCCGACTTGCCCCGTGGGCCGGCGGTCGAGCCGCCAGCGGTCGAAGCGGCGGAGGAAGCCGAGGCCACAGGCGTAATGCCGTCTGCGCGGTACGACGTGCCCGCGCGTCCCTCCACCGACCAGTCATTAGCCCACAGGTTCCTGACCGCGACTTCCGCGCCCTCCGTGATGCCCTGCGGCTGACCAGAGGTCACCACCTCGATCACGTCGGCCCGGCGCCCCTCCGCCTGCCGCACAGACAGACCCGTGACCCACTGAGGGTTGCCATCACGGTCCCGGCGCACCTCACCGTCAGGAGTCGTACGGGGCTCAGGCGCCACCACACAGCGGATGGCACCCAGCCGCGCCACATCTACCGGCTTGTTCTGCACAGGACTTCACCTCATTTCCCAATCGCAACTCAACCACTCATTCGAATGAGTTGGCTCATCCTGTCCGGCTATGCGCGGGCCGGTCAACCACTTATTCTCTTGAGTGACTGAGCCGCGCCTACCACGGACCACTGACAGCAGCCGTCGCCGCCTACGAGAAGGACACCTAGCCATGGCAGCCCGAGAACACATCCAGCGCCGCCCAACCATGTCCATGCAGCTAGCGGAAAAGGTGGCCGGCGACATCAAGGCAGGCCGGTACAAGACCGGTGAGACCCTGCCGTCCGAAGTCCAGATGGAGCGCATGTACGGTGTGGGCAAGGCCACTGTCCGCTCAGCCATGGCGGAGCTGAAGCGCATGGGGCTGATCGAGACCCGCCAGGGCAAGGGGTCCATTGTGATCAGCGCAGGAGGCGTCGTTCCGCCCGTCGCCGTCCCACGCACCATCCAACAGAGCGCCAGGGGGAGTTGGGCGCTTCCCGAGATGAGCGAGGCCGAAGCACCGGCCATCAGCCGTACGAGTCTCGACGGACCGCCCGCCGTCCACCTTGGCCAGCAGGACCAGGACGCTTTCAGCGTCGACCGCATGGTGTACGACCCGAGCACCGGAACCCGCATGGCACACCGGACTCTCATCCCACTTGCCACCGCCGCCGAGGCGCCCGCACTGGCCGAGACCCCCGACATGCCGCCGAACGAGGTCTACAACCAGCTCAGCCAAGCCGGGTTCTCCCTGGTGTTCACCGAACACGTCACCGCCCGCGCCCCGTTCCCCGACGAACGCGCCTCACTCGGTCTCGACGACGCCGCGCCGCTCCTGATCACCTACCGCATCACGTCCGACGCCGACCAGGGCCGCCCCCTGCTGTGCGAGGAGCTGAAGGCGCCCGCCGCTACGTGTCAGCTCACGTTCTCACTCGCGCCGACCAAGGCCCCCGCCAAGCGCACCCCGCGCCGACGATCCGGATCGGCGTAACTTCTCTTTACTTGCTCAAGGGCGCGCCTCCGGCGCGCCGGGCGGCTTATGCCGCCCCGGCCGGGCATGCGGCCTACGGCCGGTCCCGTCCGGTCGGCGACCGCCCGACACCCAGGAGCCGACCCCCGAGCAGCAGAGAAGCCCCCGCAGATTTCATCGAGGGGGATCTGTCATTGCAGTCCGACACCGAGAGTGCAGCCGCCGTTGCAGGCCGCCCGCCGTCCCGTACCCGAGGCCCATGTCGGGGTCGAGGGGAGCGGGTTGCTCCAGCCGCCAGCGTTCAGCGCCGAGGAGCGCCAGGCCGTGACGGTTGAAGCCGAGGCCGGTGGTACCAGGGGCGCTATAGCGCGCCCCTGGACCCCGCCCAGGCGTGACAACCTCACGCGCGAATGCGGGTCTCGCCGTGGCTAAGATCCGTGCGCGCGTGAGGTCATCACGCACGCGACCAGCAACTTTCCCGCCGTAGGGGTTCCGGGTTCCCACAAGCCCGAGCAGCGGTCGGCCGGCATCTGCCCGAGCCTGCCCTGACCCGCCTACTTACGGCAGGAGTTTGCGTGCCGACGAGCCGCAGCAGCAGAGGACCCGACGCCAGTGATCCTGATCGGCCGAGGGCAGCCATCACAGTGGATGAACTCACCGTCATGCTGACGCACGATCCACACTTTCGAACCGGACCGGGTCTGCAATCCCTTACCCGCCAAGGTTCTTCCTCCTGTCTCCGTGTTCTGCGCTCCAGCGTGGCCCCAGTGCACCGACCGCATAAAGGCCGCGATCAGCCGAACCCCCTCAGGGCTGAACCACACCACGGGCGCCCCGTTCGCACCCGCATGCGGCACCGCCCGCACAACCCGAACGTCAAGGCCCACAGCCTCAACCGCGATCAGCAGCTCTTGAACCGCAACGTTCGCTTCCCGCCAGGCTGACACATAGTCAACTCCCCGAGTGAACACGGCTTCGTCGGCACTGCCGTCACCCCCGACACCCGAGGACGTACCCTCCGTCATCGCACATTCACCCTCGCACTCGTTTGGTTGGCGCGACCGGCTCCCCCGCCCAGTTCGAACGCATGTTGCAATACATGTAACAGACCACGCAGTTTACTTGTGCCCCCTGTGTTTACAAGGTGCTACAGAGTGTGCATGTGAACGCGTCACAGGCATGTGACAAAAGAAGCGGAAGGGTGACCTCCCTCGCTGGGAGCGAAGAAGGTCACCCAAGTCAGCTACTGAACATCAAGTCAGTAGAGGTACATCTCCGTAACCCAGCCGACGTAACCCGCCGGCAGGCCCCCCGCCGAGCGCCGCGTGAGCTTCACGTGATCCCACCGCTGCCCCTTGCCGTCGCGCGCGGTGCCGATGACCTTGACGCGGTCACCCTTGTAAATCAGGCCCAGAATGGTCCTGTTGGCGCCGGGACCCTTACGGACCCGGAGGCCGTTCACGGTCGGCACCTTCGTCGTCGTCGTGGACACGTACGTACGGACCAGGGGTGACGAACCACCGGGGTCCGGCGGGATCACCGCCGAGGCCGCCGACGAGCCCACCAGGCCGAAGCCCACCGCCAGAACGCCCACCATGGCCAGCGATCGCAGGGCCTTACCCTTCATGATCAACTCCACTTTTGCTATACCGCACAGTTGGTTGGTTTCACTCAGACGCTCATCCGAATGAGTGGCCAGGATCGAGCTTCGCTGCGGTTAGTTCAACTACTTATCCGAATGAGCTTGATGCGTGCAGGTCACGGGGCTTGCTGTCGGCGGTCGTCGCTCAAACAAAATCGCTCGGCCGGGAAGTCCCAGCCGAGCGCACGAGTGGTGAAGAGTTGCCTCTGGTTCAGACGACGCCGAGGCCGCCGGCCTTGACGCACGCTGTGAACGCCGAGAAGGCCCCAGCAGGGAACTCAAGCACCGGGCTAGCAGGGTTCTTGGAATCACGGACAGGAACCACGCCACGCGAGGCGACGAGGTTTGCAGCGACCTCTACGCACTGGCCGCCGTTGCTGCTGTACGAGGACGTGAACCAACGCGGGTGTTCGGTCGTCACGGGGTGCCCTTTCGAAGCTCGCTGATCATGGCCACTGACGCCGCCTGTGACAACGCTTCGGCCTGTAGTTGATGGTAGGCCGTCAACATAGGCTGAACGAACCTCGTTTCGCGCTCCAAGCGCCCTTGCAGGGCCGACTCTGCGTATGCGACACAGGATCGATCGGTCAGGGTCAAGAGCGTTGCGGGCAGATCGAACGCCCGCCGTTCGCCAAGATCGTACGGAGCCACCTGGAGAACGGTCGAGGGAAGTTCGGCGAACGCAGTCAGCCGATCCAACTGTGCCGCCATGACCTCCGTCCCCCCGACCGCTCGCAGAAGGCAGCTCTCATCTACAACCACGTAGACCATGGGTGCGGGGGTGCGCTCCAAGGATGCTTGCCGCCGAGCGAGTAGAGACAGCCGCTCCTCTGCCTGGTACTCCGTGATTGCCCCGCGCCGCACGGCCCCCCATGTGATCGCCGCGGCGTACTCCGGGGTTTGGAGCAGCCCCGGAATGATTCCCAGCTCAAAGAGTCGGATCTCTGTCGCGTGTTCCTCCTGAGCGACATAGTCCGGAAACCCTTCCAGCAGCGCTGTGTGCCGTACGGCTCGCCCTTGTCGCTCGAACAGGTCTCCCGTGCCGAACGCCCTGTCAACGCTGTGCGAAAAGCGAGGAGTTGGGGACCGACGACCAGTTTCTACGGCTGAGATGTGCGTCCCGGAGTACCCGATGCGCTCCGCCAAGTCGTCTTGAGTCCAACCGCGCTCGTCCCGTAACCCGCGTAAACGCTGCCCGTATGCCGCACCTGGGGATGTTTCTGGGTCTAGCTCTTTTCGGTTCAACGGTCACCGTCCAACTCTCCGTGCAAACGCTGCAAGTTGAAGACTCTCCGAGTCTAGGGGACGCTGAATCGCCCTGGTAGTGGAAGCACTACGGAGAGGAGCGGCCCTTGTCTGGGGAGAACGGAACTTCGCAGCAGCAGGAGCCCCCACGCCTCCCGGCTATCGGCACGCTCTTGGTTGATGCTCAAGGTCGGGTCGGCGAGTTTCGCGGTGTGGTGGGTGCACGTTGGGCCCTGCGCCCCGAGGGTGGCGGAGTCGAGTGGGAAGTGGACCCCGAAGACGTGCAGCCGGCCAGCCCTGAACAACGCTTGAGGTACGCGACAGAACGGGCGAACGCCCGAAGCCGGGGTGAGCGGCTGTGACTGCTGCCGGTCGTGTCTTACGGCTTGTTGACTTCACGCTACGCCCCGACCGAGACGAGGATGCCCCGCCGATCACGTACGGTCTCCGCTGTCTCACCCTCAAAGACGACGACACCGAGTGCGGCGCAACGTCGGAGACGACCACCGACCCGGCCCAGCCGCAGAAGTGGGCATTCGATCACCTGCGCCAGCACCCGGGGCACATGAGTTTCGCCGAGGTGATCGAGCGTCCGTGGGTGATGTGGCAGAGGGGCCCGGCATGATGGACCGCGCGACACCTGATGGCTACTGGTGCGAGGCACGCGCCGCTGGACTTGTGTACGGCTGGGGAACCGAGTCGACCTTCGTCTTGGGCACTCACGAAACGATCTCTCCGGTGCTCGCCCTGAGATGGATCACCGGCAATGCCCGACACATCGCCGATCGGCTCGACCCCGACCCGCAGCGCTCACGATGGGTGCAGCCGTTCATGGAGCAGCCGAACGTGTCCTCCCCGGACGGACCCACGCAACTTCGCCTCTGGTGCATGGACCGGTGGGAGCAACAGGCCGCCCGCAAGCGCATCAAGGGCGGAGACCCGCTGTTCCTCGTAGTCGACGACGCGGATTGCCGCTACACGCTGTCTGTGTGGCCCATCCAGGTCCCAGTTCCGGGCCACGTCTACCAAGCCTTTACGCCCACCTCACCAGCGGTCACGGTGAGCATCCCATCAGCGAGGGTGGTTCCCCGCTGAAGCCCGCTCCGCCCCAGTCCCCCTTTCGCTGGGGCGGAGCGGGCACTACTCCCGGTCGGCTGCTCTGATGACGGCGGGCAGCCGGCCGGGTCGCACCACGCCATGACAGCAAGCCGAGGAAGGAAGGAACTGGCCATGACTGCACTCGTCGAGCCGCCCGTATCTGTCGCCCGGATCCGGTCCCTTGAGTTGGAGATCACCGGAAAGTGCCAACTGACGTGCACGCACTGTCTGTCGGAGTCCAGCCCGCAGGCCACGAACGGCAGGATGACGCCTGAGGACTGGTGCGCGGTCATCACGGACGCCGCCGCACTCAACATCCGGACGATTCAGCTCATTGGCGGAGAGCCGACCGTCCATCCCCACTGGCAGAAGTTCACGGAACTGGGGCTCTCGCTGGGGCTGCACGTGGAGGTCTACTCCAACCTGTTTCATGTGCGTGATGAGTGGTGGGGGGTGTTCTCCCGCGACGGAGTGACGCTGGGAACGAGCTACTACAGCGACGACCCCGAGGAACACGACAAGATCACCGGCCGTGCGGGAAGCTACGCCCGCACCCGATCGAACATCCGCAAGGCCGTGACGCGCGGAATCCCGATCCGCGCCGGAATCGTGCAGGTCCATCCGCAACAGCGCATCGCCGAAGCCCGCGCCGAGTTGGAAGCGATGGGAGTGACCAACATCAACACAGACCGCGTGCGGGCAGTGGGGCGTGCCATGCTCCCCGGCACGAAACCGGCCCTGAGCGAGATGTGCGGTAGGTGCACGCGAGGCCGTGCCGCCGTCCTCCCCAACGGAGACTTGGCCGGCTGCGTGCTCTCGCGTGACTTCCCGGCGGGGAACGTACGGACCACCCCGCTCGCCGAGTTGCTCGGGGGAGAGGCATGGACGGAGTTGGCAGCGCGCATCCCCGCACCGCGCGCCGCCTGCACCCCGGACGACTCGTCGGACTGTGACCCGGCGGGTACCGAAGCGTGCGATCCCGCGTACTGACCTGGAAGAGTCGCCGATATGGATTGGGAGAGCAAGGCAACAGCTCTCGCGAACCGGGTCACTGACCCCGACTCGCGTTGGCTTGCCCCAGTGGCACGCGTGCCCCGTCACGAACTGGTGCCGTACTGGTGGGACCTGAATGAGGTCGGCCAGTGGATTCGCCGCAACGGGCCGAGTGATCCAGAAGCGTGGGCAGAGGCCGCGTACGCAGACCGATCACTGATCACCAGAGTCGGCACGCTCCACGCCGACCAGGCCGACCCCGGAGATCAACCCGATGGGCGGCCCACGTCGTCGGCGACACTGCCGAGTCTGATCGTGCGCATGCTGCGACACGGCCGCCTAGCGCCCGGCCTGCCCTTTCTGGACCTGGGCACGGGTGCCGGCGGACTCACCGCGTACGCCTGTCACGGACTCGGCAACGAGCACGTGACGAGCCTGGATGTTGACCCGTATCTCGTGAGCGTGGCAGGGGAGCGGCTCGCATCCCTGGGCTATCACCCGAAGATGATGGCCGCGGACGCGACCGAGCACGTACCGGGCACCTACGAACGCATCGTGTCCACCGTCGCACTCGCCCCCGGACCAGGACTCCGCCCGGTGGTCGACGCCCTTGCCCCCGGCGGACGGATCGCAACAACGCTCGCCCGCACATCCCTGATCGTCACCGGCTGGAAGCACACCAGCGGGAACGTCGTGGGTGTGGTCGAACGGGACATGGCAGGTTTCATGCTCACCCGCTCCGGCGACGACTACCCGCCCCCTCTTGCCGAGTTGTTCGCTCTCGCCAGCGAGGAGGAGGGAGCGCTGAAGAGCATTGGACGCTACCCCGTAGTGGACGTGGCCAACGCGTGGGAACTCCGTTCCATGCTGGAGGTGACAGCACCAGGGGTAGAAGTCGGCTACACGACCAGCGGACGCACGCGAACGGCGATCCTGGTTCACCCGGATGGTTCGTGGGCACGGGCGACGGCCGAGTGGATCAACCCGCCTGAAGTCCATCAGAGTGGCCCACAAAAGCTCTGGGAAGTGCTGGAACGCATCCGCAACCGACTCAATGCGGAAGGAGCGTTGCCGTTGCTCGGCGCCCGCGTGCGGATCACGCCCGACGGAGTGTGCCACCTGTCACGGGGTCAGTGGCGCGCGTCCATGGGCGAGCAGTAGACCCAGTGTGCTGAGCGGCCCCTCCCCGTCCGTCCGCTCGGCGCGCCTACCGGCGATGCTGTGAAAGCGTCGCCACCGCTCCGCCCGTGCATCCACCCTTATGCACGGGCGGAGCGGTCTCTACGGCCCCAAGCCGCACAAACTAAGCATCGGTCTGCCCAGAAGCCGGGCGTTCGGCAACGACCGACCCCTTGCCCCACCGTGTCTCGATCAGCCCCCGCTCCCGCAAGATGCGGACCGCCCGACGTGCCGTTTCCCGAGCCACACCATGGCGCCGGCACAACTCCGCCTCGGACGGAATCGGCTCACCCGGCGCCTTCCCTTCGATCTCTTTCAAAAGAGCGTCCAGCACATCCATGTAGGGCGCGCGGGGGCTTTGTGGACTCTCAGGGCGCTCGGGCATGCGGCAGAGCGTAGACAACGAGCCATTTCTAGGCGACTTAGACAGGTAGACAAGTTAGGCAGGTAGACGAGTTAGACGTGTTGGCTTAGCGTGACCCCTGAACACAGAAACGCCCCGAGAGACCGATTAGGCCCGGTCCACTCGGGGCTAGCCGAGACAGCTAGTAGGAGCTGACCGACGTATGCGCGATGTTATCGCCAGCGCCCTTTCCTGGGTGCTCGCAGTCTTAGCCCCCCGTCGCCCCGGACGCCACAGCGCGGAGTACCTCAACGCGCAGACCACTGCTCCGGAGCCCGTGCCCCTTCGAATCTGGACCACGCCATGGCGTGGTCCGTCCTCCCGCATCGTTCGGGAGATCTTCACGGACGATCGGTTGGAAGCGTTGCCACCTCTCCAGCGCGAACGCTCTTATGCTGCCGCGTTCGCCAACCTCGGGATTGACTACGACTTCCCGACCATGGGTCTCGGCAGTGTCATAACCCGGGAGAAGGCCGCATGACCGCCGCCCGGTACATCGCAGCACTCCGCGACACCCGGCCCATCCCGGACCCCTCCGGCGCGAGGTGCTGCCGGTGCAAGAGGTGGACGTGGGCCCCGCTTCCCGTTCGGTACATCCAGCGTCCGACTGGCCCGGGGGTGACCCTCTATGCCTGCCCAGACCACGCCGTCGAGTTCCCGCCGGCCCATCCCTCCGGTGAACTGGGCTGAGTCCCTAGGGGCCATGAACGGCGCACCCCTCATGGCCTGCCTGTAAGGACCCCGTACCCGCACTGACCAGACAACTCTTCAGCCTCACCCCCTAGTTGGAGGTGGGGCTTCTCCGGCGCCGAGCAGTGGGTCGAGGAGGTGCGCCGGCTCGGTCTGCGCCCCCTGGAGAACGCCCGCACCGAGCTGCCCTGGTTCGACCTGGCGGGCGTCAACGACGTCGCGGGCGAGAGCGAGGGCCAGGGCCCCGACCACGCCGCGGCGCTCGGCGACCGCGACACCACGCGCGCGTGCGTGCTCCTCGCCCACCAGCCCGTCCAGATCCACGACGCCGTCGACCACGGCGTCGACCTCCAGCTCTCCGGCCACACCCACGGCGGCCAGCTCTGGCCCGGCAACCTCCTCGCCGCCGCCGCGAACCCGACGGTGGCGGGCCTGGAACGCTACGGCGACACCCAGCTGTACGTCTCCCGCGGCGCCGGCGCCTGGGGCCCGCCCACGCGGGTGGGCGCGCCGTCGGACATCACCGTCGTCGAACTCGCCTCGACCCAGGCCTGACGTGCCGTCACCACGCCTTTGTCCGGGGCGAGAAGGGCGTGAGGAGGAGCTGTGAAACTCGGCCGAAACAACCGGTCGGCAAGTTCTTGCCCATCTCACCAGATTCCTCTTCCCCCAGGGGAAACACGTGTGGTTAGGTGAGCCCGCCGCCACAGGGGAGTGGCACGTGGAGGACCGGGCCGGTGGGCCCGGGGAGGGCAGGGCACCACCGTGCGATCGGTTCGCATGCGCATCCTCGCGACGCTGCTGGTTCTCGCGGCCGTCGGAGTGGGCGGCTGGCAACTGCTGCCGTCGCAGGACACCTCGGACGAGGCCATCAAGGTCGGCACGACGGACACCGTCACCTCGCTCGACCCGGCCGGCGCCTACGACGCGGGCTCCTGGGCGTTGTTCAGCAACGTCTACCAGTCACTGCTCACCTACGAGTCGGGCGGCGCCGAGCCCGTGCCGGACGCGGCCGAGAGCTGCTCCTTCGACGGCAGCGGGCTGACCACGTACACCTGCGAGCTGCGCGACGACCTCACGTTCCCCAGCGGCCGCGCGGCGGACGCCCAGGACGTGAAGTTCTCCTTCGACCGGGTCAAGAAGATCAACTCCGATGTCGGTCCGGCGTCCCTGTTCTCCACCCTGAAGTCGGTGGAGGCCGAGGGCCGTACCGTCACCTTCCATCTGACCTCGCCGGACGCCACCTTCCCGTTCAAGGTGGCCACCGGGGCCGGCTCGATCGTGGACCGCGAGCGCTACCCCGCCGACGCCCTGCGCACCGACGACCAGGTCGACGGCACCGGACCGTACGAACTCGCCCGGTTCAGCGAGGGCAAGCGGGTCGACCTCACCCCCAGCGCGCGCTACAAGGGCGCGGTGGAGACCGGCGGGTCCGTCGAACTGCGCTACTACGCCGACCCGGAGGCGCTCGACAAGGCCTGGAAGGCCGAGAACGTCGACGTCGCCACGCGCCAGCTCCCGCCGAGCGTGCTCGCCGCGCTCGACCCCGGCGACACCGACCAGCGCATCGTCGAGGCCGAGAGCTCCGAGACCCGCAACCTGTACTTCAACACCCGCTCCGGCTCCCCGCTGCACGACGCCGACGTGCGCAGGGCGATGGCCTGGCTGATCGACCGCGAGCAACTGGCCGACTCCGTGTACGAAGGCACCGTCGAGCCCCTGTACTCGCTCATCCCGACCGGCATCACCGGCCACACCACCTCGTTCTTCGACGACTACCCGGACCAGGATCCCGACAAGGCGCGCCTGCTCCTGGAGAAGGCCGGCGTCGACGTCCCGGTCAGCTTCACCTACGGCTACGGCCTGGGCAGCGGCGCCGCCGCCCAGGAGGCCCAGGAGCTCGAGCGGCAACTGGAGGCCGACGGCCTGTTCGAGGTGTCGGTCAAGGGCTACGAGTGGACCGACTTCCAGAAGCAGTGGACGTCCGGCGGGCTCGACGCGTACGCCGTCGGCTGGGTCGCCGACTACCCCGACCCGGACACCTTCGGCGCCTCGCTCGTCGGCACCGACTCCACCATGAACACCGGCTACAGCAGCAAGGCCGTCGACGCGTACATCCAGGAGAGCCGGCAGTACGCCGACCGCGGCCGCGCCGCCGACGACTTCCGCGAACTCCAGGCGGTCATCGCCGAGGACGTGCCGGTCGTCCCGCTGTGGCAGCGCAAGGAGTACGTCCTCACCAGCGCCGACGTCGGCGGAGGCCAGTACCTGGCGGACGGCAACGGCGTGTTCCGGCTGTGGCGGCTGAACCGGATCTGAGCCGGATCCGGACGGACCCGGGCCGGCTCCGCGGGCTGCCCGGGCATGCGCCCACGTGACACCGGGCAGTCACCCGACGGGGCACCATGGGGCGGAGGCGTGCGCGGGGTGAGGAGCTGACGTGTCGAGACGCAACTCCTTCCGGCTGCCCCGGCATCCGGCGTCCGTGGGCCTCGCCCGGCGCCGGGTCCGTGACCACCTGGCCGACTGGGGCCACGGCCCGGACGACCCGGCCCTGCGGGACGTGGTCCTGATCGTGTCCGAGCTGGCCACCAACGTCGTACGGCACGGGTCCCCGTACGAGCGCGAGTTCGAGGTGGCCGCCACCGCCCTGGCCGACGGCTCCTGCCTCGTCGAGGTCTCCGACGAGGGCCGGCTCGACCCCCGCCCGCGTGCCGTCGCGGAGTGGGAGGAACACGGCCGCGGCCTCCACCTCGTCGAGGCCCTCGCCGCCACATGGGGCGTCTGGAACAGGGGGCGGCACGGCAAGACGGTGTGGGCACTGGTGACCCCGCCCGACCCGTCTGCCCCCTGAACGCGCAGACCCGGAGCCGTCGGGGGACGAGGCGGACGCGGTGAACTAGGCCCCGTCCGGCCCGTCCGGCCCGCCTGGTCCGTCCGCCCCGCCCGCCCCGCCCGGTCGGTCCGTTCCGTCGGCTCCGTCCGTGCCCTGCGCCGGACCCGGTGCGCTCTTTCGCGCCGGGTCCGGCAGGGCCTTCGTCATGCCGGGCAGGAAGTCCGTGAACAGCTCGTGCACCTCGTGGACGAGGGGCCGCAGCACCCGGAAGCGGGACAGTGCCACGCCCCGCGCGGTCAGACGGGCGCCGCGCTCCGCGAGCCGGTAGCTGCGTTCACGGCCCTCCGTACGGTCGAAGATCCAGTACAGGACGAGCCCCATCTGGGAGAGCCACATCAGCTCGGGCAGCACCTCCCGCAGCTCCTCCGGCACCTTGGTCCGCACCGCCCCCGCCAGCACTTCCTTGTGGACGCCGATCGCCTCCACGCGCGCGTGCTCCGACTCCGGGGAGAAGGGGCTGAGCGGGCTGTCCGGGTCGGCGGCGTTCTTGAAGAACTGCACGGCGAACTCGTGGTACGGCGTGGCCACGTCCAGCCAGGTCCGCAGCACGCCCGCCAGCCGTGCCTCCAGCCCCGTCTCCCGCGCCAGCACCTCCCGGACCGCCGCCCGGTGCTCGGCGGCGAGCCGGTCGTAGAAGCCCTGGATCAGGTGCTCCTTGCCGGCGAAGTAGTAGTAGGCGTTGCCGACCGAGACCCCGGCCTCCTGGGCGATGGCCCGCATCGTCGTCCTGTCGTACCCGCGCTCCTGGAACAGCCGCATCGCGGTCTCCAGGATCAGCGCCCGGGTCTGCTCGGACTTGGACCGCGCGGCGGCCCCGTGGCTCTCGGTCGGGGAAGCGGCCTCACCGGGGCCGTCGTGGTTCGCGGACACGGACGAGAGCCTAACGACTCCGCCGGCCGCCGCCCGCGCGGGCCGACCGGGGCGGCCCGTCGCGCTACGCCCTCGCCCCGTCCGCCGCCGTCCGTCCCCGTCCCAGCTCCGGGCGCTTGGAGTAGTCGGTGAAACCGAGGACGTTCCCCCACGGGTCGGCGACCTCGACGGTCCAGCCGGTGGCCACGGAGAACGGCTCGTCGAGCGGCGGAACGCCGGCGGACGCCAGCCGGTGGGCCGCCGCCCGCGCGTCCGGCACCTCCAGCCAGACGCGCGGCGCGGCCCACGGCGGCGGCCGGTGCGTCAGCGCCTCCTCCTCCCGCAGCAGGATCCCGGGGGTCTCGCCGCCGACGTCCAGCAGCGCGATCCCGGCCTCGTCGAACCGGAACGCGACCGCGAACCCGGCCCGCTCGTAGAACCCCACGGCCTCGCCGAGGTCCCCCACGGGCAGCAGCACGTTGTCGAAGCCGAGCAGGTCGTAGGACAACTGGTCATCTGACATACCGTCAGAATACGTGGGGAGGCCGCCAGCCCCTCCGAGGCGTGCCCGGAGCCCCTGACTTCTCCGGGGCCCGAATCTTCGGGCAAGATGACCTGAACTCACTTATGTGTCCCATCCGATCATCAGGTCTCGGGGAGAAGCCACCGTGTCCGAACAGCCGCAGCAGCCGCAGCAGCCCCCACAGCCGGGGTACGGATATCCGAACGCCGGTCAAGGACCGTACGCGGGCGGCCAGGCCGGTCCCTACGGCTACCCCCAGGACGCTCAGCAGCAGGCCTACCAGCAGGGCTACCAGCAGGCGGGCTACCAGCAGCCCGGTTACCAGCAGCCCGGCTACCCGCCCCCCGGCTACGGCGCGGACCCCAACGCGCCCTACGGCTACGACCCGTACGGCCGCCCGTACTCCGACAAGTCGAAGATCGTCGCGGGCATCCTCCAGCTCTTCCTGGGCGGTTTCGGCGTCGGACGGTTCTACATCGGCCACGTCGGCCTGGGCCTCGCCCAGCTGTTCACCTGCGGCGGGTTCGGGATCTGGGCGCTCATCGACGGCATCATCCTGCTGACCAGCAACGACAAGACCGACGCCCAGGGGCGGATCCTGCGTGGCTGACGCGGTGGGCGGGGACCGTACGTCCGTGCTGCGGCACCCGGCGGCGGCGCCCCTCGCGGTGCTCGCCGCCGGCGCGGCCGGCTCCGCCTACCTCTACGTCACCGACCCCCACGAGCCCGGCCACCTGCTGCCGCAGTGCCCCTTCCGGTTCGTCACCGGCCTGCTCTGCCCCGCCTGCGGCGGCACCCGCATGGTCTACGACCTGATGCACGGTCACCTCGCCCAGGCCTGGCTCGACAACCGCGCCCTGCTGCTCGCCGCACCGTTCGCGCTCGCGCTGCTGGGCCGGTGGATGGCGGAGGGGCTGCGCGGGAGGCGCTGGCGGCCGCAGCTCGGCCGGCCCGCCCAGGCCGTCGTCCTCGGCCTCGCCGTCACCTGGACCGTCGTCCGCAATCTCGTCTAGGCCACGGCATTCCAGATCACGGAATTAGAACGAAAGTTCCCCCCTACTCCCGTTCACCCCACAGGCCTCTCTAAGCTCACGGCTCACAGGGGGGACGTTCCTGCATGTCCATGCACGGCAGGGGTACGTGAGCAGTTTTCGGGCAGCATCTCGTCGCATCCCTCCTGGAGTCCCCGTTCAAGTCATCCAGGAGCAGTGCACATGAGCGTCCCCACCCCCGAGGCCCCCTATGGCGTCGACCCCAAGGGCCGTCCGTACTCCGACAAGTCGAAGATCGTCGCCGGCATCCTCCAGCTCTTCCTGGGCACCCTCGGCATCGGCCGTTTCTACGTCGGCTCCGTCGGCGTGGGTGTCGCCCAGCTCCTCACCTGCGGTGGCCTCGGCTTCTGGGCGCTGATCGACGGCATCCTGTTCCTCACCAGCAGCGACCGCACCGACAAGCAGGGCCGCGTCCTGCGCGGCTGAGTCGGTCCGGCGCACCCACGCCGAGGGCCCCGCTCCGTGCTGGAGCGGGGCCCTCGGCGTGTCGGAGGCGTCCGGACCTCAGAAGCGGCGCGTGATCAGCGCCCGCTTCACCTCCTGGATCGCCTTCGTGACCTCGATACCGCGCGGGCAGGCGTCCGTGCAGTTGAACGTCGTGCGGCAGCGCCACACACCGTCCTTGTCGTTGAGGATCTCCAGGCGCTGCTCGCCGGCCTCGTCACGCGAGTCGAAGATGAAGCGGTGCGCGTTGACGATGGCCGCCGGGCCGAAGTACTGGCCGTCGTTCCAGAAGACCGGGCACGACGACGTGCACGCGGCACACAGGATGCACTTCGTGGTGTCGTCGAAGCGCTCGCGGTCCTCGGCCGACTGGAGCCGCTCGCGCGTCGGCTCGTTGGTGTCCTTCGTGATCAGGAAGGGCATCACGTCCCGGTACGCCTGGAAGAACGGCTCCATGTCCACGACCAGGTCCTTCAGGACCGTGAGGCCCTTGATGGGCTCGACCGTGATCGGCTTCTCGGGGTTGATGTCCTTGATCAGCGTCTTGCACGCGAGGCGGTTCTTGCCGTTGATCCGCATCGCGTCGGAGCCGCAGATGCCGTGCGCGCAGGAGCGGCGGAAGGTCAGCGTGCCGTCGACGTCCCACTTGATCTTGTGGAGGCCGTCGAGGACGCGCTCCTTGGGGTCGATCTCCAGCTGGAAGTCTTCCCAGGTCGCCTCCGCCGAGACCTCCGGGTTGAACCGGCGGACCCGGAAGGTGACGGTGATGTAGGGAGAGGCGGCGGAGTCCGCCTCGACCTTGTCCAGAACGGGGGTTGCCATCAGTACTTACGCTCCATCGGCTGGTAGCGGGTCTGGACGACCGGCTTGTAGTCGAGGCGGACGGTCTCGGTGCCGTCGTCGCCGACCTCGCGGTACGCCATGGTGTGGCGCATGAAGTTGACGTCGTCCCGGTTGGGGTAGTCCTCGCGGTAGTGACCGCCGCGGGACTCCTTGCGGGCGAGGGCGGACACGGCCATGACCTCGGCCAGGTCGAGCAGGTTGCCCAGCTCGATGGCCTCCAGCAGGTCGGTGTTGAACCGCTTGCCCTTGTCCTGGATCGACACGTTCCGGTAGCGCTCGCGCAGCTCGGCGATCTTCTCGACAGCCGTCTTGATCGTCTGCTCGGTGCGGAACACCATGACGTTGGCGTCCATGGTCTCCTGGAGCTCGCGGCGCAGCTCCGCCACCCGCTCGTTCCCCGTCGAGCCGCGCAGCCGCTCGATCTGCTCCACCACGAGGGACTCGGGGTTCTCCGGCAGCTCGACGAAGTCGGCCTTCTGGGAGTACTCGGCGGCGGCGATGCCCGCGCGGCGGCCGAACACGTTGATGTCCAGCAGCGAGTTGGTGCCCAGGCGGTTGGCGCCGTGCACGGAGACGCAGGCGACCTCGCCGGCCGCGTACAGGCCCGGGACGACCGTGGTGTTGTCGGAGAGCACCTCACCCTCGACGTTCGTCGGGATGCCGCCCATCGCGTAGTGCGCGGTGGGCTGGATCGGGATCGGGTCGGTGTACGGCTCGATGCCCAGGTAGGTGCGCGCGAACTCGGTGATGTCCGGGAGCTTGGCGTCCAGCTGCTCCGGCGGCAGGTGGGTGAGGTCCAGGTAGACGTGGTCGCCCTCGGGACCGCAGCCGCGGCCCTCGCGGATCTCCGTGTAGATGGAGCGGGAGACGACGTCGCGGGAGGCGAGGTCCTTCATGACCGGCGCGTACTTCTCCATGAAGCGCTCGCCGTCCTTGTTGCGCAGGATGCCGCCCTCACCGCGGGCGCCCTCCGTCAGCAGGATGCCCATGCGCCAGATGCCGGTCGGGTGGAACTGGAAGAACTCCATGTCCTCCAGCGGCAGCCCGCGCCGGTACACGGCGGCCTGGCCGTCGCCGGTCAGCGTGTGCGCGTTGGAGGTGACCTTGAAGAACTTGCCGCAGCCGCCGGAGGCGTAGATGACGGCCTTCGCCTGGAAGACGTGGATCTCGCCGGTGGCCAGCTCGTACGCCACCACGCCGGCCGAGCGCTTGACGCCGTCGACCTCGGTGATCAGCTGGTCGAGGACGTAGAACTCGTTGAAGAACTCCACGCCCTCCTTCACGCAGTTCTGGTACAGCGTCTGGAGGATCATGTGGCCGGTGCGGTCGGCCGCGTAGCACGAGCGGCGGACCGGGGCCTCGCCGTGGTTGCGGCTGTGACCGCCGAAGCGGCGCTGGTCGATGGTGCCGTTCGGGGTGCGGTTGAACGGCAGGCCCATCTTCTCCAGGTCGAGGACGGAGTCGATGGCCTCCTTCGCCAGGATCTCGGCGGCGTCCTGGTCGACCAGGTAGTCACCGCCCTTGACCGTGTCGAAGGTGTGCCACTCCCAGTTGTCCTCCTCCACGTTGGCCAGCGCGGCGGCCATGCCGCCCTGCGCGGCGCCCGTGTGGGAGCGGGTGGGGTAGAGCTTGGTCAGGACCGCGGTGCGGCTGCGCTTCGTCGACTCGATGGCCGCGCGCATACCGGCGCCACCGGCGCCGACGATGACGGTGTCGTACTTGTGGATCTTCATGATTCTCGCAGCCCCGTGCCTAGCGGATGTTCGGGTCGAAGGTGAAGATCACCAGCGTGC
The DNA here is from genome assembly GCF_042731035.1 of Streptomyces sp. NPDC059895. Taxonomy (NCBI): domain Bacteria; kingdom Bacillati; phylum Actinomycetota; class Actinomycetes; order Kitasatosporales; family Streptomycetaceae; genus Streptomyces; species Streptomyces sp. NPDC059895. The sequence goes on from NZ_JBHWKO010000013.1 coordinate 118,838, forward strand.
CCAGCAGGATGGTGAACACCGTGGCGGTGTAGAGCAGGCCCTTCAGCCACAGCCGGGTGTTCGCGCGCTCCGCGTAGTCGTTGATGACCGTGCGCAGGCCGTTGGCGCCGTGCAGCATGGCGAGCCACAGCATCAACAGGTCCCAGACCTGCCAGAACGGGGACGCCCAGCGGCCGGCCACGAAGGCGAAGCCGATCTTGGAGACGCCGCCGTCGAGGACGAGCTGGATCAGCAGGTGGCCGATGACCAGGACGACCAGCACGACGCCGGACAGGCGCATGAACAGCCAGGCGGCCATCTCGAAGTTGCCCCGGGTGGAACGCGGGGTCTTCTTGGTGCGCTGGCGCGGGGCCTCGATCAAGGGCGCCGGGTTGTCGACGCTGTAGACGGAACCGCCCTCGACGGGGCCGACTCCGGAGGCGGTGGTTTCAGTGGTGGCCATCTGACTCAGCTCCCGAACAGTTCACGAGCGGCGTGGCCGAGGACGGGGTAGATCGCCCCGAGCATCAGCACGATCCAGATGCCGGCCACGCCCCAGAACATCTGCTTCTGGTAGCGCGGACCCTGGGACCAGAAGTCGACGGCGATGACGCGCAGGCCGTTGAGGGCGTGGAAGAGGATGGCGGCGACGAGGCCGTACTCCAGGCACGCGACGAGCGGGGTCTTGTACGTGGCTACGACCTTGTCGTAGTCCTCGGGGGAGACACGCACGAGTGCGGTGTCCAGCACGTGAACGAACAGGAAGAAGAAGATGAGGACGCCGGTGACTCGATGAGCCACCCAGGACCACATTCCTTCCCGGCCGCGGTACAGCGTTCCAGCCGGCACGGAAGAACCCTCCGGGAGCGGGGACTGGGGCCTGCCGGCTTCGGTGTCGGACGGGCCCGGCCGGGTACGGTCCACCGGCCCCCAGCATCGTAGCGACGTGTGCCTGCGGCGCTTACAGCGGGCCTACCGGTGTGATCGAAGTGGCACGCGGATGGGCGAGCGTCCGGCGGCTTCCGGGGCGGGGTGTCCGGGTATCCGCCGGATGCGGCGGGATCGCGGCCGGTCGCCAAGGGGCGGCGGCCGGGGACCGGTTACGGCCTCGCGCCCCTGAGGTGGGCCGTCAGCCGTCCTCTCGCCAGGCGCCGGAGCTCCTCCGCCGCGACCTCGCGTTCCTTCTCGGGATCGTTCGTCAATCGTGACCGGATGGCCTCGAGGACGTGGTCGAGGGTCTCCTCGGGCGGGGTGTCACCGAGATAGAGGACGAACACGTGTCCGAATCGGGCCTCGTACGCCGCGTGGGCCGCGTTCAGGGCCATGTGCGCCGCCTCGTAGGTGTTCTCCGGGAGGGGCGGCAGGGTCTCCGCCGCGAGGGCCTCGGCCAGGTCCCCCGGGGTCAGGTCGTAGGCGGCCTCGTCGGACGCGGCGAGGAGGGCGTCCGGGGCGGGGTAGGGCCGGTGCGCGGTGACGCGCCGGGCCCAGCTGGGGCTGTGGAGGCAGCGGAGGAGGGTGTGGTGGGCCTCCTCGGCGGGCGCGGTGTTGAACGCCTCCAGCGGATGCGTGTCGAACACCTCCGGCGGGCGTGCCGGGGGAGAGGTCCTGGTCTGCTCCGGGAGTGTCGGTATGGCGACTCGGCCGGAGAAGCGGGAGAGGCGGTGCGCAGGCAGCGTGGATCCTCGCGTCACGAGTGGTGTGGCAGGGGATGCCGTGAAAGGTGTGGCGCTACGTTATCGAGAGTGCTCATGACGTGTCCGACGCTTGCCCGAATTTCACTCGAACGAGAGAGTTTCGGAGGATGCGGTGGACCTCTTCCGCGCGCTTGTCCCGGCCATGAGTCGTAGGTTGGCGGAGTGAGCAGGCACAGGCACCGGCGCCGGGCGCCGGAGAGGAACCACCCCCGGCCCCAGGTCGTACGGCGGGCCCTGCTGGCCGGCGCGCTCGTCGTCGTGCTGGGCGCGGGCGCCGGAGTGTGGGCCTCCGGGGACGGCGGGACGCGGGCCGGATCGGCACAGGCGCGGACGACCGGCGACGGGACCGGCACCGGGGCGGCGGCCGCTCCCACGCCCACCCGGACGTACGCCCTCTCGCAGACCCCGCGGACGATACCCGCCGTCCGCGCCCACACCCCGGCCCGCGGCCCCGGGTGGCGGCCGGCCACCGGGCAGCGGGTGGTGGTGAGCGACGCCGACCTCGCCGACGAGGGCCGGCTGATCGCCGGTGAGCTGGGCATGTCGTACGCGGGCCAGAAGGACGACGTGAAGGCCGGCGACCTGCGGCTGGCGCTCAACGACGACGAGGGCGCGAACCCGGAGTCGTACACCATGACCGTGCGGGGCGGGCGGGTGACGGTCAGCGGGCCGTCCGACGCGGGGGTGTTCTACGGGACGCGCACGCTGAAGCAGGAGGTCCACGGCGGCGGCACGGCACCGGAGGGCGTCGTGCGGGACGAGCCGGCCAAGCCGCGGCGCGGGTTCATGCTGGACATCGCGCGCAAGCACTTCACCGCCGACTGGATCGAGGACCGGGTGCGCGAGCTCGGCGACCTCAAGTTCAACGAGATCGGCCTGCACTTCTCCGACGACCAGGCGTTCCGGATCCAGTCCGACACCCACCCGGAGATCGTCTCGACGCCGCACCTGACCAAGGCGCAGGTGAAGAAGATCGTCGGCCTCGCGGCGAGCCGGCACATCACCGTCGTGCCGGAGATCGACTCGCCCGGACACCTCGGCGCCGTCCTCGCCGCCCACCCCGAGCTCCAGCTCCGCAACGCCCAGGGAACGGCGACCCGCGGCGCGATCGACATCTCCAAGGACGCCTCCGGCGCCCTGCTGGACGACCTGCTGGACGAGTTCGCCGGGCTGTTCACCGGCGACCAGTGGCACCTCGGCGGCGACGAGTACCAGGCGCTGACGGTGTCCGACCCGGCCGCCTCCTACCCGCAGCTCGCGACCGCCGCACAGGACACCTACGGCTCCGGCGCCGGCGTCGCCGACCTCGCCACCGGCTGGCTCAACGACCGCGCCGACACCGTCCGCGCCCACGACCGCACCATGCGCGCCTGGAACGACGGCTTCTACGCGGGGACCTCGGTGCGGCCGGCCGACGACCTGGTCGTCGCCTACTGGACGGGCAAGGAGATCGGCGCGCGCAAGCCGGCGGAGTACCTGAGCGCCGGCCGCAAGGTCCTCAACTACAACGACGAGTACCTGTACTACGTCCTCGGCGAGCCGCAGACCTTCGTCTACCCGACCGGCGAGCGCATCTACGAGCAGTGGACCCCCCGGGTCCTGCGCGGCACGACGCCCGTCCCGGCGGGTTACGACGCCCAGATCCTCGGCGGCTCCTTCGCGGTCTGGTGCGACCTGTCGAACTCCCAGACCCAGGAGCAGGTCGCGGCCGGCATCCGCATGCCGCTGCGCGCCACCGTGCAGAAGCTGTGGGACCCGGGCACGCCGTCGCTGTCCTGGAGCGAGTTCACGGCACTGGCGGACCGGCTGGGCTGAGGGGGCGGGCGGTGTCACCGCTGTGACCGGGCTGCGGGGGAGCCGAGGCGGTTCTGCGTGCGTCCTGGGAAGGCCTCTGACCAGGAATGATGGATAGAGGGCGGGTAATGCCCCGCCCTCTATGACCAGTGCCGGGACGCGTGATATGACCAGTGCGATGACGCATGCGACGACGCCGCAGAAACCTTTCTCCCAGCAGGGTGGCCGACCGCAGGCCGCGACGAAACCCGTCCGGTGGGCGGCGGACGCCGTGGCCGCGCTGCCCGAGGACGCGCGGCCGCGCCTCGACCACTCGGCGCAGAGCCTGTGGCGCGTGGACCGGCTCATCGGCGACCTGCGCCGCGCGGGCACGCCGTACGGCACCGTGGAGACCGTGCTGCGCGGGCTCGGCGCGTACGCCGGTGAGGTGATCGTCCGGCGGACCGGCGGCGAGTGGTGGGCGACGGGCGGCGACCACTGGGTCCGCACCCCCGACGGCCGGCTGTGGGACCCGATCGACGAGGCCCGCCGCTGCTTCGCCGGACACGGCTCGCTGCGGCTGCTGTGCCGGGACGCCACGGGCGGCTAGCGGGGGTTCGCGTCTGTGCTGGCCGGGCCGGCCGGGCCGTGACGGGCCGGGACGGGACGGGCGCCGCGCAGCCGGCACCGGCCTCGCGGTTCACGTGGTGGTCTGCTCCGGCCGCGGTCTGTTGTCCAGGCAGCATTTTCCGCAGGGCGTCCTGGCCGGGGAAGGGCAGCCGCGGCAGGGCCACGTCGACGTCTCCGTCGACCAGCCCGGCGCTCGGCTGCGACCAGGCGGCCTGCCGCATGTCCACCCGCCAGGCGGCGGCGACGGCAACAACTGCGTGGAGATATCCGACCGCCGCCGTACCGTCGCCGGACGCGGATCCGGAGCCGCCCGGGCCGCCGGGGAGGTTCGAGGAGCTGGGGGACGCGGGGGCGGGGCGGGGGCTGGCCCTCGTGCGGGGCGTGCTCGGACCTGTGGGGCCGGCAGCCGCTGTCGCGGTCCGGGCATCGCGGCAAGTACGTGTGGTGCGAGCTGGCCGGACTGTGACACATCCGTGCGGCGTGACGCTGATCACGACGGGGGCGTGGACGCGGCTCGGCCGTGGACGCGGGGGGCGCCGCGCACCCACCGGACACTCCGCACGGACGAGGACGGTTCTTGGGTCAGGGTGGGGAACCCCGGCGTGGGCAGGCGTACGACGGGGAACTGGGCGCGGCCGTGGCACGGGCCCAGGAGGGGGACGAGGCCGCGTTCGCGGTCGCCTACCGGATCGTGCACCCGGGGCTGGTGGGCTATCTGCGGGGCATGGTCGGCGATGACGCCGAGGACGTCGCCTCCGACGCCTGGCTGGAGATCGCCCGGGACCTGGGACGGTTCCAGGGGGACGGCGCGGGGTTCCGGGGCTGGACCGCCACCATCGCCCGGCACCGGGCGCTGGACCACCTGCGGCGGCAGCGGGCGCGGCCCCGGCCGACCGCGCTCGAACAGGACCTGCTCGAACTGCCCGGCCCGCACAGCACCAGCGACCAGGCGCTGGAGAGGATCTCCACCGAGCGGGCCCTGGAGCTGGTGCGCGGGCTGCCGCGCGACCAGGCCGAGGCGGTGCTGCTGCGGGTCGTGGTCGGACTGGACGGGCCCGCCGCCGCGCGCGCCCTCGGCAAGCGGCCGGGTGCGGTGCGGACGGCCGCCCACCGGGGGTTGAAACGGCTCGCCCGTCAGCTCGGTGTCGACGAGGTGACGGTCGACGGCGCTGTGACGGACGACCGCCCCCGGACGCCGGAGGCGCAGGGGGACGCGACATGAACGCGAGCGGCCGCGATCCGTACGGACCAGGGGAACCCGGCAGGACGGACACGGACACGGACAGGGGCGAACGGATGAGCGGCGGCCGAAGCGCCGGCGGCCACCGGCACGCGCCGCACCTCCGCGATCCCGTCCCCGGACCGCAGGTCACGAACGAGGACGACACTGACGTACAGGCCCTGCTGGCGACCGCGCTGCGCGGGGGCGACGGTCCCGGCGAGGGGGAGCGGCGGGCACTCGCGGCGTTCCGTGAGGCGCGGGACGCCGGCGCGCACCGGGCCGCCCGGACCCGGCGCCGGGACGACTGGCGATAGGGCGCCGGGACGACTGGCGATCCGGCGCGAACAGCGGGCACAGGGCCAGTAAGACGGATCCTGTCGAGGTAGACTTAGACGTATTCCGTCGTAGTCGAAATGCGGGAGAGCGAGTGAAGAACGGGCTGCTGGCCAAGCCGGACGATGTCGTCGACCGGGACCGGGAGTGGGGTCTGCTCGCGGAGTTCCTCACCGATCCGGACCCTGCGATGCGGCTCGGCATCGTCTCCGGGCGGCGACGGCACGGGAAGTCGTACCTTCTGCAGGCCCTGTCCGAGCAGGTCGGCGGCTTGTACGTGACAGCGGTCCGGGAGGAGGGACGGCTGCCCGCGATCCAGCGGTTCAGCGACGCGGTCGCCACGCATGCCGGCCTGAGGCCGGGGAGCCTGCGCCTGACCGACTGGCGTGACGTGTTGTCCAACGCACTCGATGTGAGCGCCCGGTCGGCGCACCCGCTGCTGGTGATCGACGAGTTGCCGTACCTGCTCCAGCACTCGCCGGAGATCCCGGGCCTGCTTCAGCAGATCTATGACGAGCGGCAGCGCGGTGCCCGGCCCGGTGCAGGGCCCGGTGCCGGGCCGGGCCCGCGGCTGATTCTGTGCGGCTCCGCGATGAGTGTCATGCACGAACTGCTCTCGGGGACCAAGCCTCTCCGGGGGCGTGCCGTGGTCGATCTACGGCTGGGTGCCTTCGACTACCGGGACAGCCGGGACTTCTGGCAGATCGCCGACCCGCTGACCGCGCTGAAGGTGCACGCGGTCCTGGGCGGGGCTCCCGGCTACCGGGCGGTGGCTGCCCGGCCGCATCCGGACGACGGCTTCGACGCCTGGCTCACCCGGACGCTGCTCGACCCCGGGCGGGCGGTGTACTCGCGTACCGAGACCGAGTACCTGCTCCGCGAGGACCCGAGGATCACGCAGCACACGCTGTACTACGACATCCTCACCGCGATCGCGAACGGAGCCAGCACGCCCAGCAAGATCGGCGCTGCCCTGGAGCGCCCGCGCAACGCAGTCGCCCACCCGCTCGGAGTGCTGGAATCCACCGGCTACATCCGGCGGGAACAGGACGTCCTGCGCTCCCGGCACCCGGTCATCACGCTCGCCGACCCTGTGATCCGCTTCAACCAGCTCATCACCCTCCCGCAGGCCGCCGCCGTGGAGCAGGGTTTCGCCGAGCAGGTGTGGCAGCAGGCCGCACCGACCTTCAACTCCAAGATCCTCGGACCGCATTTCGAGGACCTGGCCCGCGACTTCACCCGCCGTTACGCCCATACCCTGCTGCCCGGTGGACTGCCCGGCCCGGTCGGCACCACCGAGGTCGCCGACCAGGCCGCCCGGACGAAGCACGAGGTCGACGTCATCGCCCTGGCCCCCGGCGAGCGTCCGCAGGCTCCCCGCGCGAGGATCGCGCTGCTGGGCGAGGCCAAGGCGACCGCCGCCCGCCGGGGGACCGGTGACCTGGAGCGCCTGGAGCGCATCCGTGCCCTGCTCGCGGATCAGGGGTACGACACCGCGGCTACCACGTTGGCCCTGTACTCCCTGCACGGCTTCTACCCCGACCTGGTCGAACTGGCCGACCGCCGGGACGACCTCCTTCTGGTCGATCTGCCCACCCTCTACGACAGCTGACGCCAAGAGGGACGGCTCAAGGCATCGCGCCGGATCGGATCACATGAAGTGTCCGGCCCACTGGTCACGCGTTGGTCGCACTGGTCACGAACTCCGCGCACATCCCGGCATCGGAGACCTGGAAGACCTGAGACCGAGGCAACGGCCGGGGCCGCCACCCCCCACAGGAGAGGCCCCGGCCGTCGCGCGGCACGGGCCGCGCGGCGGCCCGTACTCCCTACAGCGCCGTGTGTGCGTTTTCTGTCACACCCCGTGCCCGCCCACCGCGTCACGAGTCCTCGCGTCTTGTACGGACATGGACGACCCGCGGTTTCAGGTCGTAACGTGCCTTTCGCGCGGGACGGCGAGCGGCTGGACCACCGTGACCGACGTGACCGACGCGACCGACGTGACCACCACGGGCCGCGACCATCCGCGGGCCGCGACCACCTACGGGCCGGTCACACCGCAACCATCGACCGAGGACCACGACGTGGGGGACGACGCGGAGCTGACAGCCGCGGTGCTCGCGGCACAGCACGGAGACGAGACCGCGTTCCGGGCCGTGTACCGCGCGGTGCACCCGCGGCTCCTCGGGTACGTCCGCACGCTCGTCGGCGACCCCGACGCCGAGGACGTCGCCTCCGAGGCCTGGCTCCAGATAGCCCGTGACCTGGAGCGGTTCAGCGGCGACGCCGACCGGTTCCGCGGCTGGGCCGCCCGCATAGCCCGCAACCGCGCCCTGGACCACGTCCGGATGCGCGGCCGCCGCCCGGCGATCGGCGGCGACGAGACGGAACTGACCGGCCGGGCCGCCGACTCCGACACCGCGGGGGAGGCCATCGAGGCGCTCGCCACCGGCCGCACCCTCGACCTCATCGCCCGGCTGCCGCAGGACCAGGCCGAGGCCGTCGTCCTGCGGGTCGTGATGGGCCTGGACGCCAAGACCGCCGCCGAGACGCTCGGCAAGCGGCCCGGTGCCGTCCGGACGGCCGCGCACCGCGGACTGAAGAAGCTCGCCGAGCTGCTCGGCGACGACCCGGAAACGGCCGGTGTGCTCGACACCCTGCCGCCCCAGCGAGGACCGCGCACGCGCGCGGCGACGTCCGCCGGTGTGACGCCTGCGCTCGCGCGGACGCAGAAGGACATGTGATGGCCGACGAGCGCTGTGTCTTCCCGGGAGACGGGCAACCCCCCGGCGGTTCCGCCGCGGCCCGCGGTCCCGGACCGGGCCGCGGCTCCGGCCGCCGGCTGGACCGGGCGGCGGTGGAGAGTCTGCTGAGCGGTCGCACACCCGACGACGCTGTCGGTCCCGCCCAGCGCGACGAGGCCGAACGGCTCGCCCGTACCGTCGGCGCCCTCGCCGCGCTCGCCGCCGACCCCGCCCCGGCCGACGGCGAACTCCCCGGCGAGGCCGCCGCCCTGGCCGCGTTCCGCAAGGCCCGCGCCGAGCGCGCGCCCGAGCCGGCGGTCCCCGCCGGCCTCGGCGGCGACGGACGCCTCGCCCGGCCGGCGGCACCGGACGCGTTCGGCGGGGCCGACCCCACCCGGCACGGCGACCGCGCCGACGACGGCGGGCTGGTCCGCATCGGCGGACGGGGCGCGCCGGACCGCCGACGCCGCCTGCGTCACCCCGTACGCCTCGGACTGGCCGCCGCGCTGGCCGTCGGCATGGCCGGCGGGGTCGCCGTCGCGGCCGGTACGGGGATCCTGCCGACCCCCTTCGACGGCACCGACCCGGGCCCCGCGTCCTCCGTCTCCAGCCCCGGCCCGGACCGCCCCCTCGTCCCGCCCTCGCCGGGCGACGGCGCGGGCGGCGCGACCGCCTCCGACGGCACCGCCGGCGGCACCCCGGCGCCGGACGCCGAGGGGACCGCGCGGGGCACCGGCGACGACTCCGCCGCCCGAGGCACCGGGGACGGCCGGAGCTGGCCCAGCGGCGTCACCTCGGCCTGCCGTGACGTCCACGACGGCCGCCGGCTGGACGCCGACCGCCGCCGCACCCTGGAGGACGCGGCGGGCGGTTCCTCCCACGTGTCGTCGTACTGCGCGCAGGTCCTCGACACGACCGGCGGCCAGGACTCCGGCACCGGCGACGACCGCGACGAGCGGGACAGCCCGGCCGAGGGCGGCACGAGCGGCGGCCAGGACCGCATGGACGCCGGCGACGAGCAGGACGACGACGGCGACAAGGGCACCACGGGCGAGCAGGACGGCGAGGGCGTCGGAACCGGCCAGGACACCGGCGAGGACGGCGCCGGCGAGGACGGCGACGGCGAGGACGGCGGCGGGAAGAGCGGCAAGGACACCGGCGCGACCGGCGTGTCCACCGCGTCCGGCGGCTCCGGCGCGCCCGGCGCCTCCGGCGCGTCCGGCACCTCCCGCTGAACCCGCCCGGCCCGCCCGCACCACCCACCCGCACCACCCACCCGACACCCCTGACCTGCACGTTCGTAAGTCGTCCCAACTTTTTCGGCGCAGGGTGTGACGTTTTCCGCGGCCGTGACGCAGTACAGAGTGAGCCGACTGGTCATCGGCCCTCGCACCGAGCCGGGGTTCCCCCCGTACCCGCGGCTCGTGCACCCGGCGCGGGCGGGACACGTTCCCCCGGTCCCGCCCGCGCCCCGAATTCCTCCCCGACCCCTCCCCGGACGACGGCCCGCGACGCGCGCCGGGATGACGGCGCGCGCCCCGCCGGGCATGGTGGTGACTGACCGGTCCGCACGATCGCTCAGCGGGAGGCATCACACCATGGCGCGCGAGTCGGAGTCCGGACTGCCGATCGAGCCGGTCTACGGGCCGGCCGCCCTGGACGGCTGGGACCCGGAGCGGAAACTGGGGGAGCCGGGCGGGTACCCCTTCACCCGGGGCGTCTACCCGTCGATGTACACGGGCCGCCCCTGGACGATGCGCCAGTACGCGGGATTCGGCACGGCGACGGAGTCCAACGCCCGCTACCGGCAGCTCATCGCCCACGGCACCACCGGCCTGTCGGTCGCCTTCGACCTGCCCACCCAGATGGGTTACGACTCCGACGCGCCGATCGCGCACGGCGAGGTCGGCAAGGTCGGCGTGGCGATCGACTCGGTCGACGACATGCGGGTGCTGTTCGACGGCATCCCGCTGGACCAGGTGTCCACGTCGATGACGATCAACGCCCCCGCGGCCCTGCTGCTGCTCCTGTACCAACTGGTCGCCGAGGAACAGGGCGTCGCCGCCGACCGGCTGACCGGCACCGTCCAGAACGACGTGCTGAAGGAGTACATCGCGCGCGGCACGTACATCTTCCCGCCCCAGCCCTCCCTGCGCCTGACCGCGGACATCTTCCGCTACTGCCGGGCCGAGACGCCGAGGTGGAACACGATCTCCATCTCCGGCTACCACATGGCCGAGGCGGGCGCCTCCCCCGTGCAGGAGATCGCGTTCACCCTCGCCGACGGCATCGAGTACGTCCGTACGGCGGTCGCGGCCGGCATGGACGTCGACGACTTCGCCCCCCGGCTGTCCTTCTTCTTCGTGGCACGCACCACCCTCCTGGAGGAGGTCGCCAAGTTCCGTGCCGCGCGCCGGATCTGGGCGCGGGTGATGAAGGAGGAGTTCGGGGCGGAGAACCCGAAGTCGATGATGCTGCGCTTCCACACGCAGACGGCGGGCGTCCAGCTGACGGCGCAGCAGCCGGAGGTGAACCTGGTGCGCGTCGCGGTGCAGGGCCTGGCGGCCGTCCTCGGCGGCACGCAGTCCCTGCACACCAACTCCTTCGACGAGGCGATCGCGCTGCCGACCGACAGGAGCGCGCGGCTGGCGCTGCGGACGCAGCAGGTGCTGGCGTACGAGACGGACGTGACCGCGACGGTCGACCCCTTCGCCGGGTCGTACGTCGTCGAGAGCATGACCGACGACGTCGAGGCGGCCGCGCTGGAGCTGATGCGGAAGATCGAGGACCTCGGCGGGGCGGTCGCGGCGATCGAGCGCGGCTTCCAGAAGTCCGAGATCGAGCGCTCCGCCTACCGCATCGCCCAGGAGACCGACAGCGGCGAACGGACCGTGGTCGGCGTCAACCGCTTCCGGCTCGACGCGGAGGAGCCCTACGAGCCCCTCCGCGTCGACCCCGCGATCGAGGCCCGGCAGACGGAGCGGCTGGCCAGGCTGCGGGCGGAACGCGACCGGGCGGCGGTCGGCTCCGCCCTGGACGCCCTGCGGAAGGCGGCGGAGGGCGACGACAACGTCCTGTACCCGATGAAGGAGGCGCTGCGGGCCCGGGCGACGGTGGGGGAGGTGTGCGACGCGTTGCGGGGGGTGTGGGGGACGCATGTACCGGCGGATGCGTTCTGAGCTGCGCAATTCTCCCGAATGGGTGATCGGAGGCGGAACTCGCCCGCGCCCGGTTACGCTCATGGAGAGTGTCTCCGAAGGGAGGGTGCCGTGGCTGTGATGCTGCACGAGTCGTCGCTTTCCGATGCTGCCGACCGGCTCTGGGAGGAGCTGCCCGGGCACCGGGTGGAGATCCTCAACGGGAGCATCGTCGTGACACCGCCGCCGGACGGGCCGCATCAGGAGACGCTGACCTGGCTCATCGAGGAGTTCTCGAAGGTTCGAGCCAGGCAGGCGGGGCTCAGATACCTGCAAGGAGTCGGCTTGTGGCTGCCGACAGGGCCGGACGATTACGCGGTGCCGGACTTCTCGGTCGTCGATGCCGATTACAAAGACGCGCTCGTCGAGAAGAACTGCTACGCGCCTCATGTCTTCCGCTTGGTCCTGGAGGTGACCTCCTCGAACTGGACCAATGACACGGCCACGAAGGTCGACATCTACGCCAGGGCGGGCATCCCTCTTCACCTCATCGCCGACCGCAAACACGACGAGGTCCTCCTCTACGCCGACCCCGCCGACGGCAAGTACCCCGCTCCCCTCCGCTACGAGCGAGGCCAGTCGATCCCCCTCCCCGAGTCCGTAGGGGTCACCCTGGAGCCCTCCGTCGACCTCCTCCTGGACGGCGAGGACTGACGGTCGTACGCCCGTGCGAGACTCGTCCTCATGTTCGGCGTCATCGATCTCCCCACCTACCTGGCAGGCCTCGTCCTGATCGTCCTCCTTCCCGGGCCCAACTCCCTGTACGTGCTCTCCGTCGCCGCCCGGCGCGGAGTGCGGGCCGGGTACACCGCCGCGGCCGGGGTGTGGTGCGGCGACACCGTGCTGATGACGCTGTCCGCCGCAGGCGTCGCCTCCCTCCTCCAGGCCAACGCCGTGCTGTTCGGGATCGTGAAGTACGCGGGCGCCGGGTACCTGACCTGGCTGGCGGTCGGCATGCTGCGGGCCGCGTGGGGGATGTGGCGGGACCGGCGGGAGCCGACCGCCGAGCGGTCCGAGGCCGCCGCCCCCGACGAGCGGCCCTTCCGGCGGGCCCTCGTCGTCAGCCTCTTCAACCCCAAGGCGATCCTGTTCTTCGTCGCCTTCTTCGTGCAGTTCGTCGACCCCGGATACGCCTACCCGGCCCTGTCGTTCGTCGTCCTCGGGGCGTTCGCCCAGCTCGCCAGCTTCCTGTACCTCAGCGCGCTGATCTTCAGCGGGACCAGGCTGGCGGACGCCTTCCGGCGGCGCAGGAAGGCCGCCGCCGGGGCCACCTCGGCGGCGGGAGCCCTGTTCCTCGGGTTCGCCGCGAAGCTGTCCCTCGCGAGCTCCTGACCCCGGGCCGGCTACCGGCGCGGGGCCAGCTCCGTGAGGTACGCCGCGAGGTCCGACGGCGCGTCACCGGCCCAGCCGACGTACCCGTCGGGCCGGACGAGGAACAGCCCGGTCCCGTACCACTCCGGGGCGGCACCACGGACGACGCGCACCTCGTCCCCGGGGAGATTCCCGGGGAGATCCCTGAGGAGATTTCCGGGGAGATCCCCGAGGACGTCACCGAGGGCCTCCCCGGCGTCCGGGGCCTCGCCGGTGTCCACGGTGTCCACGGTGTCCAGCGCGAGGAGCGTCCAGTGCGGCCCGCGGAACGCGTCGAAGAGCCGTACGCCGCCCACCCTCCCGTCGGGTGCGCGGTCACCGGCCCGCACCGGGCCCGGGGTCGCGCGGGTCTCCCGCGACAGCGACGACTCCCGGTAGCCGAGGCCGAGCTGACGCGTCGCCTCCCCGCGCCGGGTCTCCCCCCGGTGCACGCTCGTCGACAGTCCGAGCACACCGGCGGCGATCGGGCGGCGCTCCTCCTCGTAGGTGTCCAGCAGGGCGGCCGGGGCCTGCCCCCGCAGGACCGCCGCCAGCTTCCAGCCCAGGTTGTACGCGTCCTGAACGCTGGTGTTGAGTCCCTGCCCGCCGGCGGGGGAGTGGACGTGCGCGGCGTCCCCCACGAGGAAGACCCGCCCGTCGCGGAAACGGTCCGCCAGCGCCGCCCGGGGACGGAAGTCCGACGCCCAGCGGACCTCGGTCACATCCCGCGCGGCGAGGTGCGTGCGGGCGGCGACGACCGCGCGGATGCCGTCGGCGGAGAGGTCCACCGACGTCCCCTCCGGGAACCGGGCCGTCAGCTGGAAGTCGTCCGTGCCCGCCAGCGGGCAGAGGGCGAGGAAGCCGCCGTCCTCCCCGGCCGGCGGGAAGATGTGCCAGTTGTCGCGGTCCAGCCCGGCCACCCGCACGTCCGCCACCAGCGTCGGGCTCGGGTCGACCGTCTCGCCGGTCATGCCGATGCCGAGCGCCCGGCGCACGGCCGAACGGCCCCCGTCGGCGGCGACCACGTACCGGGCGCGGACGTCCCCGCCGGAGGCGCAGTGCGCCGTCACCCCCGCCGCGTCCTGCGTGACCCCCGTCACCTCCCGGCCGAAGGCGACCTTGCCGCCGAGTTCCTCCAGGCGTGCCCGCAGGATCTCCTGCGTGCGCCACTGCGGCACCATCCACGACTCGTCGTAGGGGGAGTCCTCGGTCGGCTCCACCGGCTCGAACATATGGTGCTCGCCCGCCCGCCGCCCGTCCTGCCAGATCATCCCGACCGGATAGCCGCCGCCGGCCGCGCGGATCGCGTCGAGGACGCCGAGGTCGTCGAAGACCTCCATCGTGCGCGGCTGGATCCCCTTGCCCCGCGAGCCGGGGAACAGCCCGTCGGCCCGTTCGACGAGGACCGCGTCCACCCCGCGCCGGGCCAGCTCGATGCCCAGGGCCAGCCCGCTCGGGCCCGCGCCCACGACGAGCACGTCCGTCTCGTACGCGTACGCCACCATACGACCACTCTCCTTAACGTTGTTAAGTGCCGCTGGTCGCAAGGGTGGCCTTAACAGCGTTAAACTGTCAAGCGTGACCCCCGAACGACGCGCTCCCCTGGACCGGAAGCAGGTGGCCGACACCGCGCTGCGACTGCTCGACGAGGTCGGTCTGGAGGGACTCACCCTGCGGGCCATCGCCCGGGAGCTGGACGTCAAGGCGCCCGCCCTGTACTGGCACTTCAAGGACAAGCAGGCGCTGCTCGACGAGATGGCGACCGAGATGTACCGCCGGATGGCCGCCGCGATGCCCCTGGATCCGGGCGACACCTGGCGGGAGCGGCTGCTGAAGGCCAACCGCGGACTGCGGACGGCGCTGCTCGGCTACCGCGACGGCGCGAAGGTCTTCAGCGGCACACGCTTCACCGGCGTCGAGCACGCCGAGCAGATGGAGGGCGTCCTGAGCCTCCTCACCGCCGCCGGCTTCCCCTTCGACCGGGCCGTCCGCGCGACCAGTACGACCTACCTGTACACCCTCGGTTTCGTCACCGAGGAACAGGGCGTCCTGCCCCTGCCCGGCGAACGGCGCGAGGGCTTCGACCTCGAGGAGCGCGCCCGGATGATGGCCGCGTTCCCCTTGTCGGCCCGGGCGGGCGCGGAGATGTTCACCGATTACGACCGGCACTTCGAGGAAGGGCTGGCGCTCGTCCTCGACGGCATCGCGGCGCGTTACGGGATGCCGTAGGAGGCATGCCGTAGGAGGTCTGTCTCCTTCACCGCACCCGCGACAGCGCCGCCCGCAGCCGAGGCGTCAGCGGCTTCTCCACGAACCGGTTCAGCAGCCAGGCCAGCAGCAGCATCGAGGCGAGGGTCAGGGCGAAGGTCGCCGCCGACGGCAGGTGCAGGCCGCGGTGCAGCACGCGGATCACCACCCACCCCAGGTGCTCGTGGACCAGGTAGAACGGGTACGTCAGCGCCCCGGCCACCGTCAGCCAGCGCCAGTTGACCCGGTTCAGCAGGCCGAGCGCGATCGCCGCGACGGCCACGAAGCCGAGGGCGACCACGAGGACGATGCCGAACGTGGTGCGGTGGGCGAAGGCGTTCGGGTCGGAGGCGTTCCACAGCGAGTCCACCGCGTAGTGCTGCCCGATCAGGAAGCCGACCGCGACGATGCCCCAGGCGAGGGCGTCCCGCCGGTCGCGGTGGACCAGGTAGAGGCCGATGCCGCCGATGAAGTACGGCGCGTACTCCGGCATCAGCACCAGGTCGAGCAGCGGCTCGTGCGCCGCCTCCGCGATGACCGCCGCCAGGGTCCACACCGCGCAGAACAGCACGACCCGCCGCCGGTTCGCGCCCGGCAGCACGACGCACAGCGCGAACAGCGCGTAGAAGCGGACCTCCACCCACAGCGTCCAGCACACGCCCAGCACCCGGTCCGCGCCCAGCGGCTGCTGGAGCAGGGTCAGGTTCACCAGCGCGTCGCTCGGCGACACGGCCTCGTAGACGACCGCCGGCAGCGCGAACACCGCCGTCACCAGGACGACGGCCACCCAGTACGCCGGCAGCAGCCGCGACGCGCGGGAGGCGAAGAACGACCGCGGCGAGCGGCCCCAGCCGCTCATGCAGATGACGAACCCGCTGATCACGAAGAAGATCTGGACGCCGAGGCAGCCGTAGGCGGCGAACGCGCTCAGCGTCGGGAACTGGAGCTTCGGCGAGGTGCCCCAGGCCAGGGTGACGTCACCGCCGCGCCCGGCGTAGTGGTACACCGCCACCATCAGCGCGGCGACCAGCCGTAGTCCGTCCAGGGCCCGGAGCCTGCCCTCCCGCCGCCCGGGAGCCGGCGCGGACGGGACCGGAACGTCCGGCTGCCGGGCCGCCGACGCGGCGCCGGACCGTGACGCGGATGTGCTCACGACCGTTTCCGTCACGCTGTGTCCCTCGCAGTGCGCCGTTGGTTCGTCTCCCCCGGCCCCGGACGTCCGGGGCCGGGGCCGTGCCTCAGTCCGGCTTCGGCAGCCGGGCCGTGCGCGCGCCTCAGTCCGATTTCAGCAGCCGGGCCGAGCGGTTGCCGAGCTGCACGCGCACCGCCTCCCGGCGCGCGAGCTGCCGGATGGACCGGCCCCGCGTGCCGAGCAGGTTCGCGACCCGCGCGACCTCCGTCCACACCCGGGCCCGCTCGCCGCCCGCGATCGCGGCCGCGGAGAGCAGCCGGCAGGCCTCCTTGACCTCGCCGCGCCGGGCCCGGATCTCGGCCATGCCGATCAGGACGTCCACCGGCTGCCGGCGGCGCAGGATCTCGGTGCCCACCCGCAGGGCGTCGTCGTGCTTGCCCGCCTCGAAGTGGCGGGTGAAGTCCTCGGTGAGGTACTTGCCGTGCCGGGCGAGCACCGCGGCGAACCGCGCGTTCGGCGACTGCGCGCCGTCCGGCACGCCGTCACCGGTCCCGTCGCCGCCCTCCGACACGCCGAAGGCCGTCCCGCCCGTCCCGGCCGTGCCGTCCGTGGCGCCCGTGCCGTCCGACACGCCGTCCGCCGTGGTCCCGGCGCCGGTCCCGGGCACGTCCCGCGACCCGCCGTCCGCGACGGGGCGCCGCCGGGACTCGCCCGGCCCGGGCAGCCCCAGCGCCGTCGTCATCCGGGCGGTGAACGCGGGGATGTCGAACAGCTCCTCGACGTCCCGGTACTCCGTCTCCGACACCTCCTCGTCCAGCACCCGGCGCAGCGCGTCGAGCGCCGCCTCGGGCGTGTACTCGGCGAAGGAGCGGTAGCCGGGGACGCCCTCCAGGACCTCCCGGGAGCCCACCCGGTGGTAGGTGACGGTCCGCAGCCGCTGCTGCACCGCCTCCACCACCGACAGCGGCATGGGGTCGTCGACGCTGGACAGGAAGAAGACGTCCGAGGCGGCGAGTTCCTCCCGCACCCGGTCCCGGGAGAGCGCTCCCATCCACTCGACGCGGTCCGACAGCAGCGTGGAGGCGTTGATCCGCCACGTCTTGTGCCCGATCCACGCGAAGCGCCACGGCAGGCCCTGCGCGTAGGCCAGTTCGGCGACCCGCGAGAACAGGTCGAGGCCCTTGCGGTCCTGCATGGAACCGACCATCACGATCCGCGGCCGCTCCCCGGGCGTGCGCCGCGCGCGGGCGCGGTGGGTGTCGCGGGGGACCGTGTTGTAGACCACGACCGGGTCGCTCACGCCCAGCTGGCGGAACATGTCGGCCTGCGCGGTGGAGACGCACAGCACCTTCAGCTTCGGCAGCAGGGTCAGCATCTCCTGGTGCCGCAGGGTGTGCTGCCCGCCCTCGAAGTTCATGACGTACTCGGTCTCGTGGGCGTACAGCACCACGGACTTCCCGGCGTCCCGCAGCGCCTGGACCAGCTCGTTGGCCAGCGGCGAACGCCAGAACGGGGCCAGGCTGTTGACCAGGACCACCTCGGCGCCCTCCAGGTCCGCCATGACGTCCTCGGCGCGGCTGTAGGCGCCGAGGTCGAAGTAGCGGACGTCCACCGGGCTCTGCGCGAGCAGCGCCTGGGTGTAGGTGAGGACGGGGATCGCCACGCCCGTGACGTACGAGAAGCCGAGGCCCAGCACCGCCAGCGAGCGCGGCCGGTCCATGCGCCCCTGGACGGCGCGCAGCGCCCGTTCGGCCCGCGACAGGCCGGCGTGCCCGTCGTCCTCGCCCGCCGTCCAGCGCGGGGCGGGCGGCTCGGCGGGCACGGTGGCCCGCTCGACCAGGCGCAGCACGCGTTGGGCCACGTCGTCCTGGAAGGCGATGAAGTGCTCGACGGGCTCGCCGTGCACGTTGGCCGCGAACTTGCCCGAGCGCTGGAGGTCGGCGACCACGTCGACGAGCTCTCCGACGGTGCCCACGTTGCGCAGCAGGGGGTGGTTGACCGTGGGGAAGACGATGTTGAGCGGGGGCGGGCTGAACAGGATCAGCGGGGTGCCCGCCCGCAGCGTCTGCAGATACGTCGTCGAGAAGAAGGTGACCGCGAGGTCGTACCCGTCGAGGGCCTCGGCGTCCAGCAGCGCCTTCTCGTCCAGGACCGTCACGTCGGGCAGGGCGCGCAGCCAGGTGAGGTGGCCGTCGAGCGTGGACGGATGCGGCTTGATCTCCACCTGGCCGAACTCGGCGAGCGCCGCGCACAGTTCGGTGAGCTGCTCGCGGTGCTGGCCCCGGGAGAGCTTGCGCTGGTCGCCCAGCGGCTGGTCGAGGACCACGATGCGCAGCGGCTCACCGGGGTCCTTGGCGTGCCGGTGGGTGGTGGAGCGGGCCGCCCGCAGCAGGGCGGGGTCGTCGCTGTGCCCGAGGGCGCCGGTGATGTGGACCGGCGCGTCGGCGTCCGCGGAGCGGAACAGCAGGTGGTGGGCGGTGGCCGGGCCCCAGACGCAGACGGCGGCCGGGCCGGAGGAGCCGTAGTACCAGTTCTGGTCGTGCAGTCCGGCGTCGGTCCTCTTGAAGTGGAAGTCCAGATGGCCGTCCTGGACGAGGACCAGCGGGAGGGAACGGCCCAGCGTCCCGGCCACCCGGCGTCCGCGTTGCGACTGGTCGTTGAAGAACACCAGCCGGTCGATGTCCTCCTCGTCGGCGAAGGCGCGTATGCGGTGGCCCAGTTCCTCCAGGAACTCGGCGTCGCTCAGCGCCTCGTCGACGGTGAAGAGGTTGCGTGCCGTGAGGCCGTCGAACCGGGCCGCCGCCTCCTCCGCGATCCAGCCGGCGATGTTCCCGTCCCGGTCCGCGGTGACCAGGTGGAACGAATGGGCGTCGGCGCCCTCGGCGCGCATGATCTCAGACGCGAGGTTGACGCCGTTGCGGTTCTCGACAAACACAGCGATGCGCATCGATGTACCAGTCCACTCCGAAATCTTGGGCGGCGGGGAAGGCGCTCAGAACGCGGTAGCCACCTTGAGTACCGGCCTCGGTGACGGAGGACCAGGCATACCTTCTTTCATGCATGAAATACGACCGTGTTTCCCGGAACGGGGAATCCAGGGGGAACGGCCGGTGAACATTCCGCGAGCGCTGGACGTCCACGCCCGGCCGCTCCGGGGTGATCCCTGAGCGCCGCCCCGCCCACGCCTGTGTCCGGCACCCGCCCACGCCTGTGTCCGGCACCCGCCCACGCCTGTGTCCGCCGCACCGCCCACGCCTGTGTCCGGCTCCGGCTACGGAGGACCCGCCGCTCCGGCTACGGAGGACCCGCCGCCCCGGCTACGGAGGACCCGCCGCCCCGCCCACGCCTGTGTCCGGCACCCGCCTACGCCTGTGTCCGGCACCCGCCTACGCCTGTGTCCGCCGCACCGCCTTGCGCAGGGCCCGCGCCCGGCGCACCACCCGGCGGGCGGTGGAGTTGCGCGGCAGGAACGACAGCCGCTCCGGAATGCCGCCCGGCAGCCCCAGCGAGGTGAGCCGCTTGCGGCGGAAGTACCGCTGGGTGCGCGGGCCGAGCCGGGTGCGCAGGTACTCCTCGGCGGCCGGGCGCAGGCCGGGGTGCATCTTCGACTGCATCACGAAGCCGACCGCGGCGACCAGTTCGCCCACCGAGTCCGCGTCGAGCGGCTTCTCGGCCTCCCGGTCCTCCAGGTCCGGCAGCAGGGCGTCCGCCAGCACGGCCGGGATCCGGTTGCTGTTCTGGTACGGCGACAGACGCTCCAGCAGCGGCCCGGTGCCGATCCGGGCGACCGGCAGCCCGTAGAACGCCCGCGCGGTGAACAGGGCCGTGGAGAAGCAGCCCACGACGAGCGCGGGCCGCGCCCGCTCGAACAGCACCTCGGCGAGGACCGGCGTCTCCAGCACGGTCAGCTCCACGCCCAGCGTGGCGGCCTCCGCCTCCAGGACGCGGCTGTAGCGGGCCGGCGCGGTGGGGTGCGGCTTGAACACGATCGCGCGGTGGCCGCGTGCGACTGCCCCGCGCATCATCCGCACGTGCAGGTCCTCCTCCTCGTCCGGGGAGAGGATGCCCAGCGCGGACAGGTACTGGCCCAGCAGCAGCGCGCTGCCGGCGGGCAGCGCCGGCAGCGCGGGCACCGCCTCGCCGACCTGGCCGAGCACCTTCAGGAACGCGCTCACCGGCACGGTCCGCGCCGGCACCGCGAACTCGGTGAGCAGCAGCGGCGTCAGACCCGGCACCAGGTCCAGGTGGAGCAGCCGCCGCACACGGGTGCCGATCAGCGGGTCGATCTTGTTGCGGGTGGGGCCGTAGCTCATCAGCCCGTCGGCGTAGACGTCGACGGGCGCGCCCGTGAAGACCTGGGCGATGGCCTGCGCCGGGTCGACCTGGATCGACTCCAGGACGATCTCCACCCGGTCCTCGCCCAGCCCCCACAGCAGGCGCAGGTACCGCTCGAAGAGGGGGACGTCGTCGGGGCGGGGCGACCAGGCGCCGGGGTGGAAGGGGCTGATCGCCGCGTTCCAGGACAGCACCGCGTCGAAGCGGTCCCGCAGCGGATCAAAGCCGGGCATCTCGTCGACGGCCGGGGTGGTCTCCGGGTTCGTCGCGTTGTTGCACACCAGCAGCAGCCGCCGGTCCGCGGGCGGCAGGCTCCCGGAGTCCAGGGCGGCGGCCAGGGTGGCGGCGCCGTAGAGGGTGGAGGCGCACAGGATCTGGGTCGTACGGGTCATCAGGCGGCCGCCTCGGATGTGCCGGTCTTCGGGGAGGTGATCTTGCGGCGCAGACGGCGCAGCTTCGCGGAGCGGCGCAGGTCCATGCGGTCCAGGACGTCGGTGAGCAGCTCCTGCGGCATGCGCTTTATGGCCGCCGCGCTCATCGTGCGCAGCTGCCGGGCCACGGCCGGCTCGAACTTCTCGATCTCAGCGAGGTGGTGGGCGATGATCGCGCAGTAGGTGCGCACCGCCTTGGGCAGCAGCCGGTCCGCCTCGGGGTCCCGCGCGGTCTCGTCGACGACCTGGTCGAAGGCGCGGATGAAGTCGAGCTGCCGGACGTCACCGATCTGGGTGAGGGAGGAGGCGACCCCGCGGCGGTAGAAGACGCCGTGCAGGTTCAGCACCGCGAACGACTCCGCCTCCCGGTGCAGCTTCCAGATCCACGGCCGGTCCTCGGCGGTGCGCAGCCCGTCGGTGAAGTGCAGCAGGCCCTTGTCGAGCAGCCGGCGGTGGTAGGCGCCGGCCCAGGCGTAGGCGTAGTCCACGGACGTGGTGCGGTCGGCGGGCAGGATCGCCTCGCGCGGGCGGAGCACCTCCCCGCGCCGCCCGAGCGGATGCCGGACGAGCGTGCGGGCGCGCCCGGTGGCCTGCACGTGGTCGACGCGCACGAAGTCGCAGCCCAGTTCCTCGATCGCGGTGACCAGCTCGACCAGATAGCCACGCGCGAGCCAGTCGTCGCCGTCCAGGAACGTCACGTACTCGCCCTGCGCGGCGTCCAGGCCGGTGTTGCGGGCGGTGGCGAGTCCCCCGTTCTCCTCGTGGCGGATCAGGCGCACCCGGGCGACCGCCGACAACTCCTCGGCCGCCCGTTCGAGAATGGCCGGGGTCTCGTCCTTCGAATGGTCGTCCACCAGCACGAACTCGAAGTCCGGGCGGGCGTTCGCCCGAAGGCTTCTGAGGGTGTCCGGGGCGTATTGCTGCACGTTGTAGAACGGCACGATCACGGAGAGCTTTGGCACCCGCGAAAGCCTAGGAGCGCGCCGGACAGCGAAAATTTCCGGCACGGAGACGGGCGATGAAATCGGCGTGACGGAACGGTGCACCCCGTGTATTTCCCTTGAATCGGCGGGCCAGTTCGGTGACCGGTGGGGCGTTGTTAACCTCCTGTTGAGTCGAGGTTGGGCCGGACCTGGATTTCGCTTCCTAGCGTCTTCGACGTGCCACCACGTACTTCGAACCCCCTGCGGATCGCCGTGCTCGCGGACTCCGACACCCGCTGGAAGTGGGGTGCGGCGACCGCGGCCCGGATCGCGCCCGGCGGCCCGGCCCTCGAAGCCGGATCCCGGGACGCGGGGCAAGCCGCCCCCATTCTGGACGGGTTCCTCCTGCGCGGCCGCGCCACCCCCACCCCCCGGCAGCTGGCCGAGGTGGGCGTGCGCGCCGACTCCCTGCGGGAGGTCACCGCCGTCGAGTTCCTGCGCGCCATGGCGCGGGAGCGGTACGACGTCCTCGTCCTCGCCCTCGTCGGCGGCGGCGTCCAGGCGGTCCTGCACGGGCTGAAGCGGATCACTGAGGGCACGAGCGAGCGGCCCGTCGTCGTCACCGGCTACGTGGGTGTCGTCTACGAGAAGCTCGCCGACGGTCTGCTGCTGCGGCACGGCGCCGACCTCGTCCTCGCCAACTCCCGCCAGGACGCGGAACGTTTCCGCGCGGTGTACGAGGGCGTGGGCGCCGACGCCTCCTCCGTGACCGAGGTGGCCCTGCCGTTCCTCGGGGGCGCCGCCCACCCGGGCGGACCCGACATCCGCACGGTGGTCTTCGCCGCCCAGCCCTCCGTACCGGAGAACCGCAGGGACCGCACCTACCTGCTGGAGCGGCTCGTCCGGCACGCCCGGCTCCACCCCGACCGCGAGGTGCTGCTCAAGCTGCGCTCCCGCCCGGGCGAACACACCACCCACATCGAGGAACTGCCCTACCAGAAGCTGGCGCAGAAGCTCGACGCGCCGTCCAACTTCCGCCTCGTGTACGGCAACATGGGCGAGGTCCTCGACCGCACCGACCTGCTGGTGACGGTCAGTTCCACCGCCGCCCTCGAATCCCTCCACCGCCGCGTCCCCACCGCGATCCTCACCGACCTCGGGATCCGCGAGGCGCTCGGCAACCACCACTTCGTCGGCTCCGGCTGCCTCGCCTCCTGGGACCAGCTCGACGCCGGCCACCGCCCCACCCCCGACGAGGAGTGGGTGGCCCGGCAGGGCGTCGCTGCCGACGGCTCGTACGACCGGGCCTACGACACGGCCCGCGCCCGCATCACCGAGCTCCTCGCCCGGCCCGGCGGCCTCCCGCCGCTCACCCCCTACTACACCCCCGCCACCGCCCCCGGCTACCTCCCCGGCATCCTCGCCCGCCACCACCTCGCCACCGACGGCAGCCCCCTGCCCAACGCCCCGGCCACCGACCGGGCCCCCGGCCCGGTCCGCCAGATCGTCCGCCGCGCGGCCCGCGGCGCCTACCGGCACGGCGTCCAGCGCGTGGCACCCGTCATCCGGCGCATGGGGGAGCTGTGAGCACCCGCCGCCCGGAGGCCGCCGTACCGCCGCACCGCCGGGCCGTCGGGCGGGGAGCGCGGGCGGCGTCGTGAACCACCGCCTCTCCCGCCGGGGAGTCCCGCTTCCACGTCAAGGAGTCCAGCCCATGTCCCACTCCCAGGCCGGGGTACGCCGGGTGCTCGCCGTGATCCCGGCGCGCGGCGGCTCCAAGGGCGTCCCCGCGAAGAACCTCGCCGCCGTCGGCGGTGTGCCGCTGGTGGTGCGGGCCGTGCGCGAGTGCCGGGCCGCCCGCCTGGTCACGGACGTCGTGGTCTCCACGGACGACCGGGCCATCGCGGCGGCGGCGCGCGAGGCCGGCGCCGAGGTCGTGCTGCGGCCGGCCGCCATCGCCGGCGACACCGCCACCTCCGAGGCCGCAGTCCGGCACGCCCTGGACGCCCACGAGGCCCTGCACGGCGCGGCCGTCGACGTGGTGCTGCTCGTGCAGTGCACCAGCCCGTTCCTGGTCCGCGAGGACATCGACGGGGTCGCCGCGGCCGTCGTCGAGAACGGAGCGGACACGGCGGTGACCGTCGCCCCCTTCCACGGGTTCGTCTGGCGGGACGCGGAGGACGCAACCGACGCGGAGGCCGCGCAGGCCGCGCGGAACGGCACCGGCGGCCACGGCGTCAACCACGACAAGTCCTACCGCCCCCGCCGCCAGGACCGTCCCCAGGACTTCCTGGAGACCGGCGCCGCCTACGCGATGGACGCGGCCGGCTTCCGCGAGCACGGCCACCGCTTCTTCGGCCGCACCGACCTCGTCCGCACCGACCCCGCCCGCGTGCTGGAGATCGACGACCCGCACGACCTGGCCCGGGCCCGCGCCCTCGCCCCCCTCTTCGACGCGGACCTGCCCGGCGCCCTTCCGACCGCCGACGACATCGACGCCGTCGTCCTCGACTTCGACGGCACCCAGACCGACGACCGGGTGCTGATCGACTCCGACGGACGGGAGTTCGTCTCCGTGCACCGCGGGGACGGCCTCGGCATCGCGGCCCTGCGCCGCAGCGGCCTGAAGCTGCTCATCCTGTCCACGGAACAGAACCCGGTCGTCGCCGCCCGCGCCCGGAAGCTGAAGCTGCCGGTGCTGCACGGCATCGACCGCAAGGACCTCGCCCTCAAGCAGTGGTGCGAGGAGCAGGGCATCGCGCCGGAGCGCGTGCTCTACGTCGGCAACGACGTCAACGACCTCCCGTGCTTCGCCCTCGTGGGCTGGCCCGTGGCGGTCGCCAGCGCCCACGACGTCGTACGCGGCGCCGCACGCGCGGTCACCACCCTCCCCGGCGGCGACGGCGCGATCCGGGAGATCGCCGGCTGGATCCTCGGACCCTCTCTCGACTCTCGCGACACCCTCACCCAGTAAGGAACCCCCTGACATGAGCACCAACACCCGCCTCCGCCAGTTCGGTTCGCGCACCGCCGGCCCGGGGCAGCCCGTGTACGTCTGCGGCGAGATCGGCATCAACCACAACGGCGAGCTGGACAACGCCCTCAAGCTCATCGACGTGGCCGCCGAGGCCGGCTGCGACGCCGTCAAGTTCCAGAAGCGCACCCCCGAGATCTGCACCCCGCGCGACCAGTGGGACATCGAGCGCGACACCCCCTGGGGCCGGATGACGTACATCGACTACCGCCACCGCGTGGAGTTCGGCGAGGACGAGTACCGCCGGATCGACGAGTACTGCAAGGAGAAGGGGATCGACTGGTTCGCCTCCCCGTGGGACACCGAGGCCGTCGCCTTCCTGGAGAAGTTCGACGTCCCCGCCCACAAGGTGGCCTCCGCCTCCCTCACCGACGACGAGCTGCTGCGCGCCCTGCGCGCCACCGGCCGCACGGTCATCCTCTCCACCGGCATGTCCACCCCGAAGCAGATCCGCCACGCCGTCGAGGTCCTCGGCAGCGACAACATCCTGCTCTGCCACGCCACCTCGACCTACCCGGCGAAGGCCGAGGAGCTCAACCTCCGCGTCATCAACACCCTCCAGGCCGAGTACCCGAACGTCCCGATCGGCTACTCCGGCCACGAGACCGGCCTGCAGACCACCCTGGCCGCCGTCGCCCTCGGCGCCACCTTCGTCGAGCGCCACATCACCCTCGACCGCGCCATGTGGGGCTCCGACCAGGCCGCCTCCGTCGAACCGCAGGGCCTCACCCGCCTCGTCCGCGACATCCGCACCATCGAGGCCTCCCTCGGCGACGGCGTCAAGAAGGTCTACGACTCCGAGCTCGGCCCGATGAAGAAGCTGCGCCGCGTCACCGGCGTCGTCGCCGAGGCGGAGATCGCCGCGGCGGCCGGCGAGCCCGTCTCGGTCTGACCCGGACCCCGACCCCGGACCCCCTCCGACCACCGCCACCAGTGCCCTACGGGACGGTCGTACGACGATGAGCCCTCGCGCCGGGTCCACCGGCACCACTGCCCACACCCTCGCGTTCGTCGAGAGCCCGGTGCAGCTCCTGAACGTCCTGGAGTGGGCGCACGCCCAGGAACTCCACCCCCAGGAGGAACCCGGCGCGGGGCTCACCCTCGTCGTCCTGTCCCCGACCGACCCGATGACCCGCGGACAGTTGCGCCGCATGGCCGAGCTGGCCCGCGAGGAGGGCCACGAGGTCCGCTGGGAGGAGGCCCGCGGCGGCACCACGGCCCCCTTCCGCACCATCGGCGGCCTCGCCCCCCTGCTGCGCAGGGCGCACCGGGTCGTCATGGGAGACCCCTTCTCCCGCTACGTCCAGCTCCTGCTGACCATCACCCGGGCCGCCGACCTGGTCGTCGTCGACGACGGCACGGCCACCATGGAGTTCGTCGGACAGCTGGCCCGCGGCGAGCGCCTGGTGCGCTGGCACCGCAAGGGCGGCAGCCCCGGGCCCCGCGATCTGCTCTTCGCCCCGGTGTCGGCCTCCGCCCGCCGCCGTCTGACCCCCGGCGCGGACCGGCGGGTGGAGGTCTTCTCCTCCATGCCGGTGACCGAGGCCCCCGCCGACGTCACGGTCACGCCCCACACCTTCGCCTGGACCCGCGCCCGCTTCGGCCCGCCCCGCGTCACGAAGGGCGCGGACCTGGTCGGCACGTCCCTCGTCGAGACGGGCGTCGTGGACGGCGACCGCTACCTGCACGCCGTCGGCGCCCTCGCCCGGACCCACGGCGCCGCCCGCTACTTCGCCCACCGCCGTGAGAGCGCCGACAAGCTCCACCGTCTGGCCGGGGAGACAGGCCTGGAGATCGTCCGCCCCGACCTCCCCCTCGAAGTGATCGCCCGACGGGGCCCCATCGGCAGCACCGTCCTCAGCTTCCCCTCCACCGTCGTCCACACCCTCCCCCTCGCCCTGGCCGGCACCGGCGTCCGCGTCGCCGTCTGCGACATCGACCCCACCTGGCTCACCGCCCACGCCTCCCCCCGCGCCCACGGCTTCCTCTCCGGCGTGACGGGAACGGCCCGGGGGGTGGACCGGCTGGCGATGGTGAGCGTGGCGTAGCACACGGCGTCCGTGACGAACGGCACACGGCGCGCGGGACGAACGGCGCACGGCGTCCGTGACGAACGGCGCACGGCGCGCGGGACGAACGGCGCACGGCGGTCCCGCCGCCCCCGCCGGGTCACGCCCCCCGGCCGAACCCGGAGGTTCCCGCCGGGTCACGCCTCCGACCCGTCCGGCACGTGGACGACCGCCGGGCGCGGGTCGGCCCTCCCCCCGACGGCCGAACGCCCCCAGGGAACCGCCGCCCGAGGCCACGGAGACACCGGGTCCCGGTATCTCCGCGTACCGGGACCGGTACACGGACCGCGACGCGGGTTCCGGTGGATGGACAGGCACGGCGTGGTTTCCGTGGGCCGTGGTATCCGTGGAGGGAGGAAAGAGTGAGATGGGTAGCCATGTCATGATCACTCGGGCGAAGCCGGCCGAGTTTACCCATTCCGAACGACAGCCATGCGCCGCGCGGCCAACTTTTCTTCACCGAATGGGTTGAAGTTTTGTTGATCGGGTCAGTTGACCGCCTCGGCGTCCTACCCTTCAGAGGGTGAAGCAACTGATGTCCCGAGAGTCCGAGGCCGATTCCGCCGGGGGAGACGCGCTCCCCGGCACCCTTCCGGAATCCCTGCGCGCCGAGCTCGTCGCCTTCCGCCGCGACATGCACATGCACCCGGAACTCGGCAACCAGGAGTTCCGCACGACCGCAGCGATCAAGGAGCGCCTGGAGAAGGCGGGCCTGAAGCCGCGCGTCCTGTCCAGCGGAACCGGGCTCATCTGTGACATCGGCGACTGGGCGGACGGCGTCTCCGTCCTGGCGATGCGCGCCGACATCGACGCGCTGCCCATCCCGGACACCAAGACGGAGTGCGCCTACCGCTCCACCGTGCCCGACCGCGCGCACGCCTGCGGCCACGACGTGCACACCACCGTCGTCCTCGGCGCCGGCCTGGTCCTCGCGGACCTGCACCGCCGGGGCCTGCTCCCGCGCCCGGTCCGGCTGATCTTCCAGCCCGCCGAGGAGGTGCTGCCGGGCGGCGCCGCCGACGCCATCGAGGACGGCGCGCTGGACGGCGTCGGCCGGATCATCGCCGTGCACTGCGACCCGCGCGTCGACGCCGGTCTGATCGGACTGCGGGAAGGGGCCATCACCTCCGCCTGCGACCGGCTGGAGATCGCCCTCGACGGGCCCGGCGGCCACACCGCCCGCCCCCACCTGACCACCGACCTCGTCACCGCCGCCGCCCGGGTCGTCACCGACGTCCCCGCGCTCGTCGGCCGCCGCGTCGACACCCGCGCCGGCCTCGCGGTGACCTGGGGCCGGATCGACTGCGGCCACGCCCCGAACGTCATCCCGCAGCACGCCGAACTGTCCGGCACCGTGCGCTGCCTGGACATCGAGGCCTGGCGCCAGGCCCCCGACCTCGTGGTCGCCGCGATCGACGAGGTCGCCAACCTGCACCGCGCCAAGTCCGAGATCAACTACGTCCGCGGGGTCCCCCCGGTCGTCAACGAGGCAGGCGTCACCGCCCTCCTGCGGGACGCCATGGTCGCCCGGCACGGCGAGGAGTCCGTCGAGAGCACCCAGCAGAGCCTCGGCGGCGAGGACTTCTCCTGGTACCTGGAGCGCGTGCCCGGCGCCATGGCCCGCCTCGGCGTCCGCACCCCCGGCGAGCGCACCGTCCGCGACCTGCACCAGGGCGACTTCGACGCCGACGAGCTGTCGATCAAGGTCGGCGTGGAGCTGTTCACCGCCGCCGCGCTGCTCGACGCGGCGACCCGCGTGAACTGAACGCCGGCCCGTGAACTGAACGCCGGCCGCCGAACCGACCGAAGGGGCGCCGGAAAGGCGCCCCTTCGTCCGCTTGTGTCACCCGGCCGTAACCGGCGGAGCCCGCCCGTAACGCACGGTCGGCACGAATCGATAACGGCCGCGAGGAACCCCGTTCCCCTCCCCTTCTACGCGCGTTACTGTGCGCCGGAATCGCCACTCGGAACGGCCTGTCGGGGAGCCGCGCGGGAGGCGTCACATTGGGGACGAGCGGGCCGGTGACGGCGCCGTGGGGATGAAGGGGTGGCTGCTGTGCGTCTCATATCTCGGAGGACCGGGTTCTCCCGGGCCGCGGTGACCGTCGCGGTCGTCGCGCTCGCGGCTGCCGGCTGCGGCGAGTCCAGCACCGGCTCCAAGGCCGCCGACGACAAGGAGTCCGGCACCTACTCCGGCAAGGGCATCGGCCTCGCGTACGACATCGGCGGCAAGGGCGACCAGTCGTTCAACGACGCCGCCTACGCCGGCTTCCAGAAGGCCGACAAGGAATTCAAGATGGGCGGCCGTGACGTCGAGCCGCAGGACGGCGAGTCGGACGCGGACAAGGTGCAGCGCCTCACCCAGCTCGCCCAGGCCGGCTACAACCCGGTGATCGGCGTCGGCTACATCTACGCGCCGGCCGTCAAGGAGGTCGCCGCCAAGTACCCCGACACCACGTTCGGGATCATCGACGACGAGACCGTCCAGGCGAAGAACGTCGCCGACATGGTCTTCCACGAGGAGCAGGCCTCCTACCTGGCCGGCGTCGCCGCCGCCAAGGCCTCCAAGACGGGCCACATCGGTTTCATCGGCGGTGTGGACATCCCGCTGATCCACAAGTTCGAGGCCGGCTACGTCCAGGGCGCCAAGTCCGTCGACCCGGCCATCAAGATCGAGTCGCAGTACCTGACCGAGACCGCCCAGGAGGGCGGCTTCTCCAGCCCCGACAAGGGCAAGGCGGGCGCGAGCGGCCAGATCGACGCCGGCGCCGACGTCATCTACCACGCGGCCGGCCTCTCCGGCCAGGGCGTGATCTCCGAGGCCGCCGCCAAGAAGGTGTGGGCCATCGGCGTCGACTCCGACCAGTACGACCAGAGCTCGCTCGCCGCCTACAAGGACTACATCCTCGGCTCCGCCCTGAAGAACGTCGGCGGCGCGGTCTACGACCTCGCCAAGTCCGTCCACGAGGGCAAGCCCCTGTCCGGCGTGGTCCGCGGCAGCCTCTCCAACGACGGCGTCGGCTTCGCCGACTCCAACCCCAAGTACCAGGCCATGACCGAGGTCGTCGCCGCCGTGAACGCGGCCAAGCAGGACATCGTCGACGGCAAGGTCACCGTCGACACCAAGTAGCGCTCCTCCCGGACCGCCGCCGGACCCCGTCCGGCCCCTGATACGCCCTCACCGGCGTCCTCGCAGCTGAGCGCCCCTGCGGTCGGCCCCACCTTCCGCAAGGGGCGCTCAGCTGTCCGTAATCTGGACAGTACCTGTGGCCACAGCTCGGTAACGGACCGGACAGATGGGTTTTTCCGTCTGGTCTACGCGCGTTACGCTGCGGCGGAACCAGCGCCTGGTTTGGGCGCTTGCACGAAGGAGTTTCGTTCCATGCGCCGGGTGTCCCGTATCGCGGTTGCGGGTGTTGCCACCGCAGCCCTCGCCGTCACCGTTTCCGCTTGCGGAAGCTCGTCCACGTCGTCCTCCGCCTCCTCCGGCGACGACAAGAACCTGGGCCTCGCCCTCGCGTACGACGTCGGCGGCAAGGGCGACCAGTCCTTCAACGACGCCGCCACCTCGGGCATGGAGAAGGCCGACAAGGAGTTCGGCTACACCTCCACCGCCGTCGAGCCGCAGGACGGCGAGTCGGACGCGGACAAGGTGCAGCGCCTGGAGAGCCTCGCCAAGCAGGGCTACAACCCGGTGATCGGCGTCGGCTTCGCCTACGCGCCGGCCGTCAAGGAGGCCGCGGCCAAGTTCCCGGACACCACCTTCGGTATCGTCGACGACGAGACCATCAAGGCCGACAACGTCGCCGACCTCGTCTTCAGCGAGGAGCAGGCCTCCTACCTGGCCGGCGTCGCCGCAGCCAAGGCCACCAAGTCCGACGTCGTCGGCTTCGTCGGCGGTGTCGACGTCCCGCTGATCCACAAGTTCGGGGCCGGCTTCAAGCAGGGCGTCCAGGACACCAAGAAGGGCGTCACGGTCAAGGAGCAGTACCTGACCGAGACCGCCGCCGAGGGCGGCTTCTCCAGCCCCGACAAGGGTGAGAGCGCCGCCGAGGGCCAGATCGACGCCGGCGCGGACGTCGTCTACGCGGCGGCCGGCCTGTCCGGCCAGGGTGTCATCAAGGCCGCCAGCGCCAACAAGGTCTGGGCGATCGGCGTCGACTCCGACCAGTACCAGCAGGACGCGCTGAAGGCGTACAAGACCTCGATCCTGACCTCCGCCATGAAGAACGTCGAGGGCGCGGTCTACGACCTGGCGAAGTCCGTCGAGGACGGCAAGCCGCAGTCCGGCGTGATCCGCGGCAGCCTCTCCAACGGCGGGGTGAGCCTGGCCGCCTCCAACCCGACGTTCGCCTCGGATAAGACGATCCAGGACGCCGTCACCAAGGCCGCCGAGGCCATCAAGAACGGCACGATCACGGTGAAGACCTCCTGACCACCGTGTCGTAGGCCTGTCGAAGGCCTGTCGAAGGCATGGCCAAAAGGGCGCTGTGATGACAGCGTTACGGCCACGGAACGGGGCCCTGGGAACATGACCTCCCGGTGCCCCGTTCGCGCGGCAGAATGCTCGGAACGGATCGGCTCGAATCGAGTCCGATCGGGTCCGGGCACTATTTAAAGCAGGGGCGCTACGCGCGTAGAGAGGCCCCTTTCCCGAGGAGAGTGCGCCATCGACGCGTCCAGCAGCCCTCCGCCCACCGCCCCGTCGACCATCGCGGTGGAGCTCGCGGGCATCACCAAGCGATTCCCGGGTGTCGTCGCCAACCACGACATCCACCTCACCGTCCGCAAGGGAACCGTGCACGCCCTGGTCGGTGAGAACGGCGCGGGCAAATCGACCCTGATGAAGATCCTCTACGGCATGCAGAAGCCGGACGAGGGCACCATCGCGGTCGACGGCGAGCAGGTGGGCTTCGGCAGCCCCGCCGACGCGATCTCGCGCGGCATCGGCATGGTCCACCAGCACTTCATGCTCGCGGACAACCTGACCGTCCTGGAGAACGTGGTGCTCGGCAGCGAGAAGCTGTACGGCATCGGCGGCGGCGCCCGCAGGAAGATCAAGGAGATCTCCGACCGCTACGGCCTGGGCGTCCGCCCCGACGCCCTGGTCGAGGACCTCGGCGTCGCCGACCGCCAGCGCGTGGAGATCCTCAAGGTCCTCTACCGCGGCGCCCGCACCCTCATCCTCGACGAGCCGACCGCCGTCCTCGTCCCGCAGGAGGTCGACGCGCTCTTCGCCAACCTGCGCGAGCTGAAGTCCGAGGGCCTCTCCGTCATCTTCATCTCCCACAAGCTGGGCGAGGTGCTGTCCGTCGCCGACGACATCACCGTCATCCGCCGCGGCACCACCGTCGGCACCGCGGTCCCCTCCGAGACCACCCCGCGCCAGCTCGCCGAGATGATGGTCGGCAGCGAGCTGCCCACCCCGGAGACCGCCGAGTCCACGGTCACCGACCGGCCCGTCATCGTGGTGCAGAACCTGACCGTCCACGCCGGCGGCGGCGCCTCCCTCGGCTGGGAGGACGAGCCGGCGGGCGAGGGGCTCACCGAGTTCGCGGGCACCGGCGTCGTCAAGCGCGTCCTCGACGACGTCACCTTCACCATCCACGCCGGCGAGGTCATGGGCATCGCCGGCGTCGAGGGCAACGGCCAGACCGAGCTGATCGACGCGCTGATCGGCACCCGGCACGCCGACTCCGGGACCATCGCCTTCCTCGGCGAGGACATCACCGGCTGGCCCACCCGCAGGCGCCGCGAGTCCGGCGTCGGCTACGTCCCCGAGGACCGCCACCGCCAGGGCCTGCTCCTGGAGTCCCCCCTCTGGGAGAACCGCATCCTCGGCCACGTCACCGAGACCCCCAACGCCAAGGGCTTCTGGCTGAACCCCAAGGGCGCCCAGGCCGACACCCGCCGGATCGTCGAGGAGTACGACGTCCGCACCCCCGGCATCGACGTCACCGCCGCCTCCCTCTCCGGCGGCAACCAGCAGAAGCTGATCGTCGGCCGGGAGATGAGCCACCACCCGAAGTTCCTGATCGCCGCCCACCCCACCCGCGGTGTGGACGTCGGCGCGCAGGCGCAGATCTGGGACCGCATCCGCGAGGCCCGCCGCGAGGGACTGGCGGTGCTGCTGATCTCCGCCGACCTCGACGAGCTCATCGGCCTGTCGGACACCCTGCGCGTGATCTACGACGGCAGGCTGGTCGCCGACGCGGACCCCGCGACCATCACCCCGGAGGAGCTGGGTTCGGCCATGACCGGTGCCGCGTCCGGGCACCTCGAGCACGTCGAAGAAGAAGCCGCCCCGGAGGACGAGGCCCGATGAAGAAGTTCGACAAGGAGCGGCTGCTCCTCGCGGTGGCCGGCCCGGCCATCGCGCTGGTCTCGGCGGTCGTGCTGACCTCGGTCGTGCTGATCGCCTCCGGCAAGAACCCCTTCGAGCCGTACCGGCTGATGCTGGAGCAGGTGCCCTTCTCCGACATCCAGGTTCTGATCATCAACCAGGCGTCGCTGTACTACATCGCCGCCCTCGCGGTCGCCCTCGGCTTCCGGATGAACCTGTTCAACATCGGCGTCGACGGCCAGTACCGCCTCGCCGCCATGATGACCGCGGTGGTCGGCGCGCACGTGGCGCTCCCGTCCTTCCTCCAGATCCCGCTGCTGCTGCTGGTCGGCGCGCTCACCGGCGCGTTCTGGGCGGGCATCGCGGGCGTCCTGAAGGTCACCCGCGGCGTCAGCGAGGTCGTCGCGACGATCATGCTCAACGCCATCGCCACCAGTCTCATCGGCTACCTGACCCTCCGCGAGAACTTCGGCGTCCTGGTCGGCGACAACGTCACCACCGGCGAGATGAAGGAGTCCGGCTGGGTGCCCGGCATCGACCTGGGCCCGGACGTCGGCGAGATCTACGGCCTGGTCTTCCTCGCCGCCGCCCTCGGCATCGGCTACTGGATCGTCCTCAACCGCACCCGCTTCGGCTTCGACCTGCGCGCCACCGGCGCCTCCGAGACGGCCGCCGCCGCCTCCGGCGTCAACGCCAAGCGCATGGTGCTCACCGCGATGCTGATCTCCGGCGGGGTCGCCGGCCTGTCCGGCCTGCCGCTGCTGCTCGGCGACGCCCACACCTACAGCCTCAGCTTCCCGGCCGGCCTCGGCTTCACCGCCATCGGCATCGCCCTGCTCGGCCGCAACAACCCGGGCGGCATCGCCCTGGCCGCCCTGCTGTGGGCCTTCCTGGAGAAGACGTCCCCCGCCCTCGACTACGCCACCCCGGTCGCGTACGAGAAGGAGATCGCCACGATCATGCAGGGCCTGATCGTCTTCGCGGTCGTCATCTCCTACGAGGCCGTACGCCAGTGGGGGCTGCGCCGCCAGCAGAAGCGGGTCGGCGCCGAGCTCGCCGCCCAGGCCGCCGACAACAACGCCAAGAAGGAGGTGGCGGCCTGATGTCCACCGCGACCATCGCCAAGCCGCAGGCGAAGCAGCCCGGCAAGGGCGGCCGCCGCATGTCTCTCCCGGTACTCCTGCTGGTCATCGCGGGCGTGCTGGTCCTCACCTCGCTCGTCCGCCTGATCAGCGGCGCGGACGGCATCACCTCGACCGGCCAGATGTCCACCGCCCTGCGCCTGGCCGTCCCGATCGGCCTGGCCGGCCTCGGCGGCCTGTGGGCCGAGCGCGCGGGCGTCGTCAACATCGGCCTCGAGGGCATGATGATCCTCGGCACCTGGTTCGGCGCCTGGGCCGGCTACCAGTGGGGCCCGTGGACCGGTGTCGCCTTCGGCATCATCGGCGGCGCGCTCGGCGCCGTCCTGCACGCCGTCGCCACCGTCACCTTCAACGTCAACCACATCGTCTCCGGCGTGGCCCTGAACATCCTGGCCCTGGGCACCACCCGCTACCTGTCGAAGTTCACCTTCGAGGACGCCCCGCAGGGCTCCTCCAAGCAGTCCCCGCCGATCGAGTCGCTCGGCACCTTCGACATCCCCGGCCTGTCGCCCTGGCTGGAGACCCTGAACGAGAAGCACTGGTTCCTGGTCTCCGACCTCGCGGGCCTGGTCGGCGGCCTGGTCACCAACCTCTCGCCGCTCACCGTCGTCGCGGTCGCCCTCGTCCCGGCCACCTGGTACGTGCTGTGGCGCACCGCGTTCGGCCTGCGCCTGCGCTCCTGCGGCGAGAACCCGGTCGCGGCCGAGTCCCTCGGCGTGAACGT
Source organism: Streptomyces sp. NPDC059895 (assembly GCF_042731035.1). Lineage (NCBI taxonomy): Bacteria > Bacillati > Actinomycetota > Actinomycetes > Kitasatosporales > Streptomycetaceae > Streptomyces > Streptomyces sp. NPDC059895. The sequence goes on from NZ_JBHWKO010000013.1 coordinate 154,140, forward strand.
CTACAAGTACAAGTACATCGCCGTGATCGTCTCGGGCGGCTTCGCCGGCCTCGGCGGCGCCTTCCTGTCGATCGTCGCGTCCAACGTGTACCTCGACGGCCAGACCGCGGGCCGCGGCTACATCGGCCTCGCCGCGATGATCTTCGGCAACTGGATGCCGGGCGGCCTCGCCCTCGGCGCCGGCCTGTTCGGCTACACCGACAGCCTCAACCTGCGCGGCGGCACCACCAACGTCCACGCGCTGATCCTGCTGCTGGCGATCCTGCTGGTGTTCGGCGCGGCCTACCTGGCCTGGCGGAAGAAGTACGTCTCCGCCGTCGTCACCCTGGTGGTCTCGGCGGTGATGTTCCTCTGGTACGCCAGTGTGGACGAGGTCCCGCGCCAGGTCGTCTCCGCCGCCCCGTACCTCGTCACCCTGCTGGTGCTGTCGCTGTCCGCCCAACGCCTGCGCATGCCCAAGGCGGACGGCCTGCCGTACCGGAAGGGGCAGGGCAAGTGACCACGGCCGCCCCTGTCGACTGGGACGCCCTGCGGGAGCTGGCCCGCGAGGCCATGCGCCACGCGTACGCCCCCTACTCGGGCTACCCGGTCGGCGTCGCGGCCCTGGTCGACGACGGCCGTACGGTCTCCGGCTGCAACGTGGAGAACGCCTCCTACGGCATCGGCCTGTGCGCCGAGTGCGGGCTGGTCTCCGAGCTCCAGCGCACCGGCGGCGGCCGGCTCACGCACTTCACCTGCGTGGACGGCCGGGGCGAGATCCTCGTCCCGTGCGGCCGCTGCCGGCAGCTGCTGTACGAGTTCGGCGGCCCGGAACTGCTGCTGGAGACGCCCGAGGGCATCCTGCCGCTGGCGGAGATGCTCCCGCAGGCCTTCGGCCCCGACCACCTCAAGTAACCGCCCCGCGGCCCCTCCCACCACTCGACCGGACGGAGGGGCCGCGCACTTCCAGCGACGTCCCGCACACCGGACGTCTTGTGCACCACCGGAAGGAAAGCCATGGCCATGGACGCCATCTCCGTCATCCGCACCAAGCGGGACCGCGGTGAGTTCGGCGACGAGCAGATCGACTGGGTCATCGACGCGTACACCCGCGGCGAGGTCGCCGACGAGCAGATGTCCGCGCTCGCCATGGCGATCCTGCTCAACGGGATGAACCGCCGGGAGATCGCCCGCTGGACGGCCGCGATGATCGCCTCCGGCGAGCGCATGGACTTCTCCTCCCTGTCCCGCCCCACCGCCGACAAGCACTCCACGGGCGGCGTCGGCGACAAGATCACCCTGCCGCTGGCCCCGCTGGTCGCCGCCTGCGGCGCGGCCGTCCCGCAGCTCTCCGGCCGCGGCCTCGGCCACACCGGCGGCACCCTGGACAAGCTGGAGTCGATCCCCGGCTGGCGCGCCCTGCTCTCCAACGAGGAGATGCTGCACGTCCTCGACACCACCGGCGCGGTGATCTGCGCGGCGGGCGACGGCCTGGCCCCCGCCGACAAGAAGCTGTACGCCCTGCGGGACGTTACCGGCACCGTCGAGGCGATCCCGCTGATCGCCTCCTCGATCATGTCGAAGAAGATCGCCGAGGGCACCGGCTCGCTCGTCCTGGACGTCAAGGTCGGCTCCGGCGCCTTCATGAAGACGATCGAGGACGCCCGGGAGCTGGCGTCGACGATGGTGGGCCTGGGCACCGACCACGGTGTGCGCACGGTCGCCCTGCTGACCGACATGTCGACCCCGCTCGGCCTGACCGCGGGCAACGCCCTGGAGGTCCGCGAGTCGGTGGAGGTCCTGGCGGGCGGCGGCCCCGCCGACGTCGTCGAGCTGACGATCGCCCTGGCCCGCGAGATGCTCGACGCGGCCGGCGTGACGGGCGCCGACCCGGCGAAGGCCCTCGCCGACGGCTCCGCGATGGACGTCTGGCGCCGCATGATCACCGCCCAGGGCGGCGACCCGGACGCCCCCCTCCCCACCTCGCGGGAACAGCACGTCGTCAAGGCCCCCGCCTCGGGCGTACTGACCCGCCTCGACGCCTACGACATCGGCATCGCCGCCTGGCGCCTGGGCGCCGGCCGCGCCCGCAAGGAGGACCCGGTCCAGGCGGCCGCCGGCATCGAACTCCACGCCAAGCCCGGCGACCCGGTCACCGAGGGCAGCCCCCTGCTGACCCTGCACACCGACACCCCCGAACGCTTCGCGTACGCCCTGGAGGCGATCGAGGGCTCCTACGACATCGCTCCGACGGGCACGACGTACGAGGCGTCTCCGGTGGTACTGGAGCGGATCGCCTGACGCCGGCAGCGACGCGCCCCCGACTGCGGCCCTTGCTTCCGCAGGGGGGGCGCTGCCCGTCCCGGACTGGGGCACCGGGACGGGGGTCACCCGCTGCTGCCCTTGCGCGTCACAGCGCCCCCCGACTCCGCCTGTTGACCTCCGCCACCTGGGCGCGCAGCCTCGCGTCCGTCCCCGCCCGGCACAGCGGGCAGGCGCAGGGCGGGAACCTGCCGAAGAGTTCGGGTACGTCCGGAGGCTCGACGGTCCGCAACGGCCGCACCTGGGTGCGGACGCCGGTCCGGGGATCGATCCGATAGACCGCGATCGTCATCGTCACCGGACATCCCCACAGGGGTGCGCCCAGGGGCCCGCCCAGGGCATTGCCTGGTCATCTGAGCGGTTGTTCCCGGGCGAGGCGCCCAGGTGCGCGACATAGGGCCGGACCAGGGCGCCCGTGGGCTCCCCAACACGGAGCAGATGTTGGGGCGTTGGACGCTTTTTCGCGCAGTGTCTGCGCACAGTGACCAACCGGGCGCCCCAGACGTCCGGCGACAGACGATGCGAGGGGGCGGGGAGTGTCACGGGGTGCGTGGCAGGGCGCCTGTGCCTGCCGGGGGCGCGTGATCCGAACAGGATGACTCTCACCCGTTCGAGTAGCTGCGTGATAAGCATGGACTGTCGACGCTCCTAGTCAGCGTGGGCCATGCCCCCGGGCCGTTCGCGCGGCCGCGGGGGTCCTTCCGTCTGGGCCACACTTCCGCGCTGCCCGCAGGTCGCACCACGGCAGAAATGCCGCATCTGGGCGGCAGGAAGGCTGCACGCGCTACTCTGACCAGCGGGGACGGCATCCCGGACGGAGTACGGGTATGGCAGCGAAGCGGCAGCGTCTGGCCCAGCGCCGGAAGTCGAGCGGCTACACACAAGAGCAGTTCGCGGACGCCCTGAGCGTCGACCGCACCACGGTGCAGCGCTGGGAACGCGGGGAAGTCGACCCGCAACCGCATCAACGGCCGAAGATGGCAAAGCTCTTACGACTCACCTCCAGAGAGCTTGACGAAGCACTCGCGGCAGACGTTCTGCCCGTTGGTGCGGCGCCCAGTTGGGCCATCCCCGGCGCACCGGCCACCGACGACGAAGTGGCCGCCTGGGAGTTGTCTCGACGCGTGCAGGCAAGCGATGTGGGGTCCGAGACGCTGACCCGCCTGGAGCGCGCCTTTGATCAGTTGGCGACTGCTTACCCGACAACCCCTCCGGCGCGACTGTTGGAACGCGTACGGCAACATTCCGCCTACGTCGTGAAGCTGCTCGACGCCCGTAAGACGCTTTCGGAACATCGGCGTCTGTTGGTCGTAGGCGGTTGGTTGTCACTGCTCGGTGCCACGCTCCATATCGACCTGAAACAGGAGCATGCGGCAGCGGCCAGACTGCAAGCCGCGGTATCCCTTGCCCGACAGGCGGAACATCCTGAAATCGAAGCATGGTGCTTCGAAACCGACGCGTGGCGTGTTCTCACGGACGGTGACTATGTGCGCGCACTGGAGTTGTCCCTAGCCGCTCAGAACGTCGCCCCGAGAGGTACCTCCGCCCTCATTCAGGCAACCGCCCAGGAAGGCCGTGCACGCGCAAGACTTGGCCACGGGGCAGAGACATACGCAGCTATCGACCGGGTGCAGAAAATGGCCGCCAAGCTCGGAATCCCTGAGCATCCGACAGAGCACCACTACCAATACGATCCGGCAAAGTGCCTCGCGTACACGGCAACAACCCTCGCGTGGTTGGGCGACGTGGCTGCGGAGCCGTACGCGCGTGAGGTGATCGCGCGCCTCAGCCCCTCCGACGACATCAGCAAATGGCCCCGTCGGGTGGCTTCCGCCAACATTGATCTGGCACTTGTCCTCCTTACGGACAGCCGCCTTGATGAAGCCTGCGACTCCGCCCAGAGGGCCATACTGAGTGGCCGGGTGGTTCCCTCGAACCATTGGCGGGCGTTGGAAGTCGTCAAGGTGGTTGAGGCCAGGCAACTACCGGAAGCATCCGACTTGCGCGAGACGTACGAGGGTTTGAAGGTTACCGGCGCCTAAGGGGGCGCACTGAGATCGGCTATGCAGTCGGTCGACCTGCTCGCCCAGGCAGTTGGCGGTACGGGTAGGCGTTTCTGGGAAGACGGTGGAACGGTGGGTGGCGGACGCCGGACTGATTCCACACGCCAGAAACCGGGAAGATGCCTGTAAGGCGTTGGGAGTTGACGAAGAAATGCTGTGGCCGAAAGCGGTAAAGGGCCGAATCAAAACCGGTGGGGACCGTGAGATCATCCACTCCTACCCCTATCGATCCTCCTGCCCGTCGACGACGTGGGCCGAACTCATCGAGAGGTCGGCAACGGATATCCTTTTCGCGGGTTACACCAACTATTTCCTCTGGATCGACCAGCCTGCGTTCGTTTCAACCCTGCGGCAGAAACTTGACAGCGGATGTCGTGTGCGCTTCCTGCTGGGTGACCCCGACGGTGAGGTGACGCGCAACCGCGAGCAGATCGAAGACGTGGCCCTCACTGTTTCCACGCGTATTCGCATCACGCTGGAACATCTGGACAAACTCGGTGTGCATCAGGGCTTGGAAGCGCGTTTCTCCGCGGCGAGCGACGCGATCAATCACGTTTCGCTGTCGGTCTTCCGTTTCGACGACGAGGCGCTCGTCACCCCTCACCTGGCCCGGCTTGTCGGGCATGACTCCCCTTTGCTGCACCTGCGGAATCTCGGCGACACCGGAATGTTCGCCCGATTCGCCGATCACGCCGAAGAGTTGTGGTCAAGGGGAGTGCCGATCGCTTCTTGAGCCTGGCTGAGGGCTGTCCCGTAAATGATCTTCGACGGGCCCCTGGGGCGTAAGGTCTTCCGGTGTACTTGGCCGTGAAGGGGGTTCCGGGTGTTAGTACGGGTGGTACGAGACGGCGTGGTCCTGGCGCTCAGCCACCGCAGTGGGGAGGGCAGGCCGCTGCTGTTCGTGCCTGGAGTCATGGCTGATGCCGCTTCATGGCAGCCCGTGGTGGACGCGCTGTCCACGGTTCAGCCCGTATACGTGCTGAACCGGCGCGGCCGTCGGCCCAGTGGTCCGCTGAGCGATGGCTACTCGGTGGGCACTGAGGTCGAGGACCTGTGCCGGGTGCTCGACGAACTCGGCGCGGGTGACGACCGCGGTGGCGGAGTGGACGTGTTCGGCTGGAGCTACGGCGGTCTCATCGCGTTGGAAGCCGCGAGGCGGCATGCCGGCGTCCACTCGCTGACGCTCTACGAGCCGGTGATGCGACCTTTCGGTCTCCAGGCGCTGGACGCGCTGCGGCAGGCCGACGAGGCGGGCGACCTGGACCGGGCCGTGGAGGTCGTGAACCGGGACGTGTCCGGTTTCTCCGCCGAGTACGTCACGCGGTTGCGCCGGAGCCCGGTGTGGCAGGCACTGCGGCCGCTCGCGGCGCCGCTGGCCCGGGAGTTGGCGGCGCTGAACGACCACGCGGTCGATCTGCCGGGTTACGGGAGCCTCTCCATGCCCGTCACGCTGCTGCTCGGTGGCGACAACGAGGGGATCCCCCCGTACGGGGAACCGTTCGCCCGGATCGCGGCGGCGATGCCCCGTGCTCGGGTGTGTGTGATGCCGGGGCAGGGCCACCTCGCCCACGCCCAGGATCCCCGCACGCTCGCCCAGTTCATCGTCGAGGCGCTGGACTGGGCCCATCGGCAAAGGCGGGATTCGTAACTGCTGGTCGCGGGTGAGATGGTCCAAAACCCCGGCGTCACCCCGCAGCCCCGCCCTCCCCGAACACCAGCGCGGCGAACCGCTCTCCCATGAGCCGGTGACCGCCGGCACCGGGGTGCAGCCCGTCGGGCAGCGGCAACTCGACGGCGTCGGCCTCCCCGTACAGCTCCCGACCGTCCAGATAGCGCAGATGTGGATCCTCACCGGCCCGCTGCGCGACGATCCGCTCCAGCTCCGCCCGGACGACCCGCAGCGTCAGCTTGCCCGCCGCCACCTCCGCCGGGTCGCCCAGCGGGACGAACCCCGGCCGCCCCTCCGCGAGCCCGCCGAGGTCCGGCGCGCTGGGCCCCGGCGTGTCCTCGTGCTGGGGGCACAGGATCGGCGAGACGACCAGCAGCGGCGTGGTGGGGTGGCCCTCCCGGACGGTGTCGAGGAAGCCGTGGACGGCGGGTCCGAACGCGCGCAGCCGCATCACGTCGAGGTTGACCAGGTTGATGCCCACCTTGACGCTGATCAGGTCGGCGGGCTGGTCCCGGATGGCCCGCGCGGTGAACGGGTCGAGCAGGGCGCTGCCGCCCAGCCCCAGGTTGACCAGCTCCACGCCGCCGAGGGAGGCGGCCAGGGCGGGCCAGGTGGTGGTGGGGCTCGTGGCGTCGGAGCCGTGGCTGATCGAGCTGCCGTGGTGCAGCCAGACCCTGCGGCGCGGGTCGGCCGGCGCCGGTTCGACGGGGGCGTCGGTGCGCAGCGCGATCAGTTCCGTCGTCTCGTTGTGGGGCAGCCAGATCTCGATGTCCTTGCTGCCCCGGGGCAGGTCCGTGAAGCGGACGGTGCCCGGTGCGCCGGTCCGGTGCTCGACGGTCCCGTCGGTCATGTCGACGGTCACCGTGCGGCCGCCGGTGACGCTCGCCTGCCCGGTCAGACGGCCGTCGACGAGCAGGTCGTAGACGCCGTCCGGGCCGGGCGGGGAGCCGAGGTAGACGCGCCGGGTGCGCAGCGACTGGAGTTCGACGGCGGTCGCCCGGGTCCGGAAGGCCAGCCGTACGCCCGAGGGCTGTGACTCCACCATGGCGAGCTGCGCGTCGCCGCACTGGGCGCGGGCGGCGGCGGGCAGGCGGTGCGGCAGGACGCCGTGGTCGGTGCGCTCCACCTCCAGGGCCCCCCGCAGGAGGTCGGCCGTGACGGGCGTGGTGATCCAGGTCTTCTCGGCGGGCATGGCCTCGGTTCCGGGTCGGCGGTGTGCGGCGCTCTCCCAGGCGGCTGTCCCGTCGGCGGCCGGGGAAACGCGGCGCGGCACGACCTGGGCAGTCCCGTTCCCATCACCGCGCGAGCAGCTAGCAGCTGGTCCTATGTCCAGTTCTGGCGCGCCCAGATCACGTCGTCGACGAGGCCCGGGCCGCCGGCCGCGTAGTTGACCATTCCCGCGGAGATATCCGCGTTGTCCGAGGACTGGACCGCGATGATGCGGGGATTGCCCTCACCGAAGAAGGCGAACATCGGGCCGCCGGAAGCACCAGGAGTGATGTCGCCGTAGTGGTGGCATTCGATGCCTCCGTTGATGTCGTTGTAGGCGGCGTGAACGCTGATGCCACTCTCGTAACTGGTCCCCAGGAGCCAGTGGAGGTGCGGGTAGCCCATGTTGGTCCACCACGGCTGGCCGGTCCAAGCAGGGATGTAATGTCCCATTCCGAAGTAACCGAGTTGGTCCCCGAGCGGCTCGTACAGTCGGCAGACGGCCCTGTCGTAGGCCGCCGTCTCGCCCCCTAGCAGGTCCGGGCTGAAGCCGGACACATCCGATACGTAGGACTGGACGCCGGCGCCATGGAGGGACGTGCCGTCGTAGAACGCGGGCACGAAACGCATCCACCAGTTTCCTGCCGCCACGTCAGCCCACGGCACCACATGGCCGGCCGTGAGGAGAACGCGGCGGCCGACGAGCGCCCCTGATCCCGTCCATCCCGTGCTGGTGAAGATCTTTCCCACGCAGCCCCAAGGCCAGCTGGTCTCGTTCAGTTCCTGCCGGTTGTCGGGGCCGATGACCCATCTCAGTTGAATGCCGTCCCCGTCCAGTCGACTGAACGGCTTCTGCTTCTGCCTGCGACTGGGAAGAACGCGGGGCACATAGAAGAGGTCGAGCCACTCGGGGCGATGGGGTGGCGCGTCCCCGTCGTGATCGGTCCCGGACAACAGTTTTTGTCGCAGGCCTTGGGTCGCAGTCCTGCCGGGCAGCGGAACGTCCCCCGCGGTCCCGACCGGCACGTCGACATGCCACACGGTGCCGTCGGCTCCCTCCACGCGGCCGATCTCCGGCTCCGGCGGGCCGTCGTCGGTGTCGGTGAGCACGTGGATGCGCTGGCTGCCGGCACGCTCGACCATCTCGGCAGGCCGTTCGCCGGTTCCGAGTACCGGCCGCAATCGTGTGAGCTCGGATGGCATGAGTGGCCGCTCGCCGTTGGTGGCGGCGTTCAGGGAGCTCACCATCTGCTTCTGCGTTGGCATAGCGTGTCTCCGGAGTGATTGAAGGGACGACCACGCTCGGCTGCTTGGTGTGCCCGCACAACTGGCTTACTTCGCCCGGGATTCTGCACGGGCCGGACCGGGCGTGCGCCCTGCCACCGCCTCTGAGACAGGGCTCAGCGTGGCGGCGTGTTGAACCTTTCTTCCAGGACAGCACTGATCAGGCGGCGTCGCATCCGCTGCGGGTGGCTTCGCCCCATGGCCGGGACGTGTCCTACGTGGTGAGGGGGCGAGCCGCGCGAAGCGACAGAGGACCACGGCGAGTTCGAGGAAGGTCACCTCTGCGTGTGATCCGGACTTCGATGCGCTTGCCGTGTCGCCATTTCCGCAGGTTCGGGCGGTCGTAGGCTCAACTGGCGTGCAGGTGTCGTGACTTGATGTCAGCCTTTCGCTGTCACGGGTGTTGCCGACCGGGACGCCGACGAGCGGCGGCAGTCTGCGCCTACGCCGGTTGTCCGGGCAGCTCGGGGGCGCCTGCCCGCACCGCACCGCCGTGGTCCGCTGTCGCCGGGGGCCAGGTGCGCAGCAGGGCGTCGAGGGCGTCCAGGATGCGGTCCCAGGACTCCTGGGAGTCGGGGGTGCTGTGACTGAAGCCGCCGGCCAGTTCGAGGCTGACGTAGCCGTGGAAGACGCTGCCCAGCAGGCGGACCGCGTGGGTCTGGTCCGGCTCGGTGAGGTCGTAGCCGCGCAGGATCGCACGGGTCATCCGGGAGTGCCGGGGGCCCGCGCCGGCCGCGGCGGTCTCGGGGTCCAGGGGGAACCGGGCGGCGGCGTAGCGTCCGGGGTGCTCGCGGGCGTAGTCGCGGTAGACGTTCGCCAGGGCGGCGAGGGCCTCCTGGCCGGCGCGGCCGGCCAGTGCGGCGGATCCGCGGTCGGCCAGCTCCTCCAGGGCGAGCAGGGCGATCTTCGTCTTCAGGTCGTGCGAGTTCCTCACGTGCGAGTACAGGCTCGCGACCTTGACGTCGAACCGCCGGGCGAGCGCGGAGACGGTGACCTGCTCGAAGCCGACCTCGTCGGCGAGTTCCGCCCCCGCCCGGGCCAGACGTTCGGGAGTCAGCCCTGCGCGTGCCATGGAAATCTCCCGGTGTCGTCGCGGCTGCCACTGACGTCGTGCACGGAGCTGCCCGAAGGACCGGCCGCCCGAAGGACCGGCCGCTCGAAGGACCGGCCGCTCGTAGGACCGGCCGCTCGTAGGACCGGCCGCTCGTAGGACCGGCGGCCCGAAAGCCCCGTTGCCTATAGGCCTTAGCCAACTCCATGCACATGTTAGGAGACGGAGGACGATGAGTTACGCCAGCCCGCCCGGTCTACCGCTCGTGGACGCGACGAGACCGCCGGTGATCGGCCTGTGCGGACCCCTCACCCGGAGCAGGGTGGCGGCCCTCTGCGACGAGCTGAGGACGCTGCTGGACGGGACCGGGGCGGCGGTCGTGGTGTGCGACGTCGCCGGGCTCGGGCCACCGGGTCTCCCGGCCGTCGACGCGCTGGCCCGGCTCCACCTCACGGCCCGGCGGGCCGGCGGGCGCCTTCGGCTGCGCGCCCCCGACCCGGCGCTACGCGCCCTCCTCGACCTCGTCGGACTCCGCTTCGAGGTGGAGCGGCAGACCGAAGAGGGGGAACCAGCGGTGGGTGTCGAGGAAGAAGTGGAAACCGGTGAGGCCGCCGTCTGAGATCTCCAGCACCTGGATCGCCCACGGGCTGTGTCCGCCCGCCTCGGGGTCCGGCTTGTACTGGGCGAAGCCCGGCAGACCGTTGACCTCGACCGGCAGCAGCCGGGAGCCCGTGCAGGCGGAGCCGATCGTCGTCATGAAGCCGGTGATGTCCGCGTGGCCCGTCAGCCACAGGTCGAACGGCGGCATCGTCATGACCGCGTCCTCGTGGAGCAGCCGCGTCAGCGCCGTCATGTCGTACCCCTCGAAAGCGGCCACATAGCGCTCCAGCAGGACCCGCTGCTCCTCGTCCAGCGGGTCCGACACGGCCGCGTCCGCCGCCCTGTCCCGCTGCTCGGCGAGGGTCGCGCGGGCCCGCTGCAACGCGCTGTTGACCGAGGCGACCGTCGTGTCGAGCAGTTCGGCGACCTCGCTCGCCCGCCACGCCAGGACCTCGCGCAGGATCAGTACCGCCCGCTGCTTGGGCGGCAGCCGCTGCAACGCGGCCATGAACGCGAGCCGCACCGACTCCTTGGCGACGGCCGCCTCCGCCGGGTCCTCGACCGCGGGCAGCACGCGCGCGTCCGGCATCGGCTCCAGCCAGGTGGTGTCCGGGCGGGGGGAGAGCGCCGCCCGGGCGAGCGGGGTGGAATCCGTGAGGTCCATCGGCCGGGCCCGCTTGTTGCCCGCCGTCAGCATGTCCAGGCACACGTTGGTCGCGATGCGGTAGAGCCACGAGCGCAGGCTGGAACGGCCCTGGAAGGTGTCGTAGCCGCGCCAGGCGCGCACCAGGGTGTCCTGCACCGCGTCCTCGGCCTCGAAGGACGAGCCCAGCATCCGGTAGCAGTAGCCCGTCAGCTCGACCCGGTGCCGCTCCAGCCTGGCGTCGAGGTCGTCCACCGTCGCCGTACCGTCCGTCATCGTCGTCCACCCGCCCCTGTGGCCGTTCTGTCGCGCGCCTGTGCGCCCAGTACTCCGGAAGCTACCGCAGGGCACTGACAACGGCCCCCCGAGTCGACGAAGGCCCAGGTGGCGGCGGGTCGGGCAGCGGACCGGCCGCCGTCCGGCCCGGTACACGACGGACCCCCCGCCCGGACCGGTCGCGGTCCGCCGGAGCCGGCGGCCACCACGGACGACCGGCCCGGAGCAGGGGGTCACGGAAGGGTGTGGGGAGGGAGGTCAGTGCGCGGCCACCGGCTGCCGACGGGCCGTGACCCGAGCCGCCCGCGTGCCGAACACGGTGATCGTCACGACGCCGAGCACCGCCAGGACGCCCACGCCGACCGTGCCGGCCCAGCCGCCCGCGTGGAAGGCCGTCGCGCCGACGGTGCTGCCCGCGCTGGAGCCGACGTAGTACGCGGACTGGTAGAGGGCGGAGGCCTGCGCCCGGCCGGTGGTCGCCGTCTTGCTGACCGCCGAGGACGCCACCGCGTGGCCCGCGAAGAAGCCCGACGTGATCAGGACCAGGCCCAGCAGGACCAGGGCGAGGGAGTCCGCCAGGGAGAGCAGGAGGCCCGCCGCCGTCGTGCCGCCGGCCAGGTACAGCGCCCCGCGCCGGCCCAGCCGGCCGACCAGCCGGCCCGCCGTCGACGCCGACACCGTGCCCACCAGGTACACCAGGAAGATCGAGCCGACGATGCCCTGCGGGAGCGAGAACGGCGCCTCCGTCAGGCGGTAGCCGATCACCGTGTACACCCCGCCGAAGACCGTCATGAACAGCGCGCCGATCGCGTACAGGCGGCGCAGCAGCGGGTCGGCGAGGTGGTCGCGGACCGTGCGGACCAGGACGCGGGGGCGCAGCGAGCCCGCCACGAAGTGCTTCGGCGCCGGCAGCAGCAGCCGGAACGCCACCGCGCAGCCCACCGCGACCGCGCCGATCACGCCGACGGCCACCCGCCAGCCCCACTCCTGCGCGACCCAGCCGGTGATGACCCGGCCGCTCATCCCGCCGACGCTGTTGCCCGCCACGAACAGGCCGATCGCCGTGATCAGCGCCTTGGGCCGCACCTCCTCCGCCAGGTAGGCGGTCGCCGAGGCCGGCAGACCGGCCAGGGCGGCGCCCTGCAGACCGCGCAGGACGACCAGCGCGCCCAGCGACGGGGCGAAGGGGACCAGCAGTCCGACGGTCACGGCGACCGCCAGCGAGGCCGTCATCACCGTACGGCGGCCGTAGCGCTCCGACAGGGCGCTCATCGGCAGGACGAACAGCGCCAGCCCACCGGTCGCCGCCGCCACCGTCCAGCTCGCCTCGCTCGCCGCGACCCCGAACTCGCCGGAGATCAGCGGCAGCAGCGCCTGCGTGGAGTACAGGAGGGCGAAGGTCGCCACGCCGGCCAGGAAGAGGGCGAAGCTCATCCGGCGGTAGCCGGGGCCGCCGGGGGCCATACGGGAGTCGGAGGAGGGGACGGACGGAACGGCGCCCACGACGGTGGACGCCCCGGTACTGGCGGGAGACATACCCCGAACCTAGGACGACCCCACTCATCCGTCCAATGCATGGAATCGCCATAATCGTTCCCATGGAGCATCAGCAAAGGTCACAGGCGCGCCTGTCACCGTCCAGTGACACAGAAGACATCGTCACGCTGCTCGCGCCACGGCTCGCGTACTTCGCGGGCGTCGCCCGCACCGAGCACGTCACGCGGGCCGCGCAGGAGATGCAGGTCCCGCAGTCGACGCTCTCCCGGGCCGTGGTCCGCCTCGAACAGGACCTGGGCGTCGACCTGTTCGCCCGCCACGGCAGGACCGTCTCCCTCACCCCCGCCGGACGCACCTTCCTCACGTCCGTCGAGCGCGCCCTCGCCGAGATCGAGCGCGCCGCCGACGCGGTGCGCGCCGACGCCGACGCCGCCACCGGCAAGGTCGCCTTCGGCTTCCTGCACACCATGGGCGCCGAGACGGTACCCGGCCTGATCCACGCCTTCCGCGTCGACCACCCCCGCGTCCGCTTCAGCCTCGTCCAGAACTACGGCGAGGCCATGCTGGAGCGGCTGCGGGCCGGCGAGCTCGACCTGTGCCTGACCTCGCCGGTCCCGGACGCCCCCGACCTCGTCGCCCGCCGCCTCGACGAGCAGAAACTGCGCCTGGTCGTCCCCGCCGACCACCGCCTCGCCGCCCGCAAGCGCGTCCGTCTCGCCGAGGCCGCCGACGAGACCTTCGTGACCCTGGAACCCGGCTACGGCCTGCGCCGCATCACCGACGACCTCTGCCAGGAGGCCGGTTTCCGCCCCCGCATCGCCTTCGAGGGGGAGGAGGCGGAGACGCTCCGCGGCCTGGTCGCGGCGGGCCTCGGCGTCGCCCTCCTGCCCCCGCCCGCCGTACCCCGGCCCGGCGTGGTGGAACTGACGGTCACGGCACCGAGGGCGGTACGGGAGATCGGCGTGGCCTGGCTCGACGGCCACCCGGACACACCCCCCGTGGCGGCCTTCAAGAGGTTCCTGCTGTCGCGGCGGGGGAGTCTGCTTCCGTAGGCCCTGATAGGCCTGACAGGCCTGACAGGCCCGGCTAGGTCGGCGACTTGGCGGGCGGTCCCCCCGCCTCCCATGGAGAGGTCCAGCCCCTCGGTGAAGTCGAAGCCGTCGCCGTACAGCCGGGTGACTCCCCCGGTGGCCGGTGGCCGGTGGCCGGTGGCCGGTGGCCGGTGGCCGGTGGCCGGTGGCCGGCCCGTCCGCCGTGCCGGGCAGGAGCCACGCGGAGCTGCCGGTCCCCGGGAGAACGGATGACGGAACCGCCGGGTCCGGCCCGGGCGTGCTTGATCACATGGGTGATCGGGGTGGCAGCACGAGGAGCAGGTCAACGCCGCAGCGAACTGCCGAACCCCGCGGCCAACGGCATCCTCAGCCCCAGCGGCGGAGGCGCCGCCAGGGCGTCCCGGACCGGCCGCGAGAAGTCGTGCCCGAACAGCACGCCCCGCGCGAAGTCCTCCGCCAGGGCCAGGACTTCCTGCCGGTACTGGTGCAGCCCGTGCCCGTCGGAGTGCACCTCGAACCGGCACACCTCCCGGTTCACCTTCTTCATCCGCGCCGCGAGCCGGAAGGACAGCTCGGGATCGGTCCGTTGGTCGTTCGTGCCGTGCACGATCAGCACCTGCCGCCCCACCAGGTGCTTCACCGGTTCGGGTGGCGCCGCCATGTCCTCCTCCGGCAGCCAAGGGGCGATCGCAAGCACCGAGTTGACGGCCTCGTGGCCGCCCGCGCGCAGCGCGGCCCGCCCGCCCATGCCGACACCGGCGAGGCACACGGGGACGTCTCCGTAGCGCCGTACGGCCTCGTCGGCGGCCCAGGAGGCGTCGGTGGCGAGATGGGCCTCGCTGCCGTTCCAGCCCCGGTAGCGGTAACGCACCAGGTGGACGGCCAGGCCGTCCTGCCGGGCCGCGCGCGCGAGCCTGCGCCCGACGGCGCGCACCGGGCCGTTTCCCCACAGGGGCGAGGGTCTGCGGTCGGAGACCTCGTCACCACCCGGGAGCAGCAGCACCACGCCGCTCACCGCCTCCGGCTCCGGGCCCATTCCCTTCCCCAGCCTGGCCGTTCGCACCGGCGTCGCTTGCTGTCCCATGACAGAACAGTGTCAGAAGCACCGGTGTACTCCACCCGTCCGTGCGGTCACCGTTACATATCGACGTGGCTGTACAGCGCGTGATCTACGCGCGTAGGAGTTAGAGTGCGGAAATGACGAGCCAGACCATTCGACAGGGTGTCACCCCGAGCGCGGACCAGATCCGCCGGGCGCCCAAGGTTCTGCTGCACGACCACCTCGACGGCGGGCTGCGCCCCGGCACGATCGTCGACCTCGCCCGGGAGACCGGGTACACACGGATCCCCGAGACCGACCCCGGCAAGCTCGGCCTCTGGTTCCGGGAGGCCGCCGACTCCGGTTCCCTCGAACGGTACCTGGAGACCTTCTCGCACACCGTCGGCGTCATGCAGACCCGGGAGGCCCTGGTCAGGGTCGCTCGCGAGTGCGCCGAGGACCTCGCCGAGGACGGGGTCGTCTACGCCGAGGTCCGCTACGCGCCCGAGCAGCACCTGGAGGGCGGGCTGCGCCTCGAGGACGTCGTCGAGGCCGTCGACGAGGGCTTCCGGCAGGGCGAACGGCTCGCCCGGGCGAACGGCCACCGCATCCGGGTGGGCGCGCTCCTCACCGCCATGCGGCACGCCGCCCGCGCCCTGGAGATCGCCGAACTCGCCAACCGCTACCGGGACCGGGGCGTGGTCGGCTTCGACATCGCCGGCGCCGAGGCCGGCTACCCGCCCACCCGGCACCTCGACGCCTTCGAGTACCTGAAGCGGGAGAACAACCACTTCACCATCCACGCCGGAGAGGCCTTCGGACTGCCGTCCATCTGGCAGGCCCTCCAGTGGTGCGGGGCCGACCGCCTCGGACACGGCGTCCGCATCATCGACGACATCGAGGTCGCGGAGGACGGCTCCGTGAAGCTCGGGCGGCTCGCCTCGTACGTCCGGGACAAGCGCATCCCGCTGGAGCTGTGCCCCAGCTCCAACCTCCAGACCGGCGCGGCCGCCTCCTACGCCGAGCACCCGATCGGGCTGCTGCGCCGGCTGCACTTCCGGGCCACGGTCAACACCGACAACCGGCTGATGTCCGGCACCGGCATGAGCCGGGAATTCGAGCACCTTGTCGATGCGTTCGGTTACACGCTCGACGATCTCGCATGGTTCTCGGTCAATGCTATGAAGTCAGCATTCATTCCTTTCGATGAACGACTGGCCATGATCAATGACGTCATCAAGCCCGGTTATGCCGAGCTCAAGTCCGAATGGCTGTTCCAGCAGACCGCCTCCACCAGGGGTTCTGTGACCGACGAGAGCTGAGGGCCGGGACTTTTCGATTCAGGATGCGGGCGGGCCTTCACGGTCTGTCCGCATTTCGATGTTTGCGGTGGATGCCTTTTCGTGTTTACGGTCGTGGACCGCTCAGTTCCCCGATATTCGAGGACGCATTTATCATGAAGCAGTCTGCTGCCAAGACCCTCGGCGTCGCCGCGCTCGGTGCCGCTTTCGCCGCCGCCGGTGCGGGCGCCGCCACTGCGGCCCCGGCCGTCCCGGACGCCACCCAGGCACTGGGCGGCATCACCCAGTCGCTGCCGGCGGAGAACCTCGCCAAGGCGCTGCCGGGAGCCGGTGACGCGGTCCAGCAGGCCCAGCCGGCACTCGGCACCGGCCTGGCCGCCGTGCAGCCGATCGCCCAGCAGGCGCTCACCGAGCAGCCGACCGCGCCGGCCGCCGATCTGCTCGGCGGTCTGCCCGTCCTCAAGGGCCTGCCCACCAACGGGGTAGGGGTGAACGGGATCCCGCTGGGCTGAGTCCCGCGCGTCGCGGCGCCGTCGGGCGCATCCGGGTCCTCCGGGTGCGCCCGACGGCTTTTTCCGTGCGCGGCGCCTACCAGGCCGTGCGGGCCTTGTCCTCGGACGGCAGGAAGATCCACAGCGCTATGTAGAGCAGGAACTGCGGGCCCGGCAGCAGACAGGACAGCAGGAAGATCGTGCGCATCGTCGTCGCGGAGGTGCCGAAGCGCCGGGCCAGCGCGGCGCACACTCCGCCGATCATGCGGCCGTGGGTGGGGCGGGCGAGGCTGCTGGACATCTGCGGCTCCTTCGTGAGTCGGTCCGGGGCGGCCTTCGGCGGCTGCCCCGTCTGATGTCCACGTTACGGAGACGAAGCGGGCGAAACGTCGCCCTACGGGGCGATCCCGACCCTGGGAATCGTCGGGGTCCGCCCCTGAGCCGGCTCCTCCTGGAGGTCCGTCCGGTCCGCACGGCGCTCGGCCCGGTGGCGCAGGCGGGCGCGGGTCGCCGGGACCACGGCGGTGTGCGCCAGGGCCACGCCCGTGGTGTTGAGCAGGAGGGAGTCCACGTCGACCACCTGGCCGGGCACCCCGGTCTGGAGGAGCTCGATGGCCAGCGACAGCAGGGCGCCCGCCGTGACCGTGCGGACCAGGGAGGCGAGCGGTGAGACGTGGAGCCTGCCGTGGGCCAGGGGGAGGAGGACGCCCAGCGGCGCCAGCAGGGCGAGTCCCCCGCCGATCCGGCAGGCCGCCTGCGGCCAGCCCAGCTCCAGGTCGGCGCGGATGCCGGCGAACGGGCGCAGGTTGGAGGGGCTCATCCAGGGAACGTCCAGTGGGCGCAGCGTGCACCAGGCGACGAACACGAGGTGGACGACCAGGAGAACACTCCCGGTCGCACGAACGCGGAACGCGGCGCTGCCGCCGATGGAGCCTTGACGCTGCACGTCCCCCTAGACGCGGGAGGCGGCGGGATCGGTTCCGGCACCGCGGCAGCCGCACCGAGGCCTGCGCCACACCGACGGCCGGACGGAACCGTGCCGGCCCGCCGGGCCGGTCGAACACGCCGAACCGGCCGGACCCGCCAGCCTGCCGAACCAGCCGGGCCGCCGAACCAGCCGGGCCGCCGAACCAGCCGGATCCGCCGGACCAGCCGGGCTGCCGGACCAGCCGGACCCGCCAGGCCCCGTCAGCCGCCCGTGACCTCCGTCGACGGGGGTTCCGCCGTGCCCGGGCGGGAGCGGACCTCGTCCGTGCACTGGTAGCGGCGGGGAGCGGCCGTGGGACCGCCCAGGACCACCGAGCCGTCGCCCTCCGCCGCCGCCGAGTCGGAGAAGGTGCAGACGATCTGGGCCAGGGCGTACGAGGTCAGGCCGTCCGGGGAGGTGCTCAGGCGCAGGGTGTCGTCCGGGTCCTCGGCGGCCGGGCCGCTCACCGCCGTTCCGCCCCGCACGTCCGTGGTGTAGCCGGCCTCCTTCTCCGCGGCCGAGGGGGACTGCGCCAGTTCGTCCAGCAGGCCCTGCGCGACCAGGACGCGGCGCGCGGAGTCGGCCGTGCCGTCGGGGACCGGGACCGTGCGGTCCACGGCGACCAGGGAGGAACCGCACAGGAGGAACACCCGTACGGGGACGCCCCCGGAGGCCTGGGTGGTCACCTCCGGCGCGGAGAGGGAGCAGCGGACCCGGGAGGGGGCCGGGCCGAAGTCGGTCGGCACCTCCGTCGCGCGGATGCCGCAGCCGGTGAGCAGGGCGGCGAGGACGGGGAGGGCGGGGAGGGCGAGAAGGCGGCGTACGGGCGTGGTGTGAGCGGTCATCAGGTGTCCCCCTTGTCCTTCTGCTCGCCCTGTTCCGCCAGGTCCGAGATGTCCCGGGGCAGGCGGAGGGTGAAGACCGCGCCCGACTCGGGGGAGTTGGCGGCGCTGATCTCGCCGCCGTGGATGTGGGCGTTCTCCAGGGCGATGGAGAGGCCGAGCCCGCTGCCCTCGGAGCGGGGGCGGGAGGCGCTCGCCTTGTAGAAGCGGTCGAAGACGTGGGGCAGGACCTCCTCGGGGATGCCGGGGCCGTGGTCGCGTACGGCGATGACGACCTCGTCGGCCGACTCCCGCACGGACACCCGCACCGGCGAGCCGCCGTGCTTGAGGGCGTTGCCGATGAGGTTGGCGAGGATCACGTCCAGGCGGCGCGGATCGAGGCGGGCGTGGATGCCGCGCTCGGCGTCCAGTTCGACGGCGTCCAGCCAGGCGCGCGCGTCGATGCAGGCGGTGATCTGGTCGGCGACGTCGACGTCGTCCAGGACCAGGCGCGCCGTGCCGGCGTCGAAGCGGGTGACCTCCATCAGGTTCTCGACCAGGTCGTTCAGCCGCCGGGTCTCGGAGACCACCAGGCGGACGGCCGGCTCGATCATCGGGTCGATACCGCCGGACTCCGCGTCCAGTTCCTCCTCCAGCACCTCGGTGACGGCGGTGATGGCGGTGAGCGGGGTGCGCAGTTCGTGGCTCATGTCCGCGACGAAGCGGCGGGAGGCCTCGTCCCGGGCCGCCATGTCCGCCACCCGTTTCTCCAGCGACTCGGCGGTGCGGTTGAACGTGCGGGACAGATCGGCCAGTTCGTCCGTCCCGGAGACCCGCAGCCGGGTGTCCAGCTTGCCCTCGCCCAGACGGCGGGCGGCCACCCCCAGCCGGTGCACCGGCTTCAGCACGGTCGTGGCGGCGGCCTGCGCGAGCAGCGCGGCGCCGATCAGCGCCAGACCGGTGGCGATGCCCAGGGACCAGGCCAGCGAGTTGAGGTCCTTGGCCTCCGGCTCCAGCGACTTGCGCATGTAGCCGGTCGGGCCGCCCCCGATCACCTTCGTCCCGGCCACCAGGTACGGCGTCCCGTGGTCGACCACCCGCTGCCAGTACAGGTGGTACGGCGAGGTGTTGCCCGCGGTCGTCTTCTGCTGCTTGTTCACCGCCGTGCGCAGCGACGCGGGCACGTCCTCCAGGGAGAAGCCGTTCAGCCCCCCGGAACTGCCGTAGACCGTCCTGCCGGTGGTGTCCTCGGCGACCAGCAGCACGCTGAAACGCTGGCTGCTGGTGGCCATCTGGCCGGCCGTGTGCTGCAACTCGTCCTGCGAGGGGTGCTCCGTGAGCGAGCCGGCCCGGTTCTGCATCTCCTGCTCGAAGTCGCGCAGGACCGAGCCCTGGGTGCGGGTCAGCACGGCCTCGCGGTTGAGCCAGTACGCGATGCCGGACGCGGACACGGCCGCGGTCAGCGCCACCAGCCCGAAGACCACGACGAGCCGCAGCCGCAGGCTGGTGAGGCGCAGCCGTGAGAGATGCCCCTTGCGCGCCGCGGACCAGCCGCGGATCCCCCCTTGCCGCTGTGTCACTGAGGGGCGTCCAGGCGGTAGCCGACCCCGCGCACGGTACGGATCAGGGTGGGGGACGACGGCACGTCCTCGACCTTGGCGCGCAGCCGCTGGACGCAGGCGTCCACCAGCCGGGAGTCGCCGAGGTAGTCGTGCTCCCAGACCAGGCGCAGCAGCTGCTGCCGGGACAGCGCCTGACCGGGGCGCCGGCTCAGTTCGAGCAGCAGCCGCAGCTCGGTCGGGGTGAGCTGGAGGTCCTCGCCGTTCTTCGTCACCGTCATCGCGGCGCGGTCGATGACGAGGCTGCCGAAGGTCGCCGAGTCGTTCGACTCGCGCTCCCCGCGCCGCAGCACCGCCCGGATCCGGGCGTCCAGCACCCGGCCCTGCACCGGTTTGACGACGTAGTCGTCGGCGCCGGACTCCAGCCCGACGACCACGTCGATGTCGTCGCTGCGCGCGGTGAGCAGGATGATCGGCAGCTGGTCGGTGCGCCGGATGCGCCGGCACACCTCGAATCCGTCGATGCCGGGCAGCATCACGTCCAGCACGATCAGATCCGGCCGCTGTTCGCGCAGCAGCTTCAGACCGTCCTCACCGCTCGCAGCGGTCGCCACACGGTGTCCCTGGCGCGTCAGTGAGAGCTCCAGGGCCGTACGGATGGCGTCGTCGTCCTCGATCAGCAACAGGGAAGGCACGGGCTCATTCTGGCCCATGGAGGTGCCGTCGTTCGACCTGTGGGCCGGGGCTCGGATGCCAGAGGGGCGTGGTTTCCGCGGCGCGCGCGGCGTACGCGGGGTCGGGGACCGGTCCGGAGCGCCGGTGCAACCCGTGCCGGAACGTCGTAGCGCCGATGTCTGTGCGCGGGCTGTGGCGCCACCGTGACGGACCCCTGTGACAGGTCTGTGACAGTCGGCGGACACGGCGATGAAGTGCCATGGGCAGGATTTTCGGCACAGGCACGGCAGCACGCGGCACCGAGCACACAGCCGCGGCGGACGGGCCGAACGCAACGAGCACGGACACCGGAAGTCCACGACGGGGGGCGCGAGATGAACACGCTGCACGGTATGAGCACCAACGCAGTCGCAGTCGTCACGCGTCTGCACGACGTGCACCGGGGTTCCGAGAAGTCCGGTGCCGTGAGCGGGCGGGGGTGCGCTCGCGGCACCGGGCGTCAGCACACCGCCTTCATGACGGTGGTCGACGCGGGGGAACAGGCGGCTCACGGGGGAGCCGCGTACAGGGAGGACACGGGGGAGCGCCGCTCGCTGTCGGAGGCGGAGTTCACCGCCTACGTCCAGGAGCGCCGCGCCTCCCTGTACGCCACCGCCTACCACCTCACCGGCGACCGCTTCGAGGCCGAGGACCTGCTGCAGAGCGCGCTGTTCTCGACCTACCGGGCGTGGGACCGGATCAGTGACAAGGCGGCCGTCGGCGGCTACCTGCGACGCACGATGACCAACCTGCACATCAGCGCGTGGCGCCGCCGCAAGCTGAACGAGTACCCGACCGAGGAACTGCCGGAGACGCCCGGCGACACGGACGCGATGCGCGGCACCGAACTGCGCGCCGTCCTGTGGCAGGCGCTGGCCCGGCTGCCCGAACTCCAGCGGACGATGCTGGTCCTGCGCTACTACGAGGGCCGCACCGACCCGGAGATCGCGGAGATCCTCGACATCAGTGTCGGCACGGTGAAGTCCAGCATCTGGCGGTCGCTCCGCCGGCTGCGCGAGGACGAGGTCCTCAGCTTCGGCCGTGACGAGGAGGACGCCTTCGGCGAGCTCGTCGCCTGAGGTGCACGGAAGCCGGCCTTCCTCCCGGGAGGCCGGTGAACGGGGGAACACGGGGGAAACACGGGGGAGCGGTACCGGGGGGACCCAACGGGGGACGTCGGGGGAGCGGTACCGCGCACAGCACGGGGGAAGCACCACCCGGGGGAACACGGGGGAACACGGGGGGAACACGAGCGGGGCTGGAGGGCCGGGGGGTCCATCCAGTCCCGCTCTTCCGCGTCCGCCCGTCAGACGGCCGTACGCGCCGTCGTGGCGTTGTCGTCGTCCGTCGCCGCGGCCGCCAGGCGGCCCAGCGCCTCGTCGCGGTCGCAGGCGTACGCGCCGAGGGCGGTCTGGCGGGCCACGATGGAGCGTTCGGCGCGCATCAGGCGCCAGCCGCGGCGCAGGAGGAACGGCACCGACTTGCGGCCCTCCTCGAGGTCCCGCAGGAAACGGCGGCGGAACGTCGTCACCGCACCGCGGCTCAGGCACAGCGCGTCGGCCAGCACGCCCAGGTCCCGGCAGCGGGCGACGATCTCCGCGGCGAAGATGCCCTCCGCGATGAACAGCGGGGTCCGCCCGATCTCGACGGCCTCCTCGCCGGTGCGGGCGCTGAGCGCGATGTCGTAGACCGGGACGTTCGTACGGCCCGTGCGGCACAGGTCGGTGATCGCGGCGATCGCGATGTCCGCGTCCCACGAGCCGGGGTGGTCCCAGTCGATGTCGCAACTCCCCGCCACCTGCGGCAGCGTCGGGTCGTCGCCCTCCTTGTAGAAGTCGTCGAGCCGCAGCACGGGCAGGCCGGAGCGGGCGGCGAGAAGGGACTTTCCGGAGCCCGAGGGGCCGCAGAGCAGCACGACTCGCGCGGACAGGGGCGGTGGGGAACTCACGGGACACCAGTGTGAGGCATCCGCCGGGCGGGGAACGACCCCGCGGGTCGGCTTTGATGCGGGTGTCACACCTCAACTACCCTTCGTGTCGACCCGATTACCCGACGCAGTAGAAAGTGGGCACCGCGATGGCCCGACAGCACTCCTCCCAGACCCCGACCGGACGGCGCGCCCTGGTCGCCCTCGCCACGGCGGGAGTGGCCCTGGGCGCGGGCACGGGAGCGGCCGCGGCGGCCGAGGCCGAACCGGTCGTGGACGTGTTGCGCACGCGTCCCACCTCGCTCGGCAAGATCGACCCGCAGGCCGGTGCGCAGGCGCTGGGCGGCACCGTCGGATACGTCACCGGCCCGCTGTCGGACCTCAAGCCCAACCCGCTCGCGGGCACGGGTGTCGACCCGCTCGACAACGGCGTCGGCACCCAGCTCGCCGACTTCCAGCCCGTCGCTTCCCGGACGCTGACGGCGCCGGTGGCGCAGGCGCAGTCGATCGGCAGCATTCCGGTGGTGGGCCAGGCCGCGAAGTTGCTGGGTGACGGCTGACCGAGGGTGATTGCGGCAGAGGGCCGTGCCTCCCTTGAGTGATTGTGGGAGACGCGGCCCTCTGTTGTGTCAGGCGGTGCGGCCGAGGTGGGTGACGAGAATGTGGATCACGTCGTCGTCGATGATGTACAGCACTCGGTAGTCGCCGACGTGCAGGCGGCGGATGTTCTGTGTTCCGTACGGAACGGATGTCGCAGGGCGCGGTTGGATGGCCAGGCCGTCCACGGCCTCGTAGACGGCGGCCAGCCCAGCGGGGTCGTCCTTGAGGAAGCGTGTGGCTGCGTTTGTTGCGCGTGGCTCCCAGATGATCTGGTAAGTCACTTATCGCAGTCCCAGCATGCGCCCGACCTCTTCGTGCGGAATGCCGGGTTCGAGCGTTCCCTCCGCTTTGCGGCGCTGGTAGTCGGCGAGTGCGAGAGCGTCCTCGAAATCCTCTATCACCTGCGGTGATACGAGAAGGGCGGCCACGTGGCCATGATCGGTGAGGGCGATGGTCTCCCGGCCGTGGGCGGCGCGGCGAACCAGGTCGCCGAGCTGGGAGCGGGCGGCACTGATGGCGATCTCAACCATGTGCACATGGTGTCACAAGATTACTCTTGTGGGCAATTCATGTGACTGTGTGCCTGCATGGGCATGGTTGCTGCGCGGGATTCCGTGTGTTCCATCAAACAGAAGGAACATGTGTCGGGTGCCGAGATAGCCTCGTTCGTCGGCGCCCCTCGGGGCGGTGTGATGCCTCGAACCCATGAGAACAGGGGGAATGCGTGCCGTACCCGGTTCAGGTCCGGAACCTGCGCAGGAAGCTGAGCGAGCGTTTCCGGCCGCTGGTCGACATGGAGGATGTCGCCGGGCGGCCGGACGAGGAGCAGATGTTCCTCAGTCGCGCGGTGGCCGCGCTGGCCGTCAAGATCGAGACGGCATGCTCCGACGAAGAGGCCGGCCGGTCCGTGATCGACAGCTCCACGGACAAGGGCGTCGATGCGGTGGCGGTGCAACAGCGAGGCGACCGGCAGCACGTCACCCTTGTGCAGGCGAAGTGGAGTGACAAGGGTGAGGCGGGATTCGGTGAGCACGACGCCGCTGCGCTGATGCGGGGGCTCGACTACTTGCTTGAACTGGAGTTCCACCGCTTCGGTAGCAAGATCGACCGGCATTCTGCGGCCATCGACGCCGCGCTGAACAGCCCATCGCCCAAGGTGACCCTGGTGCTGGCGCTCGTGACCGGCACCGAACTGCACCAGAACACCGTGGACTTCCTCGACGAGGCGGTCGACAAGCACAACCTGGACGACGACCTCGTCGAACTCAAGGTCATCAACCTGCGCGCTCTGCACCGGGAGATCCTGGGCGATCACGCGGAGCGGAAGGTGGACCTGGACGTGCAGGTCGACGGCGTGGGGAAAATCGATTCCCCTTACACCGCCTACTACGGAACGGTCTCCGCCGAGGCGGTCGCCGGGTGGTACGACGATCACGGGCGTCACCTCACGGCGCGCAACATCCGCGACGCGCTCGACGTCAGCGACGTCAACGACAAGATCCGCGCCACCCTGGTCAAGGAGCCCGAGCATTTCTGGTACTTGAGCAACGGGATCACGCTGCTCTGCGACCGGATCCGCAAGCACGGCAAGGGCGCCCCGGTGGCGGGGGCCGGTGCCGGCTTCCGGCTGGAGGGGGCAAGCCTCATCAACGGGGCGCAGACGGTGAGCGCCGTGCACCGTGCGATGCGGCAGAAGCCCGGCAAGGCCGCCCTCGGGCGACTTCTGGTGCGCATCATCTCCCTGGAGGACTGCCCCGAGGACTTCGGTGACCGTGTCACCGTGGCCGCCAATACCCAGAATCCGACCCAGGAGCGGGACTTCCGGTCGCGCAGGCCGGAACAGTTCGATCTCCGGCATGACTTCGCGCTCTCGCTGGGCCTCCAGTACGTGATCAAGCGAGGGGAGCCCGAGCCCGCCCACGACGAGGGCTGCACCATGGAGGAGGCGGCCACCGCCCTTGCCGCCGTCGACTCTCCGGGGCTCGCAGCCCAAGCCAAGCGGGATGCGTCGGGCCTGTGGGGGGCACAGACCTACCGGCAACTCTTCGGGCCACACCCGACGGCGCATCGGGTGTGGCGGTGCGTCCAGATGCTGCGCGCGGTGCGGGAGGCGCTGGAACAGGAGAAGGAGAGTGCCGTCGGCCGCCTGGCGGGTGCCGCCGCCTACGGCGATCTGCTGATCACCCATGTCCTCTACCGGGCGATGGGCGTCGCGGACCTCGGCGATGACAAGGAGGCGGACGCGGCGTGGGAGGCACGTCTGGCCGAGGTGCCGGGCCGGGTGCGGCGCGCCCTCGCCTGGATGGTGATCGTCATCGACGGCGCGTACGGACGTAACAGCCAGCTCGGTACGGCGGTCAAGGCCGAGGACCGCGCCCAGCTGGTGGCCGAGGGTCTGTACGCTCGGGTCCTCGGCGACGAGGAGCCGCCCAGTGACGCGGAGTCCAGGCTGGACCAGGAGCCGGGTGGCGGCGGCCGGACGGCCAACGCGGTACGCGTGATCGTCGACGCGGAGCGCCTCCGGGACGGGACGGTCCTGGAGTTCCGTCCGGTCACCGGTCCGGAGCGCAGGCAGCTGCCGCGGTGGATCGAGGAGGACCCGCGCAGGGCTCGGGCCACCTGGCAGAACAACAAGGTCAAGCCGCTCGTGTGGGCTGCCGACGGCAAGGCGTACGCCCCCTCCACGCTGGTGCGTCTGATGCGAAGGACGGCGATGGGCAACGATCAGCAGGTGCAGGGCACCCGGCACTGGCATGTGCCGGAGCTCGGGGCGCTGGTCGACATCGCGAAGGAGTTGAGGGAGAGCGGCAGCACTGGCGACTGACGTGACGGGCGTCACGGGCGGGCGTGACGGTAGGTGGTCGGCACGGAACGTAGGGTGATCGGTTCCGTGCTGCCCTAGTCTTGGGCGGTGCCGCCGGATGATGCGGGCGGTGTGAAGCGTGGTGATACGGGACAAGGTGGGCGCGGGCGCAATGAGTGAGGAACAGCTGGGTTTCGACATTCCCGGGGATGACGGGCGGAGGCCGGCGTCGTCGGCCAAGGCGAAGTCCAAGGCGTCCGGCAAGGGGCGTGCGCGGTCGGCGTTGGAGGAGAGCGCGGGGCCGCGCAAGCTCCAGGACGACGAGATCTTCGACTACATCTCCGGCGAGAAGGTCGTCAAGCACACCCCGATGGAGGAGGTCCGGCAGCGCATCGCTCGGGCGCTCGTCCATCAGTACGGCATCGATCCGCGCGACATGCGGGCCGACTTCCGCATCCAGGTCGAGAAGAACGGCCGCAAGTCGTGGAAGCGGGCGAGCATCGCGATCTTCGAGCCCGGCTCGATCAAGCCGGGGGAGGAGCCCAAGCGGGAGGACATCCGCCGGATCGTCGTCATCAAGCCGCCCCGCAGTGACAGCCGTACCGTCTCCAAGATCCGCACGTTCGCGCGGGCCAAGGACCAGGTCGACGAGGTCGCCGACCTGATGCACGGGGCGGGGCCGGAGTGCGTCTACGGCATGTGGACGGACGACAAGGACCTCTACTTCATCCGCCGCGACCCGCACCGCTTCGAGGACGTCTACCTGCCGCTGGCCAACTGGCCGCGCGGTGACGCCACGCTCTTCGACGCCAAGGGCAACATCTCCTCGCTCGGCATCATGCGCAGCGCCGACGAGACCATGCTCAAGTTCGCCTTCCGCCGCTGCCACGACTTCATCCACGGCAACGAGGGCCTGCCCAAGGACGCCGCGTTCTGGCAGTTCCTCTACGTCCTGTTCGCCAAGCTGCACGACGAGAAACTGGTCCGGGAGGGACAGGACCCCCGCTTCTACGTCGACACCACCGAGCTCGTGGAGCTGGCGAAGAGCGATGAGGGCAACCCCGCCGTAGCCCAGCGCCTGAAGGACCTCTTCGAGGAGTTCAAGAGGGACCACCCGGACGAGTTCACCGAGTACGACCGGCTCACCCTCGACAAGGCCGCCCTCACCTTCATCGCCGGTGAACTCTCCACGTACACCCTGCTCGGCACCTCCCTCGACGCGCTGGGCACCGCCTACCAGGAACTCGTCGGTGACAACCTGCGCGGCGACCGGGGCCAGTACTTCACCCCGAACGTCGCGACCCGCTTCATGGTCGAACTGCTCGACCCCCAGCTCGACGAGACCGTTCTCGACCCGTGCTGCGGTACCGGCGGCTTCCTGCGCGAGACGCTGCTGCACGTCCTGCACCGGGAGGGGCTGCCCGACTTCGGGCGCGGCCTGTCCGTGCAGGAGAAGGCCGACGCGGAGACGGCGTACCGCCCGGCACTCGCGCGGTACGCCAACGACCGGGTCTTCGGCATGGACTTCGACCCGTTCCTCACCCGCGCCGCCTCCTTCGGCCTGATGATGCTGACGGAGATCAGGGGCAACACCTTCCAGGTGGACTCCCTCAGGTTCCCTCGAGGCAGCCAGGACAAGCCCGGTCACGGGCCCGCCATGGAACGCCGGAACCGAGTCGGCATCGGACAGGTCGACGTCCTGCTCACCAACCCGCCCTTCGGCACCGACATCCCCGTCACCGGATCGACGCTGGAGCTGTTCCGGACGGACGAGTTCGGCGGGGAGAAGCAGGCGAGCATCGCCTACGACTGGACCAAGGACAAGGAGAAGGGCGACGGCTCGCTCAAGCGTGGCAAGCCGGCCTCCTCCGTCCCGCCCGAGCGGCTCTTCGTGCAGAAGTGCGTGGAGTGGGTCAAGCCCGGCGGGCGCATCGGGATCGTCCTGCCCAACGGCATCCTGTCCAACCCCGGCCCCGACGACGAGGCGGTACGGCGGTACATTCTCGACGAGTGCTGGGTGATGGCCAGCGTCGAACTCCCCGTGGAACCGTTCGTGTTCGGTGCCGGCGTCAACATCCTCACCACCATGCTGTTCCTGCGGAAGAAGACCGAGAAGGAGAAGCAGGAGGAGCGGTTGTACGGTGCCGCCGACTACCCGGTGTTCATGGCCGTCGTGGAGAAGGTCGGCCACGACCGGCGCGGCAACCGGCTGTACGTGCGGGACGCGCGCGGCGAGTACGAGTGGCAGCAGTACGAGGAGAACGACGACATCTGGGTCGGGAACGTCGTCGTGCCCCGCAAGATCAACCGGCGTAAGCGGATCCTGGACAACGACCTGTTCGCACTGCGGGACCGGACCGAGCACGACTTCGATGTGCGGCCCAATGTGATCGACTCGTACCACGAGTTCCTGAAGGAGCACGGGCATGAACTCCCCTGGGCGAAGGGGGAGTCGGCGTGAAGGTCGCGGAGGCGGGGAATCCGGCGCGGCGGGGGTGGTTCGACAGGCAGGGGCTGCGACTCATCGCGAAGCCTTATCTGTCGGGGGCGTTCGTCACTCAGCGGCTGCTTGAGCGGCTGCCGGTGGAGAAGGAGGCGTTGAAGGACCTCACCGCGGGGTATGCGGGGGGCATCTTCGACGGTCCGCAGTCACGGCGGGTGTACCTCACCGACCCTGAGCACAGTGTGCCGTTCGTGGGTAGTAAGGACATGCTTGTCGCCGACCTCGGCGCGCTTCCCCGGCTGAGCAAGGCGGAAGCGGAGTCGCCCAGCTTGCGCTACATGGAGCTCAAGCCCGGGATGACGCTGATTTCGCGGTCGGGCTTCAACGCCGGGCGACGTTCGTACGCGCGCCCGGACATGGACGGCTTCTGGTCCTCGGAACACGTCATGAAGGTCGTACCTGACCAGAGCAAGATCCAGCCCGGGTACCTGTACGCCTTCCTGGCCAGCCGGTTCGGTGAAGTGCTCGTCAGGGGTGGCATTTACGGGTCGGCCGTCAAGCACATCGCGCCTGATCACGTCGGTGAGATTCCTGTGCCGCGCTTCGGGGACGCCGTGGAGAACGAGATCCACGAACTTGTCCAGGGGGCGGCCGAGTTGAGGGCGGAGTTCCAGGCGGGGCTTGAGGCGGCGACATGGGATCTGTTCCATACCGCAGGGATCGAAGATCTGCTGGATCTGCGGTGGCATGAGCAGGGGCGGGACCTGGGGTTCGCGCAGTCCGGTGTTACGGCGACGAGTCTGCGGGCGCTCAACTTCCAGCCAAGGGCTCGGGCGATCGTGGAGCGGTTGGGGGAGCGGGAGTGTGTGTCGTTGGGGGAGGTTTGTGAGGGGGGCATGCTGCGGACCGGAAAGCGGTTCAAGCGTATTGAGGCGGCCCCAGCCCACGGTGTACGGCTGGTCGGGCAGCGCCAGTCGTTCTGGGTTCGGCCGGAAGGTCGTTGGATCAGCGCGGAACAGGCGCCGGACGATATCCTGCAAGAGGACGAGACCGTCTTGATCGCGGCTCATGGCACGTTGGGCGAGAACGAGGTGTATGGCCGGTCGGTCCTGGTCACGGGGGCGTGGCTGGACAACGCGTTCAGTCAGGATTTCGTGCGGGTCGTCAGCGGAGACCCGGACGTTCAGGGGGCTTACCTGTTTGCGTTCTTCCGCTCGGAGGCCGCTTTCCGCGTACTGCGTTCAATGAGTGTCGGGGGGAAGCAGCAGGAGTACCACGCCAAGCTGCTCCGCGAGCTGCCTATTCCTGTCCTCACGCAGTCCGACCGCGACCGCATCGCCGCCACCGTGCGGGCCGCCTACAAGAAGCGTGACGAGGCGGACCGTATGGAGGACCTGGGGCTCGCGAAGCTGGAGGAGGCCGTGACGGGCTGAGCGGCCCGCCGGATTCCCTGTTCCGAACGGGTCCTGGAACAACTCCAGGGCCCGTTTCGCGTAACCCCCTACAGGGAGCCGTCCTTGACGCCGTCGACGAACGGCTGCCAGGCCGCGCCGTCAAGCATTAGGACGGGGCCGCTCGTGTCCTTGCTGTCACGGACGGGGACCGCGCCGGGGAAGTCGTCGCAGACCTCGACGCATTCGTCCCCTGCCTGGTTTCCGCTGAACGATGACTTGCGCCAGCGGGCGGTGCTCAGATCTGGGGTGACTCGCATGGCTCGTACGTCTCCATTGTCGCCTTGATCAACGCTGCGGACTCCTTGGGTGAGAGCGCGCAGACCTTCATGCGATCGTAGTCTCGCACGCGTTGAATGACGGTCTCCCGATCGTCGAAGATCTCGCCGTTCCTGGGACCTTCCTGGTACACGGTGGTCGAGTTGTCTGGAAGTGTCAGCAGGATGAGAGTGCCGAGCATCAGGGAGCACGCGCCCGCCGCGAACGGGACGATTTGGATCGTTGTGTGGCGCGTTTCCGCCAGAGGAAGCAGCGCCGCGAGTTGCTCGCACATCACCGCCGGGCCGCCCACAGCTTGCCGTAGAGCGGCTTCGCTGAGGATCCACCAGAAGTCCGGCGGGCAGTCCCGCCGCAAGATCTCCTGGCGGCTCAGGCGGGCAGCCGTGAGTCTTTCGATCCTTTCCGGGTCGATGCCCGGCTCGCCTTCAGCGAACAACGCCCGCATGTACGCCGGAGTCTGGAGCAGCCCAGGAACAAGGCTCGCGTTGAACGACTGAATCCGTACCGCCCGCGCCTCAAGCTCCAAACAGTGATCAAACCGCCGAGGCGTGTGCTCCCGCTTGACGGCCCCCCACAGCCCCTGGAACAACTCCCCCGTCCCGAACGCCACGTCCAGCTTCTCCGAGATGGGCGGCAACGGAAGCCGCTCCCCCGTCTCCACCCCGTGCAGATGCGTCTTGCTGTAGTTCACGATGTCCGACAGCCGGTCCAGCGAGAGCCTGGCGGACTGCCGTTGCCGGCGCAGCTCGACCCCGTACAGGTCGCGCGCGGAGCTCGCGGGGTCGAGGTCCCGGGCGGGCTGGGTCATGATCGGTACTCCCTCACCGTGTGCCGTGCGGACGGGCACGTGCCGTTCCGTGGTCCTGGAGGAACGCCACCACCCCTCCACGGTAATCGCGTTCGGTGACAGTATGAGCGCGAACAGTGAAACCTGGCAGGTGGGAGCTGTTCCGCAACCCTGCTGGGAACACCGTCACCCTGTCCCCCGACGATCGCCGACCGTTTCGCTGGACGTACGCACAGCGAGAACGGAGACGCCCGTGGCATCCCGAGGACGTATCAAGACCAGCGCGGCGGACGCGACCGCGCCCACCACGGACACCCCCCGCACACCCGGCCCTGACCGCGCCGAGCTTGAGCGGACGCGGCTCCCTGTGGGGCAACTCGCCCACGACACGCGGCAGGAGAGGGCCGGGATCGTCATGGACCACCAGGATGGGTTCGTGTGGCTGCGCCCCGAAGGTGGTGGTACGGAGTGGACCGCGCGTCCCGGCGACGTGCTGCCGCTGAACGTCCGCGAACAGGCGACGGCCCTGATGCGGGCGCGGGTGGCCGGTGCCAACGCCCGCAGCAGAGGGGAGGTTCTCTGAGCTTCAGAGCATCGGAGCTTCCAGGGCCTCGGGTGACCGTCCGGTGGCCCCGGGTGATCGAAGCCGGGCGCGATGTCAGTGAGGCGTCCTAGAGTGTTCCGTGACTCAAGTGTCGGCGCATGTGACGCGGGGATACCCGGGTGCCGCATGCGCCGGGACCGGCACGGTGAGGACGGGGAGCGGGGGCGGGCGATGGCGCGGATCATCCCGATCGGGGAGCCGGCCAACGAGGGCGAGCGCATGGTGCTGCGCCATCTGCGGGAGCACGCGCCGGACGACTGGATCGTCGTGGCCAACTTCGAGCTGCCGTACGGGCCGGGGCGGCCGATGTTCGAGGTGGACCTGGCGATCGTCGCCGATCACGCGGTCTACCTGGCCGACACCAAGGGCGTGCACGGTCGGGTGCAGGTGCGCGGCGGGCGCTGGTATCCGCAAGGCATGTCGTTCCCCAGCCCGGCACGCAAGATCCGCAACCACGCGCGGGTGGCCGCCGATCTGCTGGCCCGGTCCCGGGCGGCGAGCGGCCGGCTCGGGTCGGTGTGGTGCGAGGGGCTGGTGATCCTGCCGTACCGAGGAGCCACCCTGCACGATCCCGACGGCCGCGACGAGGTGACCACGCATCAGCTCGCCGACCTGGTGCCGTTCATCGAGCGGCACCGCCCGTCCGGGCACGGCAGGGGTCCGAGCGACGACATCTCCGGGCTGCGTGAGGACATCGCCCGTGTCTTCCAGGCGGAGACCCGGCCGCCGTCGGGAGCGCGGCGGTTCGGGCACTACGAGGTCGTGGAGGCGCTGTACGAGGCGTCCCCCGCCGATCTCGCCGACCAGGACGGCGATCCGGCTCGCCGGGTCTCGGTGTACCGGGTGCGGCTGGCCGACCAGCCCCGGTCGGGGACGCGCATCCTTCAGGCGCACGCCGTCGACCCGCTGCTGGCCGACGGTGAGCGGTCCACGGCGTACGCGCGCATCGGCAACCCGGTCCAGGCTCTGAGCAAGCTGCCCTCCAGCCCGTACATCGTGCCGTGCGAGACCTCCTTCCCGCTGGACGAGGGCGACGGGTACGCCGTGGTCCTCAAGGACGTCCTTGCCGAGGCGCTGCGGGTCAGGCTCGACGCACGCGGGCAGGGCACACTCGGCGCCGACGCCAAACGCCGGGTCGTGGACGGGGTGCTCGGCGGTCTCGCCGTCGCGCACGCCCACCGGGTGGTGCACCGCTACCTCAGCCCGGACGCCGTGCTCATCGGGCGCAACGGCACCGCCATGCTCACCGGCTTCGACTACGCCCACCCCGGCCCGCCGCGCCCGCGCGAGGAGTCGCGGGGCATCGAGGCGTACGCGCACCAGTCGCCGGCGTACCTCGCCCCTGAGTGCCATAAGCGGCCAGGGGTCTTCTCTTCGGCCACCGACCTGTACGCGGCCGGGGTGCTCTTCCACGAGCTGTACACCGGTGAGGAGCCCGCCCTCGGTGCGGGCGGCACCCCGCTCGACAGTCTCGACGAAGCCGACCGACTCGACCCCGAACTCAAGTCGGTCATCCGGGAGCTGCTGTCCGCCGCACCGGATGACCGACCGCCGGCCCGCGAGGTCATCGAGCGGCTCGCCCGCGCCGACACCCGCCGTGCCCGTACCCGGGTCCCGCGCCAGGGACGCGATGAGTCCGACGACCCGTTCGACTGGGACGATCCGCACAGTTACGCCGCCCTGCCCGAGGGGTTCCGCCTCACCGAGAGGTTCCGGGTACGTTCCCCGCTCGGGCACGGCCAGTTCGGCGTCGTCTACCGGGTGTTCAACACCCTCGACGACACCGACGAGGTCCTGAAGATCATTACCAGGGACCGGGAGTCCGTACGCGAGCGCCTGGTGAGCGAGTACCGCATCCTGCGCCGGATCGCCCCGCACCCCAACCTGGTGCGGCTCATCGACGCTGAGTTCCTGCCTAAGGGCGACTTCCCCTACCTGCGTATGGAGTTCGCCGAGGGACAGGACCTCAAACGCGTCCTCGACCAGGGCCGCCCACTGGGCCCCGCCGACGTGCGCAAGCTTCTCGACGACTGCCTCGCCGGCCTCGCCCACCTGCACGCGGGCGGGGTGTTCCACTGCGACATCAAGCCCAGCAACCTGCTGTGGACCGCCGACGGAACCCGCATCCTCGATTTCAACGCCGCCGTGTCCGCGGACTCCACTCTCACCCCGACCCTAGGCTCTCCCCGCTACCTCGCTCCCGAGGCCACCAGCCTCACGCGGCCCAGTCGCGAGGAGCTCACCGACCTCGATCTGTTCGCCCTCGGCATCTCCGCCTACGAGGCGCTCACCGGTGGCTACCCGTGGCAGGGCCGTGGCACCCCGCCGCGCGGCGGGACGCCCCTCGACCCGCGCCGCCTGCCCGGACTCGCCGACCTCGACCCGGACTTCACGGCCGTCCTGCTGCGCGCCCTGGCTCCCCGCCGCTATGAGCGCTACCGCGACGCCGACGAGTTCCGCGCCGCCCTCGCTGCCGTCCGCGAGGTGCGTCTCGTGCCTCGCGCTCCGGAGCAGGAGGCACCGCGGCAACCTGCACCAGTCGAAGGCGACGTGGAGGCGGCCGGTTCCAACCCGTTCGTCGGCCACCTCCAGACCCTGTACAGCCAGAGCGCCCGCACCAACGCGGGAACCCGCGGTCTCGACCCGGCCGCCTACCCTCTTTACGTCGCCACCGCCCTCGACGACCGGCTGCGCCCCGACGTCCTCGCGGGCCACCACCGCCTCGTCCTCATCACCGGGAACGCCGGGGACGGCAAGACGGCCTTCCTTCAGCACCTCGCGGACGAGGCCCGTCGCCGAGGTGCCCGGTTCGACGCAGCACGCGCCAACGGTGACGACTTCACCCTCGACGGCCGCTCCTTCCACACCAACCACGACGGCAGTCAGGACGAGGGCGACACCGACAACGACACCGTCCTCGACACCTTCCTCGCCCCGTACCGGGGCGCCGACGCGGAGGACTGGCCCGACGACGCCACCCGTCTCGTCGCCGTCAACGAGGGCCGCCTCGTCGACTTCATCACCCGGCACCAGGAGCGCTACCCACTGCTCGCGGAGACTGTCCGGGACAGCCTCACCACCGGCCGCGCCGCCCACGGCGTCGCCGTCGTCAACCTCAACGCCCGCGATGTCCTCGCCGACCCCGACGGCACCGGATCGATCATGCACCGCATGGTCGCCGTCCTCACCGACGATCGGCACTGGCAGGCCTGCGGCTCCTGCGCTCTCGCCCCGCGCTGCTACGCCCTGCACAATGCCCGCACCTTCGCCCACCCCACCGCGGGTGCTCAGGTAACCGAACGCCTCGCCACCCTCTACCGCATGGCCCACCTGCGCGGACGCCTCCACATCACGCTGCGGGACCTCAGATCGGCCCTCGCCTACACCCTCACCTCCGGCCGCGACTGCGCCGAGATCCACTCCCTGTACGGACGGGAGGAGCCCGAGGCGGCCCAGGAGATCCTCGACAGCCTGTACTTCACCAGCTGGACCGGTATCCACACCGGCGGCCCCAAGGACAGCGGCAGCGCCACCTCCTCCCGCCCCCGCCGGAAGCCGGCCGACGCACCGCGAGCGGACGAACGCGACCGCCTGCTCGCCCAGTTGCGCGACCTCGACGTCGCCGCCGTCCCCGACCCTCAACTGGACCGGCGACTCGACTACACCGGTCCCGCCGCGGGACACACCCTGGTCTCCTTCGACCAGCGCGGCGACCTCGACGAACGGCTCCTCACCGATGCCTTCGAGGCCCTGCCCCGCACCCACCAGGCCGAACGCGCCCAGATCACCGCGCACCGCTCCTACCTTGCCGCAGCCCGGCGCCGCTTCTACTTCGAGAGCCTCGACGACACCCGCTGGCGCAGCCTCCTGCCCTACCAGGCGGCCGACCGCTTCCTGCGCCTGCTCGCCGACGGACAGCCCGGCCCGGAGGAACTGGCCCGCATCGTCGAGGCCGTGAGCCGTGGCGAGGGCATGCCGCGCGGACTCGGCCAGGCCGACGGCCAGGATCTCGCACTCCAGGTACGGGCCGTCGCCGGCGGCACCGTACGCAGCCACCGGCTGTTCCCCGCCGAGCACTTCACCATTGGCGTCGACGGCCCGCCCGCCTCGCCGTACGTCGAGACCGGCCCCCGCGAACTCGTCGTACGCCACCACCCCGAGGACGGTCGCGTCCACCGCGCCCAGCTGACCGTCCGCCTCGACCTGTACGAACTGCTCGACCGGCTGCACCGAGGCCACCAGCCCGGCGTCGAGGACCGCCAGGGCCAGAACCTCGCTCTGGCCGTCTTCAAGAACGCGCTGGCCGCCACCTCCTACCAAGAGGTCCTCCTGAACGCACCCGGTTCACCGCCCCACCGGCTGCGCCGCCTCCCGGACGGCGCCCTGCGCCTGGCCCCCGCCACCCGGCCCACGACACCCCCGGGCGCGGGCGCGGATCCGTCCCCGGAAGGAGCACACTGATGGCACTGCGCCGCCGTGACACCGAGTTCAAGCATCTCGGCGTCTCCTACCTGGACTTCAAGCGTGTGCAGATGGACCGGGTGCTGACCGGCTTCCTCATGCGGCTCAACCACAAGGGCCTCACCAGCCGCCTGGTGCGTCGCAAGGATCTGTTCGTCAAGGAGTTCGCGGACGAGTTCACCGACCCCGTCAACGCCGACCGCTTCCAGGGCTTCGCGGAGCACCCCGAGATGGCCCGGCGCTGGGTGGAGACCCAGCTCCTGGACGTGGTCAACCGGGGCAAGCCCACCCAGGAGGTGGCCGGCCTGCGCCCGCTGCACGGACTCACCTACAGGTTCCGCAGCAGCCGGCACTCGCGGCCGTACGGTGCCGACGCCCAGCTGTACGAGATGCTGCGGCACGCGCGCGGCCCGCTGGGCGCCCTCGCGCTGGAGCAACTTCGCACGTTCTTCTTCACCGGACTCGGCGCGGCTGCCTCCGCCGCCGTGCAGAAGACGCCCGTAGACATCGAGACCCAGGCGGTACTGCACCTCAACAGCCAGGTGAAGGCGGACAGCCCGCACACCGTCAAGGGCTGGTACTCGGCACCCCCGTTGTGCGTGGGACAGGCCGATCTCCTCGCCGACGACGTAGTACGGCTGCTGTCCCTGAAGGATCTGCTGCCGCGCATCACCATGGTTGAGTACCTGAAGATACTCTTCGCGTTCCACCTCGCTCTCGGCCAGTTCAAGACCATGAAGCTGCTGCCCGTCGCCGTGGCCCGGTCGGCGGCCGATCCCGCTTGCGGCCACGACCGGTGCCCGGCCTCCGCCACCGCGCAGGATCCGCTGGCCGGATGTCCCTTCCGCGTCGGGCTCTTCGTGGATGTCGCCGGAGTACCCGGCACCCCCGCCGCCGCGCTCGCCGAGCACAGCGCCGAACACTGGCTGCGTCGCATCCCCGACTTCGTCCGCGCCTCCTACACCGTCCGCAAGCTGGACGAGTTCGCCGAACACCTCGTCGGTCAGGGCAAGGAGCGCCGCCCCTCGCTCGGGCACTTCACCGTGCCCGAACTCCTCCGCTTCGGCACGAACGACTACCGCAAGGCACGCGACGAGTTCTTCGGCTCGCGGCTCACCGCGATCCTCGACGACACCCCCGTCAGCGAGCAGCCCGAGGAGGTCCGGCCCCTGCTGGACGAGTCCATGGGCCTCGCCCCCTTCGAGAAGTACCTCGAAGTCCTGATGGCCTACCGGGGCCCCTACCACCACAAGTACATCTTCCAGGCCATCGACTCCCTCCTGCTCAAGAACCGCCCTGGCGCCGCCATCGCGCAGCCCCACGGAGGCCGACGCCGCTTCGTCCTCGACAGCGCGTTGTTGGAGGTGCTGGTCCAGGTGGCGCTGCTGCGCCTGAACCCCCGTGGCGGCTCCTCTCCGTACACCCACCACACCGTGTCGTTCCGACTCGACGAGTTCCTCGCCCTGCTCCGCGACAGGTACGGGTTGTACGTGGACCGGCTTCCCACGGGGGACGGCTTCGGTCCGGCGGGCCTGGAGGAGGAGGCCGCTCTTCGGTCGAACTCCGAAGCGTTCACCACACGGATGCGGGAGATCGGCTTCTACGACGACCTGTCGGATGCCTACCTCACGCAGGTGATCACCCCCAGGTTCTCCATCACCGAGGACGGCATGGTGACCACGGGCGGGAGGTAGGAGGAACGACCACATCGACGGCAACGGCAGGACAGGCGAGAGACAGACGGGGGAGACGGCGGGATGGCAGGCGGGACCATGACACGCGGACTGGTGGAGATCACCGAGACCGACTGGCGGCGGGCACTCGAACACGTCGCACTGCCGGGCCTCGCCGACCTCGTGCGCACGCGCGAGGCCGGCCACTGCATGCGGGTCGGCGGCCTCGACACCGAACTCGCCGCCCGCCTCACCCGCGGCCTGCGTCAGGCAGTCCCCGACGCCCAGGTGCACGTACTCGCGACCGGCCCCTCCGACAGCGACGACACGTCCATCACCAGCACCAAGCTCGTCGAACTGCGCAACCCCGACGAACACGGTCGCCTCAGGCCGGCGCTCCTGGTGTTCGTACCGCCCGGGACCAAGGCCAGCGCGGAGGACTCCTTCTCCGTCGCGACCTTCGAGGAGATCTCCCTCCACGAGGTACACGCACGGCTGAGGCGCAACCTGCTCAAGGAGGTGCCGGAGCCGCTGCGCACCAGCGTCGAACGGCTGCTCGCGGAGATGTCCGACGCCTCCGACCGGGCCGTCGCCCGCTACCTGCTCACCCTGCGCGAGAACCAGCACGACCCGCAGGCCGCCGGAGCCGCCGTCCATCTGCTGGGCCTCATCCCGGACTTCCAACTGTTCACCGACCCCTCCCTCCTGGTCACCAAGATCCAGCGCAACCGGCGCACCGTCGAGAAACTCACCGACGGTCCCGCCACCGACCGGCAACGAGTCCTCGCCCTCGGCCTGCCCCGCAACTCCGAGGAGCACCAGCGCTTCCTGCGCCGCCTCGTCGACTTCGCCGCGAACACCGGCCTGACCGACCCCGGGCACTGGTGCCGGGCCATCGCCGCCGATCCCGACAACTGGCCGCTCGCCTTCCACCACTGGCCGCAGGAGAACGACCCGGCCGACCAGACCGTGCGCATCGAGGTCGACGACCTGACCGCGCTGCCCAAGGCCGGGGAGAACGCGGAGGACCAGCGCAACCACCCCGCCCTCGACCGGCTCTTCGGCCAGCCCTACCTCCTGCCCGGGGGCCTGTCCTCCCTCCCCGTCACCTTCTCCGTCGACCGCGACCAGCGGGGTGTCACGGGCCTGAAGCGCTTCAAGGTCGAGATCTACGCCGAGACCGGCGACGAGTCGGGAGACGAGGACGGCGTCGACGCGGGCGCCGCACTCGCCAGCCCGACCGGGTTGACGGTGACCATTCCGGCCGGTGCCCGGAACAAGCCGCAGCACAAGGCGAGCATCAAACTCCGCAAGGGGCGCCGGACACCGGACTGGGAGGAAGGCTGGCACTTCGTCCGGGTCACCCCGCTGGACGGGAACGACGACCCCATGCCTGCTGCGGGCAGCGGGCAGACCGTCGGCCGCCGACCGTATGAGAGCGACCGCTTCTACGTCGTCCCCGAGGGCGAGTTCGACGAGCCGCCCACCCCGCGCGGCCACCATGCGCCCGGCCTCGCCCAGGCGATCAACCGACTGCGTTTCACCGCGCTCGCCGAAGGCCGCGACCCGGCCCGGGTACAGTGCCGCGAGACCGGCTGGGGCCCACGCGGCACCAGCGTGAAGACTCGCTCACTGCGCGCATCCTTCGGGCCCGCGGGACTGGTCACCATCGATCTGCCACGGCTTCTGGCCGAGGCGGAGCAGCACATCCTGCGGGCCCCGGACACCCTTCAGGGGCCGCGGATCGACGTGGACTCGGCCGGGGCCGCCCGGCTTTCCGTGCGGTCCGGGCAGCCTGGGGAGCGAGAGGACGGCGGTCCGCGGGCCGAGGGCGAGGGCCCTCTCTCCGAATACCTCCGTGCCCGAGCGGAACTCTTCGGCAGGCTCGCCCTGCCGGAGGCCACGGACGGCGCGTCCGACGTCCTGGTCGTGGAAGGCGCGGACCCTCGCTCACTGCGGCCTGCGGTCGAGGCGTACGCGGAGGCCTACCTCACTGCCCTCACCACCTGCTTGCGGGCCCTGGACCGGCCGGGCACGCGCGACACCGACCGGCGGCGGGCGCGGCTGCACAGCCTGCTGCGCACCGACACCCTCACCGTCCACCTGCACGACACCGACGGCAGTCGGCGCACCGTCGTCCTGGTCGCCCCCACCCATCCGCTGCGCATGCTGTGGTGGAGCGGACAGGCGGCCCTCGCGGACCACTGGCTCGAACAGCTCCACGACGCCCCGGCGGGTGTGGTCAAGGCACGCCTCGGCAGTCTGGAACGGGAGCTGGCACCTCTGGGCTACCCACTCGCCGTACCGCTGGACTCGGGAGAACTGGCCTTCGCCAGCAGCCCGTTGACGGACTACTGGCAGGTGTGCCTGCCCAGCGAGGCCGACGACCCCCGAGAGGCCCTGGCCCGGGTGGCGGGCGCGCTCGGCGTCGACGTGGCGGCAGCGGCGGGTGGGGTGACCGGGACAGAACTCGCCGACCGGGTGGAGAAGTACATCCGTCTCCACCCCTACGCCGACAGCCTGGTGATCAACGCGCTCGGTGCAGGCCACGGCGAACTCCTCG
Organism: Streptomyces sp. NPDC059895; assembly: GCF_042731035.1. NCBI lineage: Bacteria > Bacillati > Actinomycetota > Actinomycetes > Kitasatosporales > Streptomycetaceae > Streptomyces > Streptomyces sp. NPDC059895. The sequence goes on from NZ_JBHWKO010000013.1 coordinate 194,268, forward strand.
CCGACATGCTGGTCGCCCTCCAAGAACGCCGCCATCTGTCCCATCTGCACTACACGGTGCGGCTCTTCGCCACCGCGCCCGACGACCCATGGACCGGGTCCGCGCTGACCGACCTGATGGTTCCGGCGAGCGGCCCGCGTTCCGCCGCCGCGGAGGCGTTCGCCACGCCGGGGGATGCTCTGCGGCCCAAACTGTCGGTGGTGATCCGGGACGCGGAGGAACTCCTCAAAGCGGCGGACGACTTCCCGGCCCACCTCACCTTCTTGTTCAATCCTTTCGGCGGGGAGAGCCACGACATCGCGGCGGGCCAGGACGGCACCGGACGCGTCGCCGTGCACGGCCTTGTCCAGGAGATGAGCGGCGACTACCGCGAGGACGACGACAGCGTCGAGTGGACCCGCCGGCCCCGGCACGGTGTCACCGACCCGCTGACGGGCGCCGAGACAACGGGGGACCTGCTCGCGACCCTGCCCCGGACGCTGTCCGCCGCTCTGGTCGCGGCCAGCACGGGTGAACACCGGCTGGGAATGCTGCCGCAGATAACGGTCCGCCTCTCCCCGGACGACCGGGCCCTTCTGCACGACGTCCACCGGATGAGCGACTGGGTCGTCACCGTGGACCGCACCCTCGGAGCCGAGTACTTTGACCATGGGCGGCCCGGACGCACCGAGTACGTCATCGACCACACCACCACGTCCCGCAGCGGACTCGGCCACCAGATCGTCGTCTCCTCCCGCTCACTGGACGAGATGCGAGCCCTGCTCGGCCCGGTGCTCGCCGACCGGTCGCTCGGCATCCCCGAACGGCACGTGCGGACCTTCTTCGACCAGCTGCGGGAACTGTCCGGCAGCCTCGTGTTCAAACTGGCCGCGCTGGGCGAGAACCATCGCACCGAGGTCCTCGGCCTGGCCCTCGCCCGCCGGTACCTCGGCGCCCGCGACGCGCTGCGCGACCAGATCCTCGTCCCCCTCGACTCCCACCCCGAGCTGTATGCGGAGGAGCGCGGCCGGGCGGCAGCCGGGGATACCGAGGTCCGGCTCCAGCGCACCGACCTCGCCCTGTTCGACCTCGACGCAGAGCGGCGCACCATCGTGTGCCGCCTGCTGGAGGTCAAGTGCCACACAGGCGGCGGCCTCGGCGCTTACCAGGGGAAACGCCAGCACATCATCCGCCAGACCGAGAACACCGAGCGGATCATCGCCGAGCGTTTCGATCCGGTACGAGGGCGTACCGACCGCCCGCTGCAGAACGTGGCGCTGCGCACGCTGCTGGAGAAGTACCTCTCTCGGGCCGGCCGTTACGGCCTCTTCGGCGAGCGCGCGATGGCCGAGGCGCGCTGGCTGCTGGACCGCCTCGATCACGGATACCGCCTGGAATTCACCCGCACCGGCCTCGTGTTCGACCTCTCCAGGGACGGCTTCGACACGGATCACGAGGAAGGGGTGGTTTTCCACCGGATCGGTCGCGATCACGCCGTGCGACTGCTCGACGATATCGAGACCGAGTACCGGCCTGCGGCGGAGGACTCGGGCACCGGTCATGCGAAGGGGGGCGAGCCTGTTCTGCCCGGACTGGAGGATCTCAGCGAGCACGACAGGGAGCCTGTCCCAGCCACCGCCACGGTCCAGTTGCGCCCGCGCGCACGTAGTCGGGACATTCCGGAGGAACCCGTCCCGCTGCCGGAGGATCCCGACGACGATCCGTCCGAACTATGTGGATTCGATGGCCTTTTGACTACTGGCAGCGGCTCCGTGGACCGGGCCGAGGTAGCGCAGATCGAGCTGGAGCCAGAGCCGGAGGCCGAGGAAACCAGCACTGGGGATCCCGCCCCGGGGAACGGGGCCGCAGACGACTCCACCGACGCCGCATCTGATGGGCCGGAGACCAAGGACCCGGACATCGTCCTCGGTGTCTCGCGACCGTCCCCGCAGTTCGGTCTCCTCGGAGTGAGCGCGGGCCGCACCGTCGCTGTGGACCTCAACGAGACCCACGCGATCAGTCTTTTCGGTGTGCAGGGCGGTGGCAAGAGTTACACCCTGGGCTCCGTTCTGGAGATGGCGAATCTGCCGGTGCCGGGAGTCAACCGGCTGGCGAGCCCCCTGGCCAGCGTCGTCTTCCACTACAGCGAGACCTCGGAGTACGAGCCCGAGTTCTTGAGCATGATCCATGCTAACGACGACGAGGGGCAACGGGAAGCCCTGCACCGCAGGTACGGCGCACGGACTGCCGGCCTCTCGGACGTCGTACTGCTGGTTCCCGAGGAGTACGTGGAGGAGCGCCAGGCCCGCTACCCGGGTGTCCAAGTGCACCCCCTGGCCTTCGCCGCCGCCGAACTGAAGATCGCCCACTGGAAGTTCCTCATGGGAGCCGTTGGCAACCAGTCCGGCTACATCCGGCAGATCGGCAGAATCATCAAGGCGAACAGGGCAGACCTGACCCTGGAGGCGGTCCGCCGCGGGGTTGAGGAGTCGACCCTCGACGAACACCTGAAGAGAAGGGCCAGAGAACGGCTCGACCTCGCGGGTGACTTCATCGACGACTCTGCCCGTATCAAGGACCTCGCGCGGCCAGGTCGCCTGATCGTCGTGGATCTGCGCTCCGACGACATCGAGAAGAGCGATGCGCTCAGCCTGTTCGTCGTCCTGATGCACCTGTTCTCGGAGGCGACCGACGACGGTCGTCCCTTCAACAAGCTGGTCGTCTTCGACGAGGCGCACAAGTACGCCGACAGCGGCGACCTGGTGACGGGACTCGTTTCCAGCGTGCGCGAGATGCGCCACAAGGGCATGTCGGTGCTCGTTGCCAGTCAGGATCCGCCGTCCGTGCCGTCCGAACTCATCGAGCTTTCCACCCACATGGTCCTGCACAGGTTCACGTCACCGGCGTGGCTGAAGCACCTGCAGAAGGTCAACGCGGCATTGTCGGGGCTCAACCCGCAGAAGCTGGCGGCGCTCAGACCTGGCGAGGCCTACGTGTGGTCGGGGAAGGCGACGGATGAGGCATTCGTGAACGGGACGGTCAAAATCGATTGCCGCCCGCGCATCACACGGCACGGAGGTGCGACGCGGACCGCGCTTGGGTGAGGAGTATGAAAAGGGCCGCGGCACCTCCGGGCGGTGAGGAGTCGCGGCCCTGGTCTCAGTGGTTCACCGGCTCAGTACGACGAGCCCGAGGCGCCCAGCGAGCCCGTCGGGTGCCAGACGGTCTTCGTCTCCAGGAACGCCGTCATGCGGTCGGTTCCGGGAGTCGCGAACCAGTCGTCCACAGGCTGTGGACGCAGAACCCGCTTCAGGTTGTCCGCGGCCGCGATCTCCAGCTCCTTCGCCAGCACCTCGTCGGCGCCCGCGAGGTCGATCGCGTTGACGTCCTGGTGGGCGGCGAGGGGCGCCGCGATCTCCGCCGTACGGCCGGAGAGGACGTTGACCACGCCGCCGGGGACGTCGGAGGTGGCCAGGACCTCGCCGAGGGAGAGCGCCGGGAGCGGGGACCGCTCGGACGCGATCAGCACCGCCGTGTTGCCGGTCGCGATCACCGGGGCGAGCACCGAGACCAGGCCCAGGAACGACGACTCCCGCGGGGCCAGGACGGCGACCACGCCGGTCGGCTCGGGCGAGGAGAGGTTGAAGAACGGGCCCGCGACCGGGTTGCCGCCGCCGACCACCTGGGCGATCTTGTCGGTCCAGCCCGCGTACCAGACCCAGCGGTCCACGGCCGCCTCGACCTGCTCGGCGGCCTTCGACTTCGACAGGCCCTCGGCGGCGGCCACCTCGTGGACGAACTGTCCCCTGCGGCCCTCCAGCATCTCGGCGACGCGGTACAGGACCTGGCCGCGGTTGTACGCCGTCGCGCCCGACCAGGCGCCGAACGCCTTGCGGGCGGCGACCACCGCGTCCCGGGCGTCCTTGCGGGAGGACTGCGGGGCGTTCGCCAGCCACTTGCCCTTCGCGTCTGTCACCTCGTACACCCGGCCGCTCTCGGAACGCGGGAACTTCCCGCCGACGTACAGCTTGTAGGTCTTCAGCACGGAAAGTCGGTCAGACATCGAGGTACGCCTCCAGGCCGTGACGGCCGCCCTCGCGGCCGAAACCCGACTCCTTGTAGCCGCCGAACGGCGACGCCGGGTCGAACTTGTTGAACGTGTTGGACCAGACGACACCGGCCCGGAGCTTGTTCGCCACCGCGAGGATGCGGGAGCCCTTCTCCGTCCAGATGCCCGCCGACAGGCCGTACGGCGTGTTGTTGGCCTTGGCGACGGCCTCGTCCGGGGTGCGGAAGGTGAGGACCGACAGGACCGGGCCGAAGATCTCGTCGCGGGCGACGGTGTGCGCCTGGGTGACGTTCGTGAAGATCGTCGGGGCGAACCAGTAGCCGGAGGAGGGCAGTTCGCAGGCCGGGGACCAGCGCTCGGCGCCCTCCGCCTCGCCCTGCTCGGCGAGCGCGGTGATGCGCGCGAGCTGCTCGGCGGAGTTGATCGCGCCGATGTCCGTGTTCTTGTCCAGCGGGTCGCCGAGGCGGAGCGTGGAGAGCCTGCGCTTGAGCGACTCCAGCAGCTCGTCGTGGATCGACTCCTGGACCAGGAGGCGGCTGCCCGCGCAGCAGACCTGGCCCTGGTTGAAGAAGATGCCGCTCACGATGCCCTCGACGGCCTGGTCGACCGGGGCGTCGTCGAAGACGATGTTGGCGCCCTTGCCGCCCAGTTCGAGGGTGAGCTTCTTGCGGGTGCCCGCGACCGTACGCGCGATCTCCTTGCCGACGGCCGTGGAGCCGGTGAAGGCCACCTTGTTCACGTCCGGGTGGGCGACGAGTGCGGCGCCCGTGTCGCCGTAACCGGGGAGGATGTTGACGACCCCCTTCGGCAGGCCCGCCCGGCGGCAGATGTCCGCGAAGAACAGGGCGCTCAGCGGAGTGGTCTCGGCCGGCTTCAGGACGACCGTGTTGCCCGTCGCCAGCGCCGGGGCGATCTTCCACGCCAGCATCAGCAGCGGGAAGTTCCAGGGGATGACCTGGCCGGCGACGCCGAGGGGCCGGGGGGCCGGGCCGAAGCCGGCGTGGTCGAGCTTGTCGGCCCAGCCCGCGTAGTAGAAGAAGTGCGCGGCGACCAGGGGGAGGTCGGCGTCGCGGGTCTCCTTGATGGGCTTGCCGTTGTCCAGCGTCTCCAGGACGGCCAGTTCGCGGCTGCGCTCCTGGATGATGCGGGCGATGCGGAAGAGGTACTTGGCGCGCTCGGCGCCGGGGAGCGCGGACCACTTCCCGAACGCCCTGCGGGCCGCCTCGACCGCGCGGTCGACGTCCTCGGCGCCCGCCCGGGCGACCTCGGAGAGGACCTCCTCGGTGGACGGCGAGACCGTCTTGAAGACCCTGCCGTCGGCCGCCTCGGTGAACTCGCCGTCGATGAACAGCCCGTAGGAGGGGGCGATGTCGACGACCGAGCGGGACTCGGGTGCGGGGGCGTATGCGAATGCCGATGCCATGGTGATCAGTCCACCGTCACGTAGTCGGGGCCGGAGTAGCGGCCGGTGGCCAGCTTCTGACGCTGCATCAGCAGGTCGTTCAGGAGGGAGGAGGCGCCGAAGCGGAACCAGTGGTTGTCCAGCCAGTCCTCGCCCGCGGTCTCGTTGACCAGGACCAGGAACTTGACGGCGTCCTTGGAGGTGCGGATGCCGCCGGCGGGCTTCACGCCGACCTGGACGCCGGTCAGCGCACGGAAGTCGCGGACGGCCTCCAGCATGAGCAGGGTGTTGGCGGGCGTGGCGTTGACGGCGACCTTGCCGGTGGACGTCTTGACGAAGTCCGCGCCGGCCAGCATGCCGAGCCAGCTCGCCCGTCGGATGTTGTCGTACGTCGACAGCTCGCCCGTCTCGAAGATGACCTTCAGCCGAGCGGATCCGGCGCAGGCCTCCCGTACGGCGACGATCTCGTCGTACACCTTCAGGTAGCGGCCCGCGAGGAAGGCGCCGCGGTCGATGACCATGTCGATCTCGTCGGCACCCGCCGCGACGGCCTCGCGGACGTCGGCGAGCTTCACGTCGAGGGCCGCGCGGCCGGCCGGGAAGGCCGTGGCCACGGAGGCGACCTTGACACCGGAGCCCGCGACGGCCGCCTTGGCGGTGGCGACCATGTCGGGGTAGACGCAGACCGCGGCCGTCGAGGGCGTCGTCCGGTCGGTCGGGTCGGGGCGGACGGCCTTCGCGCCGAGCGCCCGGACCTTGCCCGGGGTGTCCGCGCCTTCCAGCGTCGTCAGGTCGACCATCGAGATGGCGAGGTCGATGGCGTAGGCCTTCGCGGTCGTCTTGATGGAACGGGTACCGAGCGATGCGGCGCGCGCCTCCAGGCCGACCCCGTCGACGCCGGGCAGCCCGTGGAGGAAGCGGCGCAGCGTGCTGTCGGACGCGGTGACGTCCGTGAGGGCGTGAGCTGCGGTGGGTGCGTTGGTGGGCATGGTCACCAGACGAGCATATCTACGCGCGTAGCGGCTGTACACCCCGGAGGACGGCCCGGTGGGAGGGCGTGGTGAGGGCGCCTCGGCCCGGCGCCGCACGCGTGCGGCAGAATCGGTGCCATGACGAGCCCGGAAGACCAGTCACCCACGCCGCGGCCCTCGGCCCCCGAGTCCAGGGACCGCGTCTACCGGTCCCCCGCGGGCCTCGTCGGCGGGGCGCTGCTGCTCGCGATCGTCGGCTGGCTCGGCGTCGACGCGATCGTCGCGGGGCAGGGGCGCACGCCGTGGCTGGCGCTCGCGGCGCTCATCCTGCTCGTGCCGCTGATCGTCGCGTTCACGCTGCGCCCGGCCGTGTACGCCAACGGGGACCGGCTGCGGGTGCGCAACCCGTTCCGGGTGATCGTGCTGCCGTGGGGGCAGGTCGTGTCGCTGCGGGCCGGGTACTCCAACGAGGTCGTCACCGGCTCCGGGCGGAAGTTCCAGCTGTGGGCGATCCCCGTGTCGCTGCGGGCCCGGAAGAAGGCGGTCCAGCAGGAGGCCCGGGCCGCGGCGGAGCGGGAGGGCCGGGGCGGTCGCGCCGGCCGGGCGTCCGGGGGGCTCGGTGGTCTCGGCGGGCTCGGGGGCGGGCTGCCCTCGCGTGGCTCCGCGGCCGGCGCGGGTGTGCCGGAGGGGCCGGTGCGGGCCGAGAGCGACAAGATCATGCACGAACTGCGGGAACTGCTGGAGGCGGGGGAGAAGGCGGAGAGCGCGCAGGGCGAGGTGACCGTCCGGTGGGCCTGGGAGATCGTGGGGCCGGCCGTCGCCGGGGCCGTGGTGCTGGCGATTCTGCTGGCGGTGGGCTGAGGGCGCACCGGGCCGGTGGTGTGTCCCGCTTGCCGGGGCGTGTGTGACTCCTCGTGCCGCCGCCTGCCGTCGAACGCCCCGTTCGGCGCCGGGTGCCCCCGCGGGCGCCCGGCGCCGCCGTGCGGGGGTCAGCGCACGTCGACGTCATCGCCCTCGGAGACCGCGGGCGCGGTGGTGGCCGAGCCGGCCCAGGACCAGCGGTAGGTGCCGTCCGCACGGGCGCGGACGGTGGTGGAGACGGTGCCGTCGGCCGCGACCGGGACGGACGCGACGTCGCAGTAGGCGGTGCCGCCCTTCGGGCGGAACTGGAGCTTCACGGGAAGGCCGGCCTCGGCGGCGGCCGACGTGCCGGTCGCCCAGTCGGCGTGCCGTACGCCGCCGGTGACGGTGAGGATCCTGCCCCGCTTCACCGGCTCGGGGGTGGCGTCGACGGTGACCTGGGTGTCGCGCTGCAGGGAGAAGCCGGCCGCGTCGTCCAGGAACACGGCGTCGCTGTCGGCGGCGATCGCGTAGGCGCTGACGCTCCAGTCGCCGGCCAGCGAGTCGTCGGCCGGGGCGGTGCCGGGGGTGAGGGAGAAGGTCAGGGTGCACGTGGAGGTGGCGGCGGTCGTGGGCCCGCAGGCGGCCGTCGAGGCCACGGTGCTGTCCGGGGCGCCGAACGTGCCGTGGTAGAGGGTGGCGTCGATCCGCTCGAGACCGGCCGGGTCGCTCGCGGTGACCTCGACGGTGACGGTTCTCGCGTTCGTGCCCACGACCACGGGCCGGCCCTCGTTCACGATCACGCCGGTGATCACGGTGTCGCCGAACTGCTCGTCCGCGTGCGCGGCCGGAACGGCGAGGGCGGACAGGGTCACGACGCCACACGCTGCGGCGACAGCTGAGTTCATACGCATGCGAATTCCCCAATGTGAATGCCACGGCCGGTCGATTTCTCATCGGTAGGCCCGAATTTACGTGGGCAGCGTACTCGTTGTCGCGAGATTTAGGAATGTGTCGGCGGAAGGGGGTGGGCTTCGATTGTCTCGCATTGTCTTGCGAAGAGAATGCGCGCGAATATCGGGTGGATGGATTCTGTGGAGAGCCGAAGGGGAAAATCGACCCTAATTTCAGTGGGCCTGGCGACCACCTGCGCGTACCGCCTCCCGGGTGCTGAAGCGCCGGCCCGCCTGTCGTGTCGAGGTTCGGGTGGGCGAATTCGCCCGCTCCTGTCGTTTTCCGATCGTCCAGTGTGTGAACGAGGGGCAACTTCCATGTGAAACCTGCCGAATGCGATCAGGTGCTGTCTCGCCCGCCTCACTAACCTGCGTGTGCCGCATGCCCGACGAACCAGCGTCGGCTCATGCGGCTTCCTGATATGGGGAAACAGGAGTGGGGATGGATGGCGGCAAGAATGGGGGGCGCGGCCGTACCCGGTACGCGCTGTCAAATAGATATAGGTGCAGACGGCACTTACTCGTGGCGGCTCACCGCCACGAATGGGCGGGTGATCGCCGTGGCCGGAAGGACGTACCGGGACTACGGTGAGTGCCGTGCCGCGTTCGAGCGGCTGTGCTCCGGTGTGGCGGAATTGGCGGGGGCCGTTCATCACACATCGGAGGGCAGCGGGTGGGTGTGGCGCCTGCGCGATCCCGTCGGCGGCACCGTGGCGGTGTCCTCCCGTGCCTATGAGCGGCACTCGACCTGCCAGGCCGCCTATGAGCGTTTCCGGGCGCTGCTGGCGGAGCTCGGATCGGGTGGCGTGATCTCGTGGGGCGACATCGCGTGAGCGGGCCGAGCTGACCGACCGTCGGCCCGGCAGGGGCCGGGGCCCGCCGCCCCGGCCCCTTCCGCCGTCCCTCCACCCGTCGCCGCGTTCGCGTCGACGTCGGAAGTTGCCTCTCGGGGGTGCCCCGTTCATCTGCGCGTGCGCGGACGTCCATCGCGCCTCTGGAGCGTCATCCCATGTGACCACGCGAACTTCTGAGCGACCTGTGAGGCCGGCGGACGACCCGCCGAGACGCCTGCATCCCGACCAGGGTGTGGCGGACCGCCTATTCCGGGGGATCTTGCGCGGCGGTGGCACCCTGGTCCTCGCGATCATGCTGCTCGTCGGCGGCTTCCTGACGTACCGGGCCTGGCAGGCGTTGTCGGTCGCCGAGTGGCACTTCGTCACCACCGAGGCGTGGGAGCCCGAAGGCGGGAACTTCGGCATCGCGGCGGTCATCGTCGGAACCGTGCTGATCGCCCTGGTCGCCATCGCGTTCGCGGTACCGCTGGCCATCGGCACCGCGCTGTACATCTCCGAGTACGCGCCGCCCCGCATCCGCCAGACCCTCATCAGCGTCGTGGACCTGATGGCCGCGGTGCCGTCGGTGGTCTACGGCCTGTGGGGCCTGTTCTTCTTCCAGGGGCACGTGGTCACCGTGTCGCGCTGGATCTCGACCTACTTCGCCTGGATCCCGCTCTTCGAGGTCGACGGCGCCGATCCCACCGACCCGCTCGCCACCGCGACGGTCTTCACCTCCTCCACCTTCATCGCGGGCATCGTCGTGTCGTTGATGGTCGCGCCGATCATCTGCTCGGTGGTGCGGGAGGTGTTCTCACAGGCCCCGGTCGGGGAGCGGGAGGGAGCGTACGCGCTCGGCGCCCACCGCTGGGGCATGATCCGCAGCGTCGTCCTGCCGTTCGGCAAAGGCGGCATGATCGGCGGCACGATGCTGGGCCTGGGCCGGGCCCTCGGCGAGACCATCGCCGTGTACCTGATCATCTCGCCGGTGTTCGTGATCCAGCCGCACATCCTGCAGAACGGCACCAGCTCGGTCTCCTCCCTGATCGCCCTGCGCTACGGCGAGGCCTCCGAACTCGGCATGTCCGCGCTGATGGCCGCCGGCCTCGCGCTCTTCCTGATGACCCTCGTCGTCAACTTCGCCGCGTCGTCGATCGTCGCCCGCAGCCGTTCCGGCGCGGCGAGCGACTCCTGAGGAGACCGAGCCCGATGACCGTCACCGTTCCACAGAGCCCGCCCGGCGGCGATCCGGGGCCGGGGGCCACGCCCGGCCCCGCCGCTCCGCCGGCACAACCGGCCGCGGGCACGAGCCTTCCGCCGGAACCGCCCTCGGGCACGAGCCTTCCGCCGGAACCGCCCGCAGGCGCGAGCCTTCCGCCGGAACCGCCGGCCGGGGGCACGACCCTGCCGGGACGCCGGACCGGCGATCGCGCGCCGCGCGGACAGTCGCGCCGGAACCTGTCCACCCTGCGCGCCACCGACGTCTACGCCATGACCGGCGCGGGCGCCGCGTCCCTCGCCGTCACCTGGCTCATGTTCGACCGGCTGCTGCCGTTCAACGGAGCGCCGGGTTTCGTCGTCATCGCCTACGCGCTCTTCGTCGGCCTGTACGCCCTGCTGGTCTCCTTCGACGAGGACGGTCCCGCGGTCCGCGACCGGGTGGCCGCCGTGGTGGTCCAGAGTCTCGGGCTGGTGATGCTGACCGCGCTGGCCTTCGTCGTCGTCTACACCCTGTACGAGGGGCGCGAGGCGCTGCCGCACCTGAACTTCTACACCGAGTCCATGGCCGACGCGGGTCCGGTCGAGCCGCTCGGCGTGGGGGGCATCCTGCACGCGATCGTCGGCACGCTGTGGCAGATCTCCATCGCCCTGGTGATCTGCATTCCGGCCGGACTGGTGTGCGCGGTCTTCCTCAACGAGGTCCCCGGTGGCTTCAGCCGGTTCGTCCGCACCATCGTCGAGGCGATGACCGCGCTGCCGTCCATCGTGGCGGGTCTGTTCATCTACGCGACCTTCATCCTGGGCCTCGGCTTCGACCGGTCCGGCCTCGCCGCCGCGCTCGCGATCTCCGTGATGATGCTGCCGATCATCATCCGCGCCTCGGACGTGGTGATCAGGCTGGTTCCCGGCACCCTGCGCGAGGCGTCGTACGCGCTCGGCACCTCGCGGTGGCGCACCGTCTGGCACGTGGTGCTGCCCACCTCCCGGTCCGGGCTGACCACGGCCGTCATCCTGGGCACCGCACGCGGTGTGGGCGAGACCTCGCCGGTCCTGCTGACCGCCGGTTTCACCGCGGAGCTCAACACCGATCCGCTCCGGGACCCGATGGTGTCGCTGCCGCTGGCGGCCTTCGAACTCGTCAAGTCCCCCGAGCCCTCGTACATCGCCCGCGGCTTCGGCACCGCGGCGGTCCTGCTGGTGCTGGTGCTCGTCCTGTTCGTGATCGCCCGCATCCTCGGCGGACGCGGACCGGGCCGGCTGACCCGCCGTCAGGAACACCGCCGGGTCCGGGCGTCCCGCCGGGACGCCCGGCGCTTCGCCGCGCGCGCGACGGCCGGCCCCCTGCCGGCCGGCCCCGAATCGACCGACCCCGTATCGACCGGTTCCGCACCGACCGGTTCCGCATCGACGAGGAGCACCACGTGATCCCCGCACCTGTCCGTCGTCCGCGCGCCGTGCGTGTGTACCAGGCGTCGGCGCTGGTCGTCGCCCTGGTGTGTGCGCTGCTGGCCCTTCATCCGCCAGGTGCCGCCGCCGCCACCCATGTGAAGATCAGCGGCTCGGGCTCGACCTGGAGTGCCAACGCCATCGAGCAGTGGCGCCGCAACGTCCGCCAGCAGGGCATGACCGTGAACTACTCCTCGGTCGGCTCGACGGTCGGCCGTACCCAGTTCGCCAACGGCACGTCGGACTTCGGTGTGTCCGAGATCCCCTACGGCCTCACCGAGTTCGGCGCGACGGACACCCCGCCACAGCGCAAGTTCGCGTACATGCCCATCGTGGCCGGCGGTACGTCGTTCATGTACAACCTGAAGATCGGCGGCAAGCGGGTCACCAACCTCCGGCTGTCCGGCGATGTCCTCACCAAGATCTTCACCGGCAGGCTCACGATGTGGAACGCGCCGGAGATCAAGGCGGACAACCCCAAGCTCGCCCTTCCGGCCCGGCGTATCGTCCCGGTCATCCGCTCCGACGGCTCCGGCACCACCGCGCAGTTCACCCTGTGGATGTCCAAGCAGCACGGCAGCCTGTGGAACGACTACTGCCGCCGGGCCGGCAAGCCCACCCCCTGCGGCCTGACCTCGTACTTCCCCAACATCCCCGGCTCCGGCTTCGTCGCCCAGTCCGGCTCGCTCGGCGTCGCCGGCTACACCAAGCAGCCCCAGGCCGAGGGCGCCATCACCTACGTCGAGTACTCGTACGCCACGAACGCCGGCTTCCCGGTGGCCAAGGTCCTCAACAAGTCCGGCTACTACGTCGAGCCGACCGCCTCCAGCGTGGCCGTCGCCCTGACCCGGGCCAGGATCAACGACGACCCGCGCTCCGCGAACTACCTGACCCAGAACCTGGACGGGGTCTACGCGTTCGACGACCGGCGCACCTACCCCCTCTCCAGCTACAGCTACATGATCATCCCGACCAAGGAGGAGATGGGCTTCACCCAGGCCAAGGGCAGCACGCTGAGCGCGTTCAGCAACTACTTCCTCTGCGAGGGCCAGCAGCAGGCCGACCGGCTCGGCTACTCGCCGCTGCCGATCAACCTGGTGGAGGCGGCCATGGAGCAGGTGCGCAGGATCCCCGGTGCCGTCGCGGAGAACATCGACATCAAGAAGTGCAACAACCCGACGTTCTCCAGTGACGGCAAGAACCTCCTGGCCCAGAAGGCCCCGTATCCGCAGGCCTGCGACAAGAAGGGCGCGGACCAGTGCGCCACCGGCACCGGCGGCGCCCGGCAGTCCACCGCGACGAACGGGAGCGGCGGCGGTTCCGGCTCGACGGGGTCCGGTTCGACCGGCGGCTCCGGGGCGTCCGGCGGCACCGCCGCGACGGGCGGGACGGGCTCGGCGAGCGCGACCGGCGGCGCCACCACGACCGGCGGCGGTACCGGGGGCACGGCGGCGTCGACGACCGGGGGCGGCGTCGTCGACCCGGACACCGGTGAGGTGCTCAGCGGTGACCAGGCCACCGGCGACACCTCCGTCGCCGCCGTCCCGGTCTCCCTCGCGTCCGGCGACTCCCTCGGCCTGCGCACCGCGCTGATGGCGCTGTCGGCCGTCCTCCTGCTCGGCGTGGTCGTGGGACCGCCGCTGGTCGGGCGTGTCATGGCCAACCGCGCGCGCCGGAACGGAGGTGCGGCATGACCGCCCCCACCCGGCTCCGGTCGCGCGCCGCCACCCGGCTCCGGTCGCGCGCCGCCACCCGGTTCCGGCCGCGCGTCGTGGTCGCCGTGGGCGCGCTGCTGGCCGCTGTCGTGCTGGCCCTGCTCCCGCTGCCGCCCGCCACGACGCCCGCCGCGGCGGCGGACGGCGCGGCGGAGGACTCCGCGGTGACGGTGACGGGGAAGAAGGGCAGATACGACGACTTCTCCGGGCTGAAGGTGACCGTCCACCAGACGAGGAACCTGCGGACGCAGGGGGTGCGGATCAGCTGGGAGGGGGGCGCGCCGACGACGAACGACACGGTGTTCTGGACCGACTTCCTCCAGATCATGCAGTGCTGGGGCGACGACCCGAGCGGGCCCACGCGGGAGCAGTGCGTCTACGGCGGATCCGGCGTTCCGCTTCCGGGCACCGGCGTGGACGGCCGGTCGCTCTCCGCGGCGGCCGACCCCCAGGAGACGCAGTACACGGGTCCGAACGCGTTCGTGCCGTTCCGCCCCGCGGGCGACCTCCCGCCCACCACGTCCGCCACGGACAAGACCTACTTCGGCCCGCTGGACACCAACGAGCAGCCCGCCAACCGCACCTTCGCGGGCGGCACGGGCGAGGTGACCTTCGAGGTGCAGGACGGGATCCAGGCGCCCCACCTGGGGTGCGGCGTGAACACGGCGGCTGCCGGGGACACCCCCGCACCGCGGTCGTGCTGGCTGGTCGTGGTGCCCCGGGGCACGCACAACAGCGACGGCACGGACGTCACGGGAGCGGGCGAGGACGGGAAGATCGACGGCTCGCCCCTGTCCGCGACGAACTGGGCCCAGCGGATGGCCGTCCGGCTGGACTTCCTGCCCGTCGACGAGTTCTGCCCGCAGGGGCAGCCGGAGCGGCCCACGGCGGGCTCCGAACTGGCCACCGACGCCATCACCTCCTGGCAGCCGAGACTGTGCTCGTCCACGGGAAGCACCTTCGCCTTCACCCAGTCGGGGGAGGAGCCGGCCAGGAGCCAGGTGCTGGCCACGACCGCCGAGACGCCCGTCCTCGGGCTCACCGTCGACCCGGTCGCCCCGACGGAGGGCGGCGCGCAGGTCGTGCACGCGCCGGTGGCCGTGTCCGGGCTGGCGATCGCGTTCTTCATGGAAAGCGCGTCCGGCCTGGTCCAGGACATGAAACTGACGCCACGGCTCGTCGCCAAGATGCTCACCCACTCCTACACGAAGGACGTGACACTGGGCGACGCTCCGGATTACCTCGACGGAAATCCCGCCTTCTTCCACCAGGATCCGGAATTCAAGGAGCTGAACCCTGAATTCCCGGCGTTGAGCGGGCAGCCGACGAGCCTCATGGTTCCCCTGCAGAGTTCCGACACCACGCGGCTCGTCTGGAACTGGCTCCAGTCGGACGAGGACGCCCGGGACTTCCTCTCCGGGACGGCGGACCCCTGGGGAATGAAGGTGAACCGCTATTACCAGGACCTGAATCTGGCGGAGGCCGCGTCGCTGACCGATTTCCCCAAGGTGGATCCCACCACGTCACCGGCCCTCGCCAACGGGGAGCCGCCCCTCACCTACGCCGTGACGGACCTGGACCCGTACACGGCGGACCTGCACGACGGCGCGCTGCGCACCCGCCGGGGGAACAACAACAACGTCGTCAAGTGGGAGCCGGGGAACAACGCCCCGCCCAAGCTCGTCAACGAGGTGCCCTGGTCGGGCCGGCACGCCGTGATGGCGATCGTCGACACCGCCTCAGCGGAACGCTACGGACTGCGGACGGCGGCCCTGCGCAACGCGGACGGCACCTTCGTACGGCCCTCGACCGGCACGCTGACGGCCGCCGTCGGCACCATGCGGCCGTCGTCCGTGGACGCGTCGGTGCTCGAACCCGATCCGGCGCTGGCCGAGGGGCAGGCGTACCCGCTGACCGCCGTGGCCTACGCCGCGGCCTCGGTGAACCAGGACGCCGAGGCGCGCGAGGCCTACGCGGAGTTCATCAGGTACGCCGCCGGCGCGGGCCAGACACCGGGCCTGTCCGCGGGCGAACTGCCCCCGGGATACGCGCCGCTGCCGGCGGAGCAGCGTGAGCAGGCCGAGACCGCGGCCCTCGCCCTGGAACGCGGCGGCACCGGTACCGACCCGTCGTCCGACGCGTCGGACCCGGACGGCACCGGGGGATCCGGCTCCGGAGCCGCCGCCGGGGCAGCGTCCTCCGGCGCCGGCGCCGCGGAGGTGTCCGACGGCGCGGCGGGCGGCGACGCCGGCTCCACCACACCGGCGTCCGCCCCCTCGGACGGCTCCTCCCCAGCCTCCCCTGGACCCGGGCAGAACGTCGCGAATTCCGGAAGCGGAACCACCCCGGGAGAGATTCTGGGAATCATCCGCTGGGTTCTTCTCATCGTTCTGTTCCTGGGTGGATCGGCCGGACTTTCCGGTCCGGTGATGCTGCACCTCGCCCAACGGCGGTCTCTCTAGGGGGCACCCAGGAAATCTCCCCTTAACCTTTCCCTCATGGGCAATTCGTTGGTCATCGTGCGGAAATCCTGGAAATGTAATCGGTGGCCGATCGACGGGTCGGCGGCAAGACAATCCGGATTCAGCCTGAACATCCAGTCTTCGAAAACAAGAACGAGGGGTTCAGAAATGAGCGTCATGTCCCGCGTCAAGGTCGGCGCCGCATTCGGTGCCGCGGCTCTCGGTCTCGGCATCCTGGCCGCTCCGGCTTCCGCGGACCCGGGCTCGACCACCGAATACCGTCAGCTGGCGGGTGTGGGTTCCGACACCACGCAGTACGTCCTGAACGGCCTGGGCGACGTCGTCACGAACGCCAACGGCAAGATCATCGCGTCCTACAACGCCACCGGCTCCACCACGATCACCACCAAGGACCCGGCGACGTCCCCGAACTGCACGATCAACCGCCCGAACGGCTCCTCGGCCGGCATCACCGCGCTCAACAACGACCTCACCGCCGGCACCAACTGCGTCGACTTCGCCCGCTCCTCGCGCGGCCCGGCCGACACCAGCACCGCGGACCTCACCTTCATCCCCTACGCCAAGGACGGTGTCACCTACGCCACCGACCTGGGCAGCACGGTGCCCACGAACCTGACGAAGGCGCAGCTGGCGAGCATCTACACCAACTGCACCTACACCGACGCCTCGGGCGCCACGGTCACGGTGCAGCCGCTGCTGCCGCAGACCGGCTCGGGCACCCGGACCTTCTGGCTGTCGGCCATCGGCATCACCGAGGCCCAGGTCGGCTCCTGCGTCACCCAGGGCATCCAGGAGCACGACGGCACGGCCATCGCCAACGGCAGCCAGCTGATGCCGTACTCGATCGCCCAGTGGATCGCCCAGGGCAAGGGCTTCTCGGACGTCCCGAACCGCCGTGGCGAGTCGCGTCTGCGCAGCGTCAACGGCCTGGCCCCCACCACCGGCTCGGGCACGGCCCTCGCGCTCAACACGGGTTTCGCCACCGACTTCCTCCGTGACGTCTACAACGTCGTGCCGACCACGAAGCTCGGCAACTCGGTGATCGCCGAGACCTTCGTCGGCTCCGCCTCGAAGGTCTGCGCCGCCACCTCCACCATCACCAACTACGGCTTCGGCACCGTGAGCAACTGCGGTGCCACGACCCTGACCGGCGAGCGGTAGTCCGTGACCGCCGTCTGATCCCCGCGCAACGGCCGGGCACCTCCAGGGGTGCCCGGCCCCACGCGCTGTCCCTGTAGACCCGTCAACCGACCCCGGGGGGCCGCGAAATGACAGTGCTCCATCCCTTCCGAAGAACGGCCGCCGTCCTGGCCGCCTGCGCCCTGCTCGTCGTGGGCCTGCTGGCCCTGGCCGTGTCCCGGCCCCAGCCCGCCCGGGCGGCCTCCGTCGGCGAGTTCACCCTGACACCCGGCACCGGCCGACTGAGCGACCCGCAGCCCCTGGGCGGCTCCCTCGCGATCCCCGGCACGTGCCCCGACGTCACCCTCGAGGAGATCAACTGGAACAGCGTCCTCAACCTGTACGTGGTCAAGGCCGACGGCAGCGAGGCGACGGCGCTGAGCGGGATCACCCACCAGGGGCCCTACACCGCGCCGACCTCGGCGATCTCCCTGGCCGCGGCGGACAACCCGGGACTGTCGGTGAACAGCCTGGCGAACGTCGTCACGGGCGACGGCACCTACGAACTGCGCGTCCGGTGCGTGGACAACTTCGACTGGGCCGTACCGCCCGAGTCGATCGTCCCGGGCGATCCGTACTGGTCCCAGAAGATCACCGTGACCGGCGACACCTGGGTGGTCGGTGAGGGCGCGAGCGCCACCGGCCTCACCGTGGCGGCGGTCCCCGCCGACGCCGAGCCCGGTCAGGAGGTCACGCTCACGGCGACCGTCTCGCCGGCCGAGGCGGCCGGCACCGTCACCTTCCTGGAGGGCGGGACGACGCTCGGCCAGGCCACCGTCGCCGACGGCGAGGCCGAGTTCACCACCGCGACCCTGGCCGAGGGGCGGCACGACGTCACGGCCCGCTTCACCCCCGCCGACACCGCCGAGTGGGGCGCATCGGAGTCCGAGGCCGCCACCGTGCTCGTGTACCCCGCCGACTACGAGATCCGCGACGCCTCCGACCAGCGGCTCCCCGCCGAACCGGAGCTCCAGCGGGGCCAGACGGTCAAGCTGATCGTCCGGGGATGCACGCCCGCCACGTCGTACGCGCTGACGATGAGCGGCAACGACGCCGCCTTCCCGGCCGCCACGGCGGACGCGAGCGGAGTGGTGACCTGGCCGTCCCTCACCGTGCCCGACGACGCGGTCGCCGGCCGGGCGGCCTGGACGTTCACCGCGGCCGGCAACGACTGCCAGGTGAACGGCGGCACGGGAGCGAACTTCACCACGGCCGCCTTCACCGTCCCCGAACCGTCGACCGGTTCGCCGTCACCGACCACGAGCGACGACCCGACGGACGACCCCACCGACGACCCCACGGACGACCCCACGGACGAGGCCTCCGCCGATCCGACCGACGACGCCTCGGGCGACTCCACCGGCACCACGTCCGGCACCACCGCGGGCGACACCGGCTCCGCGACCGGCTCCGGCGGGACCTCCGCCCAGGGCGGCCTCGCCGCCACCGGCAGCCAGATCGCGCTGTTCTCCGGCATCGGCGCCGTCGTCCTCTTCGCCGCGGGCGTCGGCTTCGTACGGTTCGGCCGCCGCAACGGACTGCTGACCTTCGGCGAACCCCGCGCGTGACGGTCGGGAGCGCGGGCGGCGGTCTGCACCCCGCCGCCCGCGCCTCCGTTCCACCACCCCACACCTCTTCACAGGAGCGCTCCCCGTGACCGTGCTGACCCCGCCCCCGCCGGCCGAGGCGCCACCGGTGCCGGTGCCCTCACCCGGGCCCGAACCCGTCTCGCGGCCACCGCGGGCGGAGCGCCCCGGCTTCGCGTTCGCCGGGACCGCGCTGTGCGTGCTCGCCGCCCTGCTGCTCGGCTTCGCCGCCGACCTCACCGTCGTGGGCCACCTCCAGCACGCGCGCGACCAGCAGACCTCCTACGACGAACTGCGCCGTCAGCTCGCCCTGGGCATCGCACCCGTGGGCCAGCGGACGTACGAGGGGGAGATGCTGGAGCCGGGCGCGCCCGTCGCCCTGCTGCGCATTCCGGCCCTCGGCCTGCGGGAGGTCGTCGGGGAGGGCACCGCCTCCGGGGTGCTGATGTCCGGCCCCGGCCACCGCCGGGACACCCCGCTGCCGGGACAGTCCGGCACCAGCGTGATCATGGGCCGCCAGTGGGGGTACGGCAGCCCGTTCAACGATCTGCACCGACTCCCCGTCGGCGCCGAGATCCGCGTGACGACCGGTCAGGGCACCGCCACCTACAGGGTCTCCGGCATCCGGCGCGAGGGCGACCCCCTGCCGGCCACGCTCCAGCAGGGCCAGGGCCGGCTCACGCTCATCACCGCCGACGGCGGCCCCTACACCCCCTCCGGCACCGTCCGGGTCGACGCGACCCTGACGAGCGACGCGCAGCCCAGCCCCCCGAGGCCGCTGGCCGCGGGCTGGATCGACGACTCCGAGCAGGCCATGGGCACCGAGAGCGCCGCATGGCTCCCCGTCTTCCTCTGGTCGCAGGCACTGCTCGGCGCGGCCCTGCTCACCATGGCCGCCTCCCGCGCCTGGGGCCGCTGGCAGACGTGGATCGTCGGTGTCCCCGTACTGGCCGCCCTCGGCCTCGCCGTCTCCGGCGCCGTCACCCGTCTGCTGCCCAACCTGCTCTGACCGACGATGACCGATGATGACCGACGAGGAGTTCACCCCATCATGTCCGACACGACCGACACGCTCGTCGACGCGGCCCCCGACCCCACGATCAAGCTGGACCGCGTGACGGCGGGCCCGCTCGCCGGAGCCGGCCAGGGCGACCCCGCCACCCTGGAAGCCGACTCCCTCTCCGCCTGGTTCGGTGACCACAAGGTCCTGGAACGCGTGTCGCTCACCATGCCCGCCCGCCAGGTCACCGCACTCATCGGCCCGTCCGGCTGCGGCAAGTCCACCTTCCTGCGGATCCTCAACCGCATGCACGAACTCATCGGCTCCGCCTCCCTCGCGGGCCGGGTGCTGCTCGACGGCGAAGACATCTACGACCGCGGCCGCCGCATCACCCACGCCCGCCGCCAGATCGGCATGGTCTTCCAGAAGCCGAACCCCTTCCCGGCGATGTCGATCTACGACAACGTCACCGCCGGTCTGAAGCTGGGCGGCATCAAGGCGGGCCGCGAGGACAAGGACCGACTCGTCGAGGAGTGCCTGACGAAGGCGGGTCTGTGGAAGGAGGTCCGCGACCGGCTGCGGCAGCCCGGCGGCGCGCTCTCCGGCGGTCAGCAGCAGCGTCTGTGCATCGCGCGTTCGCTGGCCGTACGACCGCGGGTGCTGCTCATGGACGAACCGTGCTCGGCCCTGGACCCGACCTCGACGCGGCGCATCGAGGAGACGATCCACGAACTCTCCGAAGAGGTCACCATCGTGATCGTCACCCACAACATGCAGCAGGCGGCCCGCGTCTCCGACCAGTGCGCGTTCTTCCTCGCCGAGCAGGGCACCCCCGGTGCCATCGTCGAGCACGGCCCCACGGCCGCCATGTTCCACAGTCCCCAGGACCCGCGCACGACGGACTACGTCACCGGGCGCTTCGGGTAGGGGCACCGGATGACAGGCATCGTGCGCCGCCGCCGGGCGACGGCCGCCGCCACCCTGGGCGTCGTCGTGTCCGTGGCCCTGGCGGGCTGTGCCGTCCCCGGCGCGGGTGCCGAGCGGTCGGCGGGGCCGCCCGCGGCCGCCCCCTCCGCCCCACCCGCCGTACCGGGCACTCGGGGCCCGACGGGAACCGCTCCGCCCGGAACCGCTCCCCCCGGGACACCGGCCCGCACCGTCCCACCCGAGCGCACCCCCACGACCCCGGCCGACGGCCTCGCCCCCGCGCGTCCGCCGTCCCCTGACACGGCCGCCGCGTCACCCGGGGGCGCGCCGACGGGCCCGCCGCGTACGGCACCCGCGTCGGTGTCGCCGGGCCCCACCGACGGGCCGGCCCGGCCGTCGCCGGAGCCGACGCCCGAGGCGTCCGCCACGACCGGCTCGGAGACGTCCGGCGGGCGCGGCGGGGACGGTTCGACCACCCTGCACATCGGCTCCTGGTCGGCGCGGGTCGTCCGCGGCGGGCAGGACGCGGTGGACGCGTGCCGCGACGCCGTCCAGTGGGCGGGGCCCGACCTGGGCACGGAGGACGGCTACGCGCTGCGCACCGCCGTCGTCGTCGGCCACGACCACTGCGGCTTCGCACGCTTCGCCCGGCTCCCCGTGGGCACGATCGTGTCGGCCACGACACCGCGCGGCACGCTCCGGTACCGGGTGTACGCCACCTACGTCAGCCCCGGCCGGGGCACCCCGTCCCACGGGCTCTACTGGGGCGACCTCACGCTGCAGTCCTGCGTCGGCCCGGACACGGGCTTCAGCTACCTCATGCGCGTGTGAGCCGGCCCGCCCGCCGGGGGCGAACCCGGCACCGGGTTCAGCTGTCCGCGGCGGGCTGAACCCCGTGCCGGGCCGTTGCCCGGTGTCCCGCCTGCGCCGGGCAGGGGGGCGCGGGACGCCGGCGAGGCGGAGGCGTCCAAGGGGGGAAGGAGCACATCCGCACTCCCGTCCAGGGTGGGACGCGCGGGCGCGAGCCGGGCAGCCGAGAAGCATGCGGCACACCAACTCCCCGTGAACCAGGACCGCTCGGCCACAGAGGGGCCACGCGGGAGCCGAAGCACGCCGGTCACGCGACCGCCGCCCCCACCCGCGCACCAGCGGGTGCGGACCGGGAGCGCGGGCGCGGGTCAGATGCCGGCCGCGGCCGACAGGTCCCGCTTGACGGCCGTGAGCAGCTTGTTCGCCTCGGCGCGGGCCGCGGGGAGGTCGGCGTGCTTCGCGACCGGGACCACGACCTCCAGGTAGCACTTCAGCTTCGGCTCCGTGCCGCTGGGCCGGACGATCACACGGGCGCCGTCGAGCGTGTAGCGCAGGCCATCCGTCGGCGGGAGTCCGTCCGTGCCCCGTGTGAGGTCCTCGGCGCGGACGACCGGCAGGCCGGCGAGCCCGGTCGGGGGCCGCTCGCGCAGTCGCTCCATGGCGCGGGCGATCACCGCCAGGTCCTCCACCCGCACCGAGAGCTGGTCGGTGGCGTGCAGACCGTGCTCGACGGCGAGGTCGTCGAGGAGGTCGAGCAGGGTGCGGCCGCGTTCCTTCAGGACGGAGGCCAGCTCGGTGACGAGCAGGGCGGCCGTGATGCCGTCCTTGTCGCGCACGCCCTCGGGGTCGACGCAGTAGCCGAGGGCCTCCTCGTAGCCGTAGCG
Source organism: Streptomyces sp. NPDC059895 (assembly GCF_042731035.1). Taxonomy (NCBI): domain Bacteria; kingdom Bacillati; phylum Actinomycetota; class Actinomycetes; order Kitasatosporales; family Streptomycetaceae; genus Streptomyces; species Streptomyces sp. NPDC059895. The sequence continues at coordinate 216,566 of NZ_JBHWKO010000013.1, forward strand.
CAGGCCGTCGGCGCGGGCGATCCACTTGAAGCCGGTGAGGGTCTCCTCGTACGGCAGCCCGGCCTTCTCCGCGATCCGGCCCAGCAGGGACGAGGAGACGATCGACTCGGCGAAGGTGCCGCGGGCGCCGCGGTCCACCAGGTGGGCGGCGAGGAGCACGCCGACCTCGTCGCCGCGCAGCATGCGCCACGCGTCGCCGTCGCGCACCGCCACGGCGCAGCGGTCGGCATCCGGGTCGTTGGCGACGACCAGGTCGGGGCCGGTCTCACGGGCCTTGGCGAAGGCCAGGTCCATGGCGCCGGGCTCCTCCGGATTGGGGAAGGCGACCGTCGGGAAGTCCGGGTCGGGCTCGGCCTGCTCGGCGACGAGGTCGGGCGCGGGGAACCCGGCCCGTGCGAAGGCGGCCAGCAGGACGTCCTTGCCGACGCCGTGCATCGCCGTGTAGACGGTACGGGCGGTGCGGGGGGAGCCGGGGGAGAGGACGGCGTCCGTGCGGGCCAGGTAGGCGTCGAGGACGGTGTCGTCGAGGGTCTCCCAGCCGGAGTCCGGGCGGGGGACGTCGGCCAGCGAGCGGACGGCGGCGATCTCGGCCGCGATCTCCGCGTCGGCGGGCGGGACGATCTGCGAGCCGTCGCCCAGGTACACCTTGTAGCCGTTGTCGCGGGGCGGGTTGTGGCTGGCGGTGACCTCGACGCCGGCGACCGCGCCCAGGTGCCGTACGGCGAAGGCGAGGACGGGGGTGGGCAGCGGGCGGGGCAGGACGGCCGCGCGCAGTCCGGCGCCCGTCATCACGGCGGCGGTGTCCCGGGCGAACTCGGCGGACTTGTGGCGGGCGTCGTAGCCGATGACGACGAGGCCGTCACGCCGGCCCTTCGCCACGAGGTACGCGGCGAGGCCCGCGGCGGCGCGGATGACGACGGCCCGGTTCATGCGCGTCGGGCCGGCGCCGAGCGCGCCGCGCAGACCGGCGGTGCCGAACTGGAGGGTGCCGCCGAACCGGGCGGCGAGCTCGGCGCGGTCGCCGGCGGCGAGGAGCGCGGCGAGTTCCCCGCGGGTGTCCGGGTCTGGGTCCTCGGCGAGCCAGGCGTGGGCGCGAGCGGTCAGATCGTCGTCGTGCACGTGGGTCAACCTCTCAGAGTGTGCGTGCGGTGCGGGTGCCGGGCGTCTCCTCGCCCCCACCACCCCTGCCCTTCCCCGTCCCCGGCGGGGCCGAAGGCGCGGGCCCCTTACAGCCGGTCCAGCACCCGCGCCAGCAGGGACCCCATCCGGGCCGCGCTGTCGCGGCCGGCCTGGAGGACCTCCTCGTGGCTGAGGGGCTCGCCCGTCATACCGGCCGCCAGGTTCGTCACCAGGGAGATGCCCAGGACCTCCGCGCCCGCCTCGCGCGCGGCGATCGCCTCCAGGACGGTCGACATGCCCACCAGGTCCGCCCCGATGACCCGCGCCATGCGGATCTCGGCCGGCGTCTCGTAGTGCGGGCCGGGGAACTGGGCGTAGACGCCCTCCTCCAGCGTGGCGTCGATCTCCTTGCACAGCGCCCGCAGCCGCGGCGAGTACAGGTCGGTGAGGTCGACGAAGTTCGCGCCGACGATCGGGGAGGCCGCCGTGAGGTTGATGTGGTCGCTGATCAGGACCGGCTGTCCGGGACGCATGCCCTCGCGCAGACCGCCGCAGCCGTTGGTCAGCACGATCGTCTTGCTGCCGGCCGCGACCGCGGTACGGATGCCGTGCGCGACGGCGGCCACGCCACGGCCCTCGTAGTAGTGCGTACGGCCCAGGAAGACCAGCGCGCGCTTGTCACCGATGCGGTACGAGCGGATCCTGCCGCCGTGCCCCTCGACCACCGGCGGCGGGAACCCGGGCAGCTCGGTCACGTGGAACTCGGCGTCGGGCGCGCCCAGCGCGTCGACGGCCGGCGCCCAGCCGGAGCCCATCACGAGGGCGACGTCGTGGGTCTCGGCGCCGGTGAGTTCGCGCAGGCGCGTGGCGGCCGCGTCGGCGGCGGCGTAGGGGTCGCCCTGGATGTCGTCCGGGAGAAGAGATGCGTTCACGCGGACGAGCGTAGCCGGTCAGGGCCTACGCGCGTAGATGACGGAGCCCACGGGACGGCGATCGTTGTCTTGTCGTTTCCAACGGTGCCGTACGCGAGGGCGGGACGTACGAGGTGAGGGCCTCTCGAGGCGAGGGCCTCACGCGCTCGTCAGCACGGCCGTTTCCGCAGCTCCATCACGTAGTCGTGGGGCGCGCCCGCGGACTCGGCGGCGTCGGCGACCTCGCCCAGATAGCGGGCGGACGGCAGACCGCCCTCGTAGCCGTTCAGGACGTACGTCCAGCCGCGCTCCTCGCCGTCCAGGGTGTGGACGCGGATCCGGAGCCGTCGGTAGATGCCTAGGCCCACGCCCTCCCACCGGTCCAGCGGCTCCTCGTCCATGGGGGCGAGGTCGTACAGCGCGACGAAGACCTGGGCGGTGGGGTCCTCCACGATCGTCGCCAGGGCGCCCTCCCAGCCCAGCTGCTCCCCGCCGAAGGTCAGCCGCCAGCCGTTCAGCCAGCCGGTCGCGCGCAGCGGCGAGTGCGGGGCGCGGCGGGTCATCAGCCGCGCGTCGAGGTTGCCGGCGTACGCGGCGTAGAGCGACATGCGACGAGGGTACGGCAGCCCCCCGCGCACGTCCCTCGCGTCGTCCACCGCCCCCGCGGCACCGGGCGTACCGCCGCCCGGCCCCCCGGCGACGTACGGCACCGGAGCGTGCGGGACAATGGAGTACGTGACTCGGATCGTGATCATCGGTGGCGGACCCGGCGGCTACGAAGCGGCGCTGGTGGCCGCTCAGCTCGGCGCGGAGGTGACCGTCGTCGACTCCGACGGTCTGGGTGGGGCGTCGGTGCTGACCGACTGCGTGCCGTCGAAGACTCTCATCGCCACGGCCGAGGTGATGACCACCTTCGACTCCTCCTACGAGGAGCTGGGGATCATCGTCGCCGACGACACCCCGCCGCTGGAGCAGTCGGCCCGGGTCGTCGGCGTGGACCTCGACAAGGTCAACCGGCGGGTGAAGCGGCTCGCGCTCGCGCAGTCGCACGACATCACCGCCTCCGTCACGCGCGCGGGCGCCCGCGTCCTGCGCGGCCGCGGCCGGCTGGAGGGCATGCAGGCCCTCGACGGTTCGCGCAAGGTCGTGGTGCGGGCGGCCGACGGCAGCGAGGAGACCCTCGTCGCGGACGCCGTGCTCATCGCCACCGGCGGTCACCCCCGCGAGCTGCCCGACGCCCAGCCCGACGGCGAGCGCATCCTCAACTGGACCCAGGTCTACGACCTGCGTGAGCTGCCCGAGGAGCTCATCGTGGTCGGCTCGGGCGTGACCGGTGCCGAGTTCGCCGGCGCGTACCAGGCGCTCGGGTCCAAGGTCACCCTCGTCTCCTCCCGGGACCGTGTGCTGCCGGGCGAGGACCCCGACGCCGCCGCCGTCCTCGAGGACGTCTTCCGGCGCCGCGGCATGAACGTCATGGCCCGCTCCCGCGCCCAGTCCGCCAAGCGGGTCGGCGACGGCGTCGAGGTCACCCTCGCCGACGGGCGGGTCATCACCGGCACGCACTGCCTGATGGCCGTCGGCGCCATCCCCAACAGCGAGGGCCTCGGACTGGAGGAGGCGGGCGTCAAGGTCCGCGACTCCGGGCACATCTGGACCGACAAGGTGTCCCGCACCACGGCTCCGGGCGTCTACGCCGCCGGTGACGTGACCGGCGTGTTCGCGCTCGCCTCCGTCGCCGCCATGCAGGGGCGCATCGCCATGTACCACTTCCTCGGCGACGCGGTGGCCCCGCTGAACCTCAAGACCGTCTCCTCCAACGTCTTCACCGACCCCGAGATCGCCACCGTCGGCTACACGCAGGCCGACGTCGACTCGGGCAAGATCGACGCGAGGGTCGTCAAGCTGCCGCTGCTGCGCAATCCGCGCGCCAAGATGCAGGGCATCCGCGACGGATTCGTCAAGATCTTCTGTCGGCCGGGCACGGGGATCGTCGTCGGCGGAGTCGTCGTCGCGCCGCGCGCCTCGGAACTCATCCACCCCATCTCGATCGCCGTCGACAACAATCTGACGGTCGAACAGATCGCGAACGCCTTCACCGTGTATCCGTCCCTTTCGGGCTCGATCGCCGAGGTGGCACGGCAGTTGCACACGAGGAAGACGGACGCGCCCTAGTACTGCAACCGCATCTGGAGGGTGTGGCCTCGGCGTTTGTAGTGGGATCGGCGGGCTCGGGCCTGGCTGCGCCGTCGGTAGCGTGACCAGTGCAG